>JAKABH010000045.1 GCA_021801925.1 Thermoplasmata archaeon | reverse complement strand
CGAGCGCGAGGTCGGCGGCCGTGCCGGTCGGGGTCCGCGGCAGATAGCTCAGCAGTCCGAGGGCGACCGAATCGAGGATCGGGAGGAGCAGCAGGAAGGCGAACCCCGGAGTGCGGCTCGCGATGCGCAGGTCCTTGACGAGAACGGCCCTCGCCGGACCGATGCGGTCGAGCCCGAACGGCCGGCCGGGCGGGGCGCCGGCGACGATCGTCGGGGCCACCGAGAGCCGGCCGAGCTGCTCCCCGAACCGCATCGCCGCGACGACGGCCAGGGCCCCGTAGCCCCCCGCCGCGACGGCGAGCGTCGCGGCTCCCACGGTGCCGAGGGGGAGGGCCGATCCTCCGCCGGCGGCGAGCGGCGGGAGGGCGGCGAACGAGAGGGGGAAGATCGCGAGGAGCCCCGCAAAGGCGGGGGACGGAGCCGTCGCCGCCGCCCCCGCGAGCCCGCCGAAGAAGACGGGCGCGAGCGTCACGAAGCCGAAGAGGCCGAAGACCGGCACGACCCAGAGGACGAGGTACGTCCAGCGCAGGACCAGTCCGGCGGCGCCGCGCGACGCGCCCTGTAGGTGGCGCTGGAAGGAGCGGGCGGTGACGAGCGAGAGGGCGAGCGCGAACGTCCCGGCCACGAGCCCCCCCGGGACCGCGGCGACGCCGGCCGCCGGGCCGAGCGCCGCTCCGACGAGCAGCGGGGTCCCGACGACGACCGCGCCGAGCGGGAGGTCGAACAGGCGGAGGAACGTGAGCGCGATCGCCCGCCGGCGGGTGCGCGGCTCCGCGGGGAGCGCCTCGAGCACCGGCAGGATCGGGGCGGCGAGGAGGGACGGCAGCACCTGAAGGCCCATCCACCAGAGGAAGGCGACGTCGATCCCGAGGAGGGCGGCGATCACCCCGAGATCGAAGACCGCGGGGGCGATCGGGACGGGCAGCAGCAGGGCGGCGACCCGCGGGGCGGCCCGCAGCAGGGAGCTCCCGCCGGCGGTGACGAGGAGCAGGAGCGCCGCCACGAGCAGCTTGCTCTGGCGGACGCGCCGGCGGGCCCGGGCGACGAAGCCGGCGGAGAGTCCGGTCGGGTGCACGTTCCCCTGCCGGAAGCCGTAGATCGCCTGGAGTGCCACCTCGGTGAAGGCGATCCCGCTCCACCGGTACGCCTCGCGCCAGGACATCCTACCCCGGCTCGAGCGTGTCGAGGGCCGCCCGCACCCCGGCCTCCGCCTGCGTGAGGTCGAGGACGACCTCCTCGAGGGTCGCGTCGGCCCGCGCGCCGCCCGCGCGCAGGGCGGCGACCGACCCCTCGGCGCGGAGGCGGCCGCGGTCGAGGAGCCCCACGCGGTGGCAGAGCCGTTCGGCGGCGTCCATCGCGTGGGTGGAGAAGAGGACGCCCCGTCGCCCGTCGGCGACGGTCCGCCCGAGGAGGTCGCGGGTGAGCCGGACCGCCCGGGGGTCGAGGTGGTTGAACGGCTCGTCCAGGACCAGCAACGGCGGGGCGTGCAGGAGCGCGGCGACCAGGAGGACCTTCTGCCGGGTGCCGTTCGAGAGGGCGGCGATCGGCCGGTCGATGTCGTCGGCCATCTCGTAGGCCCGGAGGAGGCGGGCCCCCCGCGCGGCGGCGTTCGTCGGGTCGAGGCGCCGGACCCCGGCGACGAACTCGAGGAACTCCCGCGGGGTCAGCGACTCGTAGAGCATCGACGTCTCGGGGACGTAGCCGAACTGCGCCTTCGCCCGCAGCCCGTCGGCAGGGGCGTCGATCCCGAAGACCTCGACCCGGCCGCCGGTCGGCCGCACGAGGCCGACGATCGACCGGATCGTGCTCGACTTCCCGGCCCCGTTCGCGCCGAGCAGGCCGTAGATCTCCCCCGGCCGTACCTCGAGCGAAAGGGCGTCGACCGCCGTCCGATCCCCGTAGCGGACCGTCAGGCGGTCGAGCCGGAGCGGAGGGGCTCCGGCGGCAGGTCGCGGCTCGGCCATGCCGACCGGTCGGGCGGGGAACGGGATAAGCCCGGCGCCCGAGGTCAGGCGGTCCGGCCGCGCGCGAGCGGGAAGAGGATCACGTCCTTGATCGACGGCGCGCCGGTGAACGCCATCGCCATCCGGTCGATCCCGATCCCGATCCCGGTCGCGGGCGGCATCCCGTAGCGGAGCGCCCGGACGAACTCCTCGTCGAACGCGTAGCGGTCCTCCTCGCGCGCGGCCGACTGCTCCTGGAACCGGAGGAGCTGCTCGTCCGGATCGTTGAGCTCGGTGTAGGCGTTGCCGAGCTCCATCCCGCGGTAGTAGAACTCGAACCGCTCGACGCGGCCGGGCCGGGAGCGATGCCGCTTCGCGAGCGGCGTCGTGACCGCCGGGTGGTCGAAGACGAACGTCGGCCGCGAGAGGTCCGGCTCGACGTAGTGCTCGAAGAGCTTGTCGAGGAACACCCCCGGCGGCGAATCGTCCGGGACCGTCGAGCCGGCGGCCCGGGCGTACTGCCGCAATTCCTCCGGCGAGCGCTCCAGAAGGCGGGTGAGCCCGCTGCGCCGCTCGAGCTCCTCCACGAAGTCGATCGAGGCGAAGCCGTCGGCGAACGCCTGGGCCGCCGCCCGGGCGGCCGGGACCTCCGGCAGGATCTCGCCCATCCGCTCCGCCAGCCGACGGTAGAGCCCTTCGACCAGCGCCTGCATGTCGCGGTAGTCGGCGTAGGCCCAGTACAGCTCGAGCATCGTGAACTCGGGCGAGTGGGTCGAGTCGAGGTCCTCGTTGCGGAAGCACTTGCCGATCTCGTAGACCCGCTCGAGACCCCCGACGAGCAGGCGTTTCAGCGGGAGCTCGAGGGCGATCCGCAGCTGGAGCTCCTCCGCGAGGTACGCCGAGCGGGTCGTGAACGGCCGGGCCGCCCCGCCGCCGGCGAGGGGGACGAGGGTCGACGTCTCCACCTCCAGGAACCCCGCGCCGTCCAGGTAGTGGCGCGTCTCCCGCACGAGCAGCGAGCGGGCGCGGAAGCGGGCGCGGCTCTCGGCGGAGGCGAGCAGATCGACGTGTCGGTGGCGCAGCCGCTCCTCCGGGTCCTGGAGCCCGTGGTACTTTTCGGGGGGCGGCGCGATCGCCTTGGCGAGCAGCTCGAGCCGGCTGGCCACGAGGGACGGTTCCCCGCGCCGCGACACGGCCGGACGGCCCTCCGCGCCCACCAGGTCCCCCGAGTCGAGGTCGGCGAGCCACCCCCGGTAGGCGGCCTCCCCCAGCAGATCCTCCCGCACGATGAGCTGGAGCGCGCCCGACAGGTCGTCCAGGTCGGCGAACGCCGTCTTCCCGTGCACCCTCAGGGCGCGGAGTCGGCCGGCGACCCGCACGGGCTCTCCGCCCGCCTCCTCGCCGGCGGCGAGCGGACGGCAGCGGGCGCGGACCGTCTCGGTCGGCACCCGCCCGGGGAACGACCAGGGGTACGGCTCCCGTCCCTGCGATCGCCAGCGGGCGACCTTCGCCCGGCGCTCGTGCTCGAGCGGCGTCTCGTCCATGGATCCGTGCGGACCGAGCCGAAGGGGCCAGAAGATGGTTCCGTCGGTCCGGCCGTCAGGCCCCGACGCCCTCGAGCGTCAGCCGCTCGACCCCGGCCGGCCGGAACAGGGCGAGATGCTCGGGGACGGCGGGGCCGTCGCCGGCGGGACGGGCCGGTTCGTGCAGGAGCAGGAACGTGCCGAGGAAGAACTCCGACGTGGCGTCCCCGCCCCCGATCCCGTAGCTGACATAGTCGGCGAAGTAGACGTGGACCTGACCGGAGTGCTGCCGGCGCAGCGTCTCCAGGAAGCGGGCGAGCTCGGCGGGGCCCTTGCGGGCGAGCTCGTCCAACAGGTCCCGGAGGATTGGGCGCTGGCTGACGCCGGCGAGGCCGTCGTAGGCGAGATAGACGGCGGGGCGCGGCTCCCACGCGACGATGTCGAGCCGGAGGACCCCCTCGACCTGCTTGGTGCGCATGCCCGGCGGCCTACCCGCCCCTTGTTATGAAACCTTCGGCACGCCGGGCGGCCGCCGAACGAAGCCGGGACGTGCCGGAAAGCGCCGCGGTACCGACCGACCCGCCCGGTGCGCGTCGGCCCGGGCGTGAGGAAACCTTCCGGGCCGCGGGCGCGAACGGAGGAGGGGCCATCGGCTCCCTAGCACCGGCCGCTGGGTCGACTCGCTCGACAGCGGCGCCGCCCCCGGTCGGGGACGGCACCGGGAAGGGGTTCGGGATCGCGTCCCGCCTAGTGGTCGTGGCCGCCGGCCCCGCCCGCGGGGGGCGGCGCCGACTTCTTCGACGCGATGATGTCGTCGATCCGGAGGACCATCGAGGCGACCTCGGTCGCGCTGCCGAGGGCCTGGCGCTTCACGCGCGCCGGCTCGACCACGTGGAGCTTCCACATGTCGGCCGCCTTGCCGTCGTTCAGGTTGACCCCGACGTTCTTGTTCGCCGACGGACCCTCGTGGCCGCTGCGCAGCTGGATCAGGGTGTCGATCGAATCGTACCCCCCGTTCTCCGCGAGCGCCCACGGGATCGCCTCGAGGGCCTGGGCGAAGGCTTCCACGGCGAGCTGCTCCCGGCCGCCGACGCTTCCCGCCCACTTCCGCAGCTTGACGGCCAGGTCGATCTCCGTCGCGCCGCCGCCGGGGCAGACGACCCCGTCCTCGAGGACGCTGGAGACGACCTTGAGGGCGTCCTGCAGCGAGCGCTCGACCTCCTGGGTCACGTGCTCGGTGCCGCCGCGGATCAGGATCGAGACCGAGCGGGGGTTGGCGCAGCCGGTGACGAACGTCATGTGGTCGTCCCCGATCTTCCGCTCGTAGACCTTCGCGGCCGACCCAAGGTCGGCGGCGGAGAGCTCCTTCACGCCGGTCACGATCTTCCCGCCCGTGGCGCGGGCGAGCTTCTGCATGTCCGACTCCTTGACCTGCTTCACCGCGTAGATCTTCTCGCGGGCGAGGAAGTGGAGGACGACGTCGTCGATCCCCTTCTGGCAGATGACGACGTTCGCGCCGGTCGCCTTGATGTCGTCCGCCATCTTGCGGAACGTCTTCTCTTCCTCGTCGAGGAAGCTCTGGATCTGGGACGGGTTCTTGATGTTGATCTTGCTCTCGATCTCCGTCTTCTTGACCTCGAGCGCGGAGGCGAGGAGCGCGACCTTGGCGTGGGCGACCTCCGACGGCATCCGCGGGTGCGCCCGCTCCTTGTCGAGGAGGATCCCGTCGAGCAGCTCGGTGTCGCCGATCGTGCCGCCGTGGCGCTTCTCGACCTTGATCTGGTCGACGTCCGCGACGATCTTCCCGGCCCGGCTCTCGGCGATCTTGCGGACCGCATCGACCGCGATCTTCGCGAGGTGTTCGCGCGAGCCGAAGACGCCCTTCGAGCCCATGGCGGTGGTCGCGCAGTCGAGGAGGATCGCCTCGTCCTCGGGCTTCACGGGGGTCCCGATCTCCGTCTCGAGGAGGCGCTTTGCCTCCTGCAGGGCGAGCTGGAAGCCGCGGGTGATGACGGTCGGGTGGACGTGCTGCTCGAGGAGGTACTCCGAGCGCTTCAGCAGTTCGCCGGCCAGCACGACCGCCGTGGTGGTGCCGTCCCCGCACTGCTGGTCCTGGGTCTTCGCGACCTCGACGATCATCTTCGCGGCCGGATGCTCGACGTCGACCTCCTTGAGGATCGTCACGCCGTCATTCGTGATCGTGATGTCGCCCATCGAGTCGACGAGCATCTTGTCCATGCCCCGGGGCCCGAGGGTCGATCGGACCGCGTCGGCGACCGCCCGGGCCGCCGCGATGTTGTTCGCCGTCGCTCCCTTGCCGCGCTCGCGCTCCGTGCCTTCCCGGAGGACCAGGATAGGGGTGCCCTGCATTGGTGACTCACCAGCCGGAGGAGGCTTGCGCTTCTATATGAAACTAACTCAGCCTTCATTTCGTTCTGGTGTACGGAAATTCGTTCCCCTTCGTGAGGGGTATGGAGGGGGGAGGAGGGGGCTCGGCAGCGCATTCCCGACATCCCCTCCTGCCAGGGACCGGGGGCGGAGCGGGGGTCCGAGAGAGGATAAGGGGCCCGTTCCTGCGCCGGCGCCTGCGAGTCCATGGAAGCCAACGACCTGTGGATCGGATCGGTCGTCATCGATTGTTCGGACCTTCCCAAGATGGTGGCGTTTTGGCAGGCCGCCCTTCGCTACGTCCCTCGTGGGCCGGCCGACGACGAGGGGGTGGTCCTCACGGACCCCCACGGTAAAGGACCGAACGTGTCGCTGTACGGGACCCGCGAGGGACCGCTCGGGGATTACCGCCTGCACTTGGACCTGTACTCGTCGGCTCCCGAAGCCGAGGTGGAGCGGTTGGTGGGCCTCGGCGCGACCCGCGTCCGGTCGCCGGCCGCGGGAGAGGACTTCGTGACGCTGGCCGACCCCGACGGAAACCTCTTCGACGTAATCGACAAGCGGGGGTGGAAGTTCGGACAACGGGTCTGACGCCGGCGGGCCGTCGGCCGGGAGAACGCATGTCGCCCCGCCCGTCGCGGTTTCCCCGGACGAAGGGTCCATCGTTTCCGGCGGAGCCGCGGTTCGATTCCCGGCCGGCGCCCGCACGGAGGATGGAGGGAGGCAGTGGGACACCCGATCTATGCCGTCCCGCTTGGCATCGACGGCCGGGCTCCCAGCCATCGGGCCTCTACCGGCCGCTGTACCGCTTTCGAAACCTCCAAGCTGCCGAGGTGGAGTGGTCGGTCCGGTACCCAGGGCTGCGAGCCGGCCCCCGTTGCAACGCCGGGATCCGGCGGGGGACGGACCGGGCGTCGGCCCGAGGCGTCGCGACCCGCTCTTGGGGGCGGGGCGCCCGCCCCAGGTACGGCGGCCGAGCCCGGCCCTTTCCGGAGGGGGGCCCCCGTGGCCGACCCCGGTTTCCGGTCGGACGAATCCTTAATCGCCCCCCCTCCGCTGCCGCGATGCCGGAGGAGTAGCCGGCAGCCGGATGCGTCCCCAGATCGTCGTCGGTGCGACCCTCCTCCTCAACGGCTCCCTGTTCGTCGTCAACCTGCTCGCCGCCGTCCTTTCCGGTTCGCGGGCGGTCCTCTCGCAGGCGATCTTCACGCTGACCGACCTCGTCGGGAGCGCCTTCCTGCTGTACGGGCTCGTCCTCGCGAACCGCCCCGCCGATTACGATCACCCGTTCGGCTACGGCCGCGAGCGGTTCTTCTGGGCGTTCGTGTCGATCGTCATCTCGTTCTCCGTCGCCGGCCTGCTCGCGATCGTCTTCGGCTTCGAGCAGCTGACCCACCCCGACCACATCGGCTACCTCGACGTGGCGCTCGCCGTCGTGGCGGGGACCCTGCTCGCGAGCGCGATCGGGGTCGGGGTGACGCTGCGCGAACTGCGTCGGGGCCGGGAGACCGTCTGGCAGCTGATCGAGTCGGCGAACCCGGGGCTCAAATCGATCTTCTACCAGGACCTCATCGCGATCCTCGGGGCGGCGGCGGCGCTGGTCGGGCTCGCCGTCGTCGACCGGACCGGGCACGACGCCGTCGACGGGCTCGCCGCGATCGTGGAGGGGCTCATCCTCTTCCTCGCCGGGATCGTGCTGAGTGCCGAGAGCCGCGAGTACCTGATCGGGCGCGCCCTCGCCCCGTCGACCGTCCGCGGGCTGTGGGCCGAGATCCAGCGGGATCCCCGGGTCGTCCAGGTCCGGCGGGCCGAGTCGATGCTGATCGGACCGGACGACGCGCTGCTCGCCGTCCGCGTGAACTTCCGCGACGGGCTCACCACCGACCAGATGGAGCAGGCGATCGACGATCTCGCCGCGGCGGTGAAGCGGGGCTATCCGGTCGTCCGGCACGTCGTCATCGAGCCGGAGTCGTGACCGCCGCCCGGGCCTCGTCGCGGATCCGCACGACGTTCAGCAGCACGAACGCGGCGGCGATCGAGCCGAAGAACACGTAGAGCCCGAGGTCGCCGAGGCCCGCGTAGAGCGCGGTGGAGCCGAAGAGGCCCACGACCATGCCGAGCGAGATCGTGAGCGAGTAGATCGCCATCGTCGTCGCGCGGGAGATCTGGCGGGAAAGGTCGGCGAGCGCGGCGAGGGCTGCGGGCCCGTAGGCGAGCGCGACGACGGCGCTGATCCCGATCGCCGCCAGGATGGGGAGGCGCGGGCCGACGGCGACGAGCAGCGAGGCCCCGCCCATCGCCGCCACGACCCCGACCGTCCCCGCGGTCATGAGGCGCGACCGCCCGTAGCGGTCGGCGAGGGTCCCGTAGTACGGCTGCGTCGCCACGAGCCCGAGTCCCCCCGCGGCGATCCCGAGCGCCAGCCATCCGGTCGGGATCCCGGTCCCCGTCGCGGCCGGTCCGAGGAAGACGAGCGCGGTGCCGATCAGCACGTAGATCACGAGCCAGGGAAGGGTCACGAGGAGCACCGGCCGTCGGAACGCCTGGGTCAGCACCGCTCCTATCGGGACCCCCCGGCGGGGGGCGTCCCTCGCCCGCCCGCGGAGGAGGAGCGCCGCGACCGCGAGGCCGACCCCCAGGGCCCCGGCCCCGATCCCGAAGACGTCCCCGAGGGAGCGGTTCGGGAGCACCCCGAGCAGGGCGAGGCCGACCCCGATGCCGGTCGTCCACCCGAACAGGTTGACCGCATCGAAACGACCCATCTCGTAGCCGCGATGGTCGGCCGCGGCGCGGTCGCCGATCACCGCGAGGCTCGCGGCGAGGATCGCGCCGCTGCCGACCCCGAAGAGGAAGTTGATCCCCCCGAGCGCGAGCGGGCTCCGCGTGAACGCCGCCCCGACGAACAGGAGCGCCGCGGCCCCGATCCCCCCGAACAGGATCGGCCAGCGGCCGTACCGGTCGGCGAGGTAGCCCGAGAAGAGGACCGTCGAGAACTCTCCGAACGGCGCCATCGCGCTGACGATCCCGGCGACCCCGAGCTCGTTCGAGGAGATCCCGACGGACGCCCCGGTCAGGTAGGCGGCGAAGACGACGACGGTGACCCCGAAGGCGAGCCGGACGAAGAACGTCGCCACGAGCACCGCGGAGAGGGCGGGGCGGGACTCGGCCGAGGGAGCGGCGGCCGGCTCCAACGGTCGGCGCTCCCCGTCAGGCGGACGCGGGCGGCCGCTCGATGAGCTCGATCCAGACGTCGTCCGGATCGAGGAGGAAGGCGAGCCGACCGCTGCCTCCGGCGAGGCGGTACGGCTCCTTCGCCACGCGCGCCCCCTTCGCCCGGGCGGCGGCGAGGAACCGGTCCAGGTCGGGGACCTCGAAGGCGAGGTGATCGAGCTGCTCGCCGGCGTCGATCGTCCCCTTCCCCTCCCAATAGGTGAGCTCGATGCGGGCGCCGCTCTCGGGGTCGCGCACGAAGGCGATCTCCGCCCGGTTCTCGGGGATCGCCCGGCGGCGCTCGAACTCGAGACCGAGCACCTCCGTGTAGAAACGGAGGCTCGCCTCGAGGCTACGGACGGTGAGGGAGGTGTGGAGGAACTTCACGGTCGACCCCGTCCACGGGCGCCGCCCTTCTAATGCTTCGCCCGGCTCACGGATGCCCGTAGACGACGCGCACCGGGCCCGACCCGGGGGTCCAGTCGTCCTCGACGCGCACGAATCCGACCCGCTCGAACTGGAGGATCTCGCCCGGCCGGGCGGCGGCGACCGCCGCCTCGCCGAGCGCGGCGGTGTGGTCCCCGTCGAGGCCGAGGAGGTCGACCGGGACCGCCCCGGGCGCGGCGACCCACTGGAGGCGGGGGAGCCGGCGGTTCTCCCGGCTCGTGAACCGGGCCCGGACGCTCCCGTCGGGGGCGGGCGGCGCCGCGTCCAGCTGGAGGTTCGCAAGGTCCTTGAGGCGCACCTCGGCGCCCGCCCGGTCGACGACGTCCCGCCGGGGGAGGTAGACGGTCGGCCCGACCTCCACGCTCCGCACGCCGAGCTCGGGGCGGTCGGGATGGTTGGCGAGCTCCGTGCGGGTCCACTCCGCGGGCCAGTCGGCGATCTCCACGCGGACCGGATCGACGACGACGGCGCGGCGGAGAGTGGTCGCGTCGATCCGCTTGCGGTTCTCGGCGTAGAGGGTCTCCGCCGGGACCTCGATGTCCGAGAGCGACATGCCGAACGAGAGGATGAACGACCGCAGCGCATCCATCGAGATCCCGCGGCGGGCGAGCGAGCGCAGCGACCACGTCCGCGGGTCGGCCCAGCCGTCGTAGAGCCCGGACTTGATCTCGCGGTAGGCCTTGCTCTTCGCCACCTTCGCCTCGCGGACCCGGAGCATCCCCCAATGCAGGAACGGCGGGCCCCGGACCCCCAGGAGGTCCCAGATGTACCGCTGCATCCGGTCCTCGATCACGAGGTCCTTGCCCCGGAGCACGTGGGTGATCCCGAGCTCGACGTCGTCGACCGCCCAGGAGAATTCGAGCATCGGCCAGACGGAATAACGGCGGCCGACGCGCGGATGGTCGAGGTCGCTGATGCGGAAGAGGACCCGGTCGCGGAAGGCGGGGTCGGGATCGCGGAGGTCGGTCTTGAGCCGGAGGACGGCCTCGCCCGGCCCGTAGACGTTCCCCAGCATCCGCTCCCATCCGTCCCGGGCCTCGGCCGGGGTCTGCGCGCGCTCGGGGCAGGGGGTCCCGGCCGCGCGGTGGGCCCGCAGCTCCTCGGCCGGGCAGCGGCAGACGTAGGCCGCCCCGCGCTCGATCACCCGGACCGCCCACGGGTAGAACATCGGGATCCGGTCCGACTTGTAGTAGACGGCGTCCGGCCGCACGCCGGCGGCCTCGCAGTCGTCCCGGATCAGATCGAAGAACTCGGGCTCGACCCGCTTCTCCTCCGACCCGATCGTGTCGTCGAAGACGAGGAGGATCCGGCCGTCGTACCGCTCCCGGTAGAGCTGGTGGACGAACAGCATCCGGCCGTGGCCGATGTGGAGCGTCCCGCTCGGGAACGGGGCGAGGCGCAGGACGACGCGGCCCTTCTCGGCCCCCGGAAGGTCGGGAAACTCCGGCTGGGCGGGGGTCGGGGCCCGGGCGGCGGCCGCCTCCGCTCCGCCGAGCTCGGCGAGCCGGTCGGCGAGCTCCGCGACCGGCAGCGCGCGCACCTCGGCGACGAGCCGCGAGACGAAGTCGCGGACGGCCGTCGCCTCCGACCGCAGCGTCGGGTCGGTGGCGAGCAGGCGGCCCACGATCGGCTCGACGCGGGCGGCCCCGTCGTGGTCGATCGCGTTGGCGAGCGCGAGGCGACGCGCCCGCGCCTCCACCTCCGCCGAGAGCGGCACGGCCGAGCGAGCGGGGGCGAGATTAAAGGCGTTCCGAGAGCGGCGATGCCCGGCGCGGCCCGGCGCCGCCGGCCTCGTCGACCGCCTCGGTGAGGGTGAGTTCCCCCCGCAGCACCCGGTGCGCCGACGAGCGGGAGATCGTGAGCCGGCCCTCGCTCCGTTCCCGGCTGAGGCGCTGGAGGTTCTGCACCTCTCCCGGCGTGAACGTGGAGGGGAGGCGCTCGCGCACGGCGATCCCGACCCCGCCGGCGATGCGCCGCGCCGCCGCGGGGTCGCGGGGGCGGCGGTGGCCCCGAGGGGTCGTCCCGGCCTCGTCGACGAGTTCCACGCGACGGTGGGGTCCGAGCAACGAGTTCACGATCCGGTTCCGGGACGGGGGATCGCCGGCGCCGACCCGGAAGCGCATCGGCCGGTTCGGGAAGCGGCGGATCAGGTGGACGGCGAACGAGCCGGTCGACTCGGGCGATTCGAGCGTGCCCGCACCCAGGCACCGCGCGCCGGCGAGGATCGCGTAGCCCGGACGCGGGCCGGGGTCGATGCCGACGATCAGCTCCCCGTCGGGATCGGGGTCGTCGAACGCCTGCTCGATCGCGGCGCCGAGCGCCGGCCGGTCCGGCTCGGCCGCGACCGCGAGGACCCGGGGGTGGGCGATCGACGGGGCCTCGTCCGGCGAGGTCAGGACGACCGCAACGCCGTCCGGTATCCGCTGCCCGGGCAGCAGGCTGACCGACGGCCAGCGCCGCTCCCGCAGAAAACCCGCAAGCTCTCCGTAGAGGGCGGGGTCCCGGGTGATCAGCGCGACCGACCGGTGTCTCACCGGGCTCCCTGACGGTCAAATATCGCATATATCTTGCCCCGCCGATGCCGGTCTGTCTCCACTGCGGGACCTTGGCCCCGGAGGCCGCGCTGTTCTGCCCCAAGTGCGGCTTCACCCTCCCTCAGGAGGGGGTGCCGGCCGTGTCGCCCGCCGGCGGCGGGCCAGCCCCGTTCGGCCGGGCTACCGGGCCGGTCGGCGGCGGGGGCGCCGCGGCCGGGACCCCCCTATCGGGGGCGCCCGCCCCGCCGACTCCGCCCCCGCCTGCGCCGACGCACCCGGAC
>JAKABH010000044.1:5027-13043 GCA_021801925.1 Thermoplasmata archaeon | reverse complement strand
GAACGGGTGGGGCGGCGCGGGGATCTCACCGGAGAGGACGGGGATCTCCCGCGTCTCCCGGTGCAGGCGGGCCCGCCCCAGTTCGGTGATGCGGTAGGTCAGCTGTTTCCGTACCCCCTCCCGCACGAGGGCACGCCGGGCGACCAGCTGCCCCCCCCGGACGAGATCTCCGAGCGGCCTCGACATCGAGCAGGGGTGGTAGCCCAGCGCGCGGGCGAGCTCGTTCTGGCTGATCCCGAAGGGGGATTCCTCGGGAGGAGCGTGCGTCTGCACGTAATCGAGGATCTCGATGGGAAGGTGGGTCTGCCCCGCCACGGCACGGCATAGCCACCGTCAGGTACATAGACTTATTTTGTACAAAATTACGGGAGACGTTTATAAACCATCAGCCCCACATTGTCTCTGCCATGACGCGAGCGCGAGAGAGCGGCGCCTACCTCGGAGGCATCGGAACGATGCTCGGGGAACTGCGCCCCTGCCGGGCCTGCGGGGGAGTCCACGAGGGCCGCCCCGTCGGGTTCCAGCACCCGGTCGACGGGGGCTGTCCGGTGCTTTCGATAGAAGACTTCGCGCTGGTGAGCCACCGGAACGGGGACACGGAGGAGCCGCCCCGCCCTTTGGAGGATCCCGGGTTTGCCCTGCCACCGACCAACCTGGCGGTCCCGTTCTCCACGGTCCCGGACCCGGACCCGGACGACACGCGACCCCTGCACGCCCTCGAGGTGCCGTGGCTCCGACCCCCCGACCTGAGCGGGGTGATCTGATGCTCCGGGCCGCCCGATCTCCCCCGATGGGATCGCTGGTCGACCGGCTGGGAATCCCCCCGGTCGGCTCCCCTCGGGATCTGCTGCTCGCAATGGCTCCCCTGCCCGGCGAAGTCAGCGCCAAGGTCGAAGGGTGGCCGGCGTGGCTCCTGCCGTCCGAGCTCGCTCTGACGCGATCCACCGCCCGGCTCCGCGAAGCGCCCGACCCGACCGAGCCGCCTCCCTCCTGAATCACGATGTTTTGACCCCGGTGGGATTCCCGGTCCCGCCGGGGTCGGTATTTTCCCCTCTTTTGCAAGGGGGCGGGTTCCCGACGGTCGGCTTGGACACAAAGAACAGATAACCCTGTGAAGTGGGGGGAGTCGAAGTGGCCATGCCCGATGGAAAGTGCAGCACCTGCGGCGGCGCGGTAGAGCCCGGCTTTGTCACCACAACGAACGGCAGCGGACTTTTCTGGGCCCATGAGGGGACCGACTTCCGCCTCCGGCCGAAGGGACTGGAGGTCCTGGTCCCGACCGGCTTCGGGGGGACCTACTCGGCGAATCTTCCGGGGATCCGCTGCCCGGCCTGCCGCACCATCCTACTGAACCTTCCCAAATAGCCCCGAGGATCTCCCCGACCGCCCGACGGGGTCAGTCGCGGAGGGTCGCGGCCCGGACGAGGTCGACGAGTTCCGTCGGCCGGAGGGGCAGAGCGACGCGGCGGAGGCCGGGGCGACCGGTGATCTGCGGGTCCCGCGAACCGACGACGATCATCGGCGAGCCCGGAAACTCGCCCCGGGCCCACCGACGTGCGGTCTCCGACCGGAGGCCGACGCTCGCCACCACGATCACCGGCGGGGAGCGGACGTCGGCGCTGGATCCCAGGGTCTCCGCCGCTTCGAGGGCGGTGATCGTATAAGCCGGTAGGCCGGACGCCCGAAGCAGATCGGCGATCGATTCGGCGAGCAACAGGTGCTCTCCCACTACCGCAATGGAACGAGGTGGCACTGCTAGTGCCCTCGAACCGCCCCTACATGTGCCGCACGTCAACCCTCGTTGACGAGCGCGACCGGGTCCAGTCCCTGTGCGGGCGGTCTCCGGGGGGCGGGTCCACGCCCGGCTCCACCCCCACCGGGACGAGGTCGTTCCACCTGCGCCCCAAACGAGTACGGCGGCCCAGGTGCGGCGCCGCCGCGGTCAACATCCCTGCCGGGGTCCATCGCACCCGCCCATCCATGCTCCCTTGCTGGCGTCGCCTCCGAGCGGTCCAGCGGCTGCGCGTCGGCCTCGGGGTCGCGGCGGCTCACGAACCCGGTCGTCCTCGTCGATCTGTCCACCGGTTCGGGTCGACGGTCGCCGCTGTGGCCTCTTTGTACACGCACTTGCGGCGCCCGCGGCGGTCCCCGGTTCGCGCGGTGCGGGGCCGAAGCTGGGCTGCGCTCCGCCGCAATCGAAGGCATCGTCGCGCCGAGCTGGCCCGCCGAACGGGCGAGCTCCGTGTGTCGGAGGGGAAAGGGGAGGCTACCGAAGGGGGTGTAGAGCCGGACGAACCCCAACCATCTCCCGCACGGTGTGCCCGCTTGGGTCGGTGCCGGGCTGCGGGCTCCCGACCGTTCCGGCTGTAGAGGGAACTCCGCGCGGTCGGTCGGCGCCTGAGCGAGCACGGCGGCACCCGAGGCCGGACGGCTCGCGAGCTCCCGCGAGCGCGGGCCGGGGGAACCGGCCCTACGCTCCGGCGACCGAGAGGGGTCGCACCAGCATCGACGGACCGTAGAAGTCGTCGGCGAGTTCCGACGTCGATCCGATCGCCGCCACCCGCGCCAGGAGCGACGGGGCGCCGGGGGCCGAGATCGCGACCCCGCCGACCGTGCCTCCGCGGATCGGCTCGCCGATCGTTCCGTGCTGGATCTTGTAGCCGATCCGGATCTCGCCGCCGAAGGCGCCGGACATCGGGTCCGGGCTCGCCCAGCCGAGCTGCCGGACCAGGATCCCCTCCCCGGCCGCTTCGGCCAGTTCCGCGTCCGTTCCCCCGGCTCCGGGGGAGAGGACGAGCGTCGAAGTGCCGACCGTCGGCTCGCCCGTGAAGCGCATCCAGTCGCGGCCGGTAAACCCACGGCCCCGCAGGCCGTTTCCCGTGGAGGCGCTGCCGAGGGCCGATCCGTGGAGCAGATCGTAGAGCAGGGAACGGGCGACCCCGCCCTCGATAAGCGCCCGGCGGCCGGAGGCCGTCCCCTCGTCGTCGAACGGGGCGGTGTTCGGCGCCCACGGGAGCGTCGCGTCGTCCCAGAGCGTGACGGTCGGGGCGGCGACGGACGTCCCGGGCTCGGGGGCGATCCCTCGCAGGCGGGCCTGGCCCGAACAACGGAACCCAATCACCGTCGGGAGGATCCCGGCCAGGACCCCGGCCGGGAGGATCACCGGCAGCTCGCCGGTCGTCGGGGGGTGGGCCCGTCGGGCGTCCTGGGCCCACCGGGTCCAGTCCGCCACCGGTCGACCCGCCGCGGCCGGGTCGAGCCGACGGACGCGGTCGTTTACCCAGTATTCCCCGGGCGGAGCCCCCTCGGGCCCCCCGAACGCCTTCACGGCGACCTCGAGATCGGCGGTGGTGTGGCGGTAGTGGGCCCGCAGGCCGGCCGAGTTGGCGATCGACGTTTCGGCGAGGGTGGCGCGGACGGAACCGAAGCTCGGCACGACGTTCGGGAGCCCCTCGAACGGGTCGAGCAGGGCGGCGACGTACTCCTCGACCCGTCGCATCGGGTTCGCCCAGAGCGCCGCGTCGACGATCGGGGGGTCGCTCGAGATCGGGCCGGCGGTCGCGGGCAGGGCGATCGATTTCGCGGGGAAGAACGAACGGGTCGCGATCGACTCGGCCGAGGCGATCGCCCGGGCCAGCGCGGCGTCCCCGAGGTCGGTGGTGGCGCGGAAGCCGGTGCCGATCTGCTCGCCGTGGGGTCGGAAGAGGCGGATCCCGAACCCTTCGACCAGGAGCGGTCCCCGGACGACCTCGACGACCGGCCCGTTGAAGTGGACCTCGTAGCGCCGGAGCCGCTCCGCGAAGACCTCCCAGGGCGCGTCCGCGCGGAGCCGCTCCGCGACCTGGGCGGCGAGGGGCCCGGAGGAGGCGTCGGGCGTCATGCCGGCCCCACCACCGCGGAGGAGAGGAGATACGAACCTCCGGTGCCCGCCGGAAGGATATCGGAGTGCCCTTTGCCGCAGAAGCCGGGGTGGACCGAGAACGCCTCCGACTTCCCGATGCCGCGGATCCCTCGCAGGAAGTCGAGGACCCGGCCCGAAAGCGCCATCGACGTGACCGCCTGGGTGAGCTCCCCGCGCTCGATGAGCCGGCCCCGCTGCACCTTGAGCTGCATCTGGCCGCCGAGGGGATCCTCGATCCCGCTGCTAGCGTGCTCCAGGAGGACCCCGTCCTTCGCCTCCTTCACGAGCTCGTCGAGCGACCAGTCCCCCGGTTCGACATAGGTGTTCGTCATCCGGACGAACGGCCGGCCCGTGAAGTCCGACCGGCGGGTGTTGCCGGTCGCCGTCGCCCGGAGCACGGCGGCGGTCTCGCGGTCGTGGAGCGCCCCGACAAAGCGGCCCCGGTCGACCAGCACCGTGCGCTGGCCCGAGTGGCCCTCGTCGTCGTAGTAGATCGAGCCCCAGCCGCCGGGGTAGGCGCCGTTGTCGACGATCGTAAGGAACTCGGGTCCGACCGGCTGGCCCAGGATCGGCTTGAGGTAGGAACGGTCCCGCACGAACTGGTCCGCCTCGGTCCCGTGCCCGAACGACTCGTGGGCGAAGATCCCCGTGACGCCGGGATCGAGCAGCACGTTCACGGGCCCGGTCGGGGGGGTCGGCGCCGTCAGGAGCGACCGCGCCGACTCCGCGACCGCCCGGACGTTCTCCTCCGACAGGAAGTCGAGCCACTCGATGCCCCCGACGCCGCCTTCGCTCCGGAAGTCGAACTCGACCTTCCCCGACTCCACCGCCACGGCGGCGACGCTCCCCCGGACCCGGGAGATGCTCTGGTAGCATCGGGCCCCCGCGGTGTTGACGTACAGCCGTTCCTCGTCGTGCCAGCCGATCGTCGCGATCGAGTCGCGGATCGACGGGATCTCCGTCGACCAGTCGCGGACGTCCTTCGCCAGGCGGATCATCCCCTCGAAGCCGAGCTCCGCGGCGGGGTGCGGGGGATCGGTGAGGGAGTTCCCCGCGGTAGTCGCCGCCTCCCCGGGCGGATCGGATCGGACCGCGTCGCTCTCGAGCGCGCGCTCGAGGGCATCGGCGACGACCTCGAGCCCGGCGAGCGTCAGGTCGGACGTCGCGGCTTCCACCCACTTCGTCCCGGCCCAGACCCGCACGGCGGCCCCCTGCATTTCCGGCGACGAGGAGGCCCGGGTCGCCTGCCGATCGACCCGCACCATCTCCCCCCGACCGCACTGGGCGAGGATGTCGGCGAAGGCCGCCCGCCGCTCGAGCCGGGCGAGAAGATGGTCAATGTCGCTCTCGTAGTCGCGCACGCTTGCCATGGGCTGCCCCAAGGCCGAACCCCCCTTAATCATGCCTCTTCCCGCCCCCGCTCTCCCGCCCTGCCGATGGGGCCGCCGAGCGTCGCGGGCTCACGCATGGGTTATAGCAGGGCGTGCGTCCCGACGGCCACCGGTGCCCGCATGAAGTCGCCGCCCCGGGAGTTCGGGATCGTCGGATTCGACCACGTGGAGCTCCGGGTCGCCCACCGGGCCAAGCTCCAGCGGTTCTTCGCCGAACAGCTGGGGATGGACATCCTGGGGGAAGGCCCCGACCACGTCTATCTGCTCTGCGGCACCGAGGTGCTCGGGCTGCGCGACGTCAAGGAGGGCGAACAGCCCGACGCGCTCGACCATCTCGCGTTGCGGGTGAGCGAATGGACCGGGCTGCGCAGCCGGGTCGCCCGGGCCCGGGTGGCGATCACGGGGGAAAAGGAGCGGGAGGACTCGAGGTCCCTCTTCCTCCGCGGACCGGACGGGATCCGGATCGAGCTGGTCTGGCGGCCGGATCCGGAGGCCCATCATTGCGCCCGGGGGCCGGTCGTCCCGCCACCGGTCCCCGACGAGCCCGACGACGGCTAGCGCGGCCGAACCCCGGGCGACCGCGCGGTCCCGTCAGGCCGGGGGCGCGGCGATCGACGGGCTCCGGGCCGGCACGGGCGTGAGCCACTCCGCGTACTTCGGCTCCTCCCCCTGGACGATCCGGCGGAAGGTGGTCATGATCTGGGTCGTCACCGGTCCGGGGACCTTCTTCCCGATCCGGAAGTGGCCGACCTCCTTGACCGGCGCGATCTCGGCGTAGGTGCCGGTGAAGAACACCTCGTCCGCGGTCAGCAGTTCGTTCACCGAGATCAGCTTCTCCACCACCGAGTAGCCGAGATCGCGCGCCATCCGCTCGATCGACTGCCGGGTGATCCCGACCAGGATGTCCGACTCGAGTCCCGGGGTGTACAGCTGCCCGTCGCGGACCAGGAAGATGTTCTCCCCCGACCCCTCGGCGACGTAGCCGTTCTGGTCCAGGAGGATCGCCTCCTCGTAGCCGTCCTGCTGGGCATCGACGCCGGCCAGGTAGCCCGAAAGATAGTTCCCGGCCGCCTTCGCGAACGTCGGGAGCGCGTCCGCGTGGGGTTTGCGGAACGGCGAGATCTTCGCCCGGACGCCGGCCTCGGAGCCCTCCCCCAGGTACTTCTTCGCGGGGATCGCCGCGATCGCCAGGGAGACCGCGCCGGTCGAGTTCTTGACGCCGAGCGACGGCTCGCCCCGGTAGGCGATCGGGCGGATGTACGAGGGGACCACCTCGTTCGCGGCCTGGGTGGCGAGGATCGCCTGCTCGATCTCCTCCGTCGAGTAGGGGATCTTCATGTGGTAGAGCCGCGCCGAGAGGATCAGCCGCTCGACGTGCTCCCGGAGCCGAAAGATCGCGGGGCCGTGGCGGGTGGCATAGCCTCGGATCCCCTCGAAGACCCCCACTCCGTAGTGCAGGGTGTGGCTCAGGACGTGCACGTGGGCGTCGGCGAAGTCCACCATCCGGCCGTCCATCCAGATCTTGCGTCCTGTCGCCGCCATCATGTTGTACGCTTCCCGGTGGGAACCTCGCGCCGGACCAGCCGGTACTCCGTTAAATGCTTGAACCCTGAACCGGGGGTCGCGGGCGGCCGGCGCCCCGGCGCGCCGCGTCGCTCCCCTCGGCGGCACAGGTTGGGCAACTCTCATCCCCCGGTCGACGGTGGGCGACCCGATGCCGCACCCTGGCTTCTGCCTCTGGCTCACCGGCCTGCCGTCCGCGGGGAAGACGACGATCGGCTCCGAGCTGCTTCCCCTGCTGCGGGCCCGGGGATGGAACGTCGAGCTGCTCGACGGCGACGAGGTCCGCCGCGGTCTCAGCGCCGACCTGGGGTTCGACCGCGCCGCCCGGGAGGCGCACGCCGCCCGCGTGACGTACATCGCGAAGCTCCTGGCCCGCAACGGGGTGATCCCGATCGTCGCGCTCATCTCCCCGTACGCCCGCTCCCGGGCCCGGGCTCGTGCCGAGATCGGGCGGTTTGTCGAGGTGCACGTCACGACCCCGATCGAGATATGCGAACAGCGGGACGTGAAGGGGCTGTACCGGCGGGCGCGGGCCGGAGAGCTCCGCGAGATGACCGGGGTCGACGACCCGTACGAGGTCCCCGAGCGGCCCGAGATCCGGGTCGATACGGCCGGGGTCACGCCCCGCCAGAGCGCCGAGTACGTCCTCCGCGAGCTCGAGCGGCTCGGCTGGCCGTTCGATGGCACCGACTCGCCTCGAAGCCGCTGATCGCCCCGAACGGGCGACGGCCCCGACCCCGGGGGTTGCGGACCCTCGGGGGGGTTTATCTGCCGGGGCCGGAGTAGGGGGAATCGCGACAGCATGGCGACGGTGCGGCTCGACGGGATGCTCTCCGAGTTCCTGCGCCGAAGGACCGTCGACAGCGACGCCGCGAGCGTGGAGGGGCTGCTGGATGCCTTGGAGACACAGTTCCCGCGACTGCGGCATCGGCTCCGGGACGAGACGCGGCAGATCCGGCCGTTCGTCCGCATCTACGTGAACGGAGAGGAGATCGGGTCGCTCCGCGGGGTCGCCACCCCGCTCTCGGCCCGGGATTCGGTGGAGATCCTGCACTCCATCCAGGGTGGCTGAACATGAGGGGGAATCGCGACGTGCGACTGCTGGTCGGAACGCGGAAGGGCGCCTACATCCTGGACGGGGACACCGCCCGCCGGAAATGG
>JAKABH010000044.1:0-4927 GCA_021801925.1 Thermoplasmata archaeon | reverse complement strand
CCGCTGAAGAGCGACTTCGGGTTCGTCGTCGCGACCGCGCCCGCCGCCCCCCACGGGGCGTACTTCGTCCCGTTGCGGGGGGAGACCCGAACGACCTGGGGGGGCCAGCTCCAGGTCTTCCGCTGGGACGAACGGGCGCACACCTGGACGCAGCTCGTTCCGAAGGGCCAGTTCCCCGGCGACCACGGCACCCACCGGGAGGCCCTCGCCACCGACCGGCTGGATCCGGCCGGCATCTATCTGGGGACAACGACCGGACGGATCTACTGGAGCGCCACCGGGGGCGCGCGGTGGGCCGAGGTCCCGTTCCAGTTCCCGGCGATCCAGTCGGTGGCGGTCGCCTCGGCGGCGTAGCGGAGCGGCGTTCGGACCCCGCCGGCGCGGGCTCAAGTAGCCCCCGGTCTACCCGTACCGTACCGTGCCGGCGGAGGGGCCCGAGGTCGTCCGCCCGCGACCCCGGATCGAGGGGCTCGCCGATCTGATCTTCGGTCTGGCGCTCTCCGTGGGATCCCTCGCCCTGGTCTCCCACCTGCCGGTTAACTCCGCCCAGCTCACGTCGGATATCCTCACCTTCGGGTTCACCTTCCTCATCCTGATCTCGGTCTGGTTCGACTACACCCGCATCCTCTCCGTGATGCCGGTCGAGGACCGGCGGACGAACTCGCTCAACTCCCTTTTGCTGTTCTGCGTCTCCCTGGAGCCGTTCCTGTTCATCGTGGTGAACTCCCAGCCGGACCGGAGCGGCTTCTTCCAGACGGTGAGCACCGTCTACGCGATCGACCTGGGGGTGATGATGGGGGTGCTGGCGGCGTTCAGCCTCTCGCTCGCCTACGACCGGTCGATCCGGCTCCACCCGTCCGTGCGGGACGGCTTTCGGGGAGAGGCCGGGACCCGGGCGTTCATCGCCGCCTTCTTCTTCCTGAGCGCGCTGCCCGTCTTCGCGGAGCCCGCGCTGTTCGTCTTCAACGAGCCGCTGCGCATCTGGATGTGGATCGTCCCGATGGTGCTCGCCGTGGGGGCCCGACGGCTGCACCCTCATTTCCCGGATCAGGCCGCGCGCCGCCCGCCCTCCGACCCCCCGCCGGGCCGGGGGCCGGGGGCCGACGGCCACGCGGCACGTTAAATATCCCCTACCGCTCGAGGCGCCGATTTATGGCCGCGCGTCGAGGGTATCTGTTGGGCGTCGTCTTCGTAACGTTGTTGATGGTCGTCGGCTCGCTGGGACTGCTGGGTGGGCTCGCCGCCGCCCCGGCCACGTCCTCGGGAGTCGCTGCCGTCTCGCACGCCTCTCCCGCCGCGGCCCCCGTCGGCCCCCGGACGGCTCCCGGCCTTCCCTCGGCGCTGAACCCGTCCGGCATCACGACCGCCGAGAACCCCCTCGCCATCACCGCGCTCCATCAAGCCGCCGCGGCCGGCGTCCCGAGCCGCGATGTCTTCATTCCCCGGGCGGGCGCGACGCCCGCCCAGATGGCGCAAGCCGCAGCGCAGGGTCACGTCACGCCGCTCTACGGCCAGGATACCCCCGCTCCCCTCGGACTCGCCTACTACGGCCTGTCGGCGGCCCCGAACGGCAGCATCGTCGCCTCGACCCTGAACACCCCGCGGGTCTTCGCCACCTTCGACCCGAACGCCACCGGCGTCGTCTCCAACTATCCGTTCTCGAGCTCGACCGATATGTACGGGGTCCAGCTCAACGCCGTGACCACCAGCATCAACCTGCTGGGCAACGACTCCTACTCGTTCTGGACCCAGAACGTCGCCGAGTTCTCCCCCCTGACCAGCACCCTCTATCTGGTGACCAACGTCTGGAACTTCACCGGCGGGGCCTTTTCGAGCAACGCCCTCTATAGCCACGGACCGTACGGCACCCAGGTCGGGACCACCTTCTACTATTCGGAGAAGATCCTGCAGCACGTCTCGTATCCGTTCAAGCTGGACCTCTGGATGAACAACTCGGTCACCTCGGGCCGCAACAACGTGAGTTTCACGGTCGGGCTGGCCCAGGGTACGAACTTCACGAACTACACCTCCTATCCGTACGACTGGGTCGATTTCAATTCCAACAACGCGGTGGCGTCGAACTACACGGCTTCCGGCAGCACGTACAACGCCCTCCACCTCACCAACGACTTCGAAGTCATCATCGGGGGGCCCGGAGGCGGCTCGCAGGCGAACCTCTTCGCCGCGGACGCCAACATGTCCCTCCAGTACTGGAACACGACGACCGGCTCCTTCCGCGCGGTCCCCGCCGCCTACTCGTACGGCGGCGAGACGGGAGAGACGGCGACCGGGGCGAACGTCCGGTGGGTGACGAACGCCACGGGCCAGCCGTACGGGGTCGTCAGCGGTGGTCCGGGGTTCCTCTACGGGCTTTGGAACGCCACGACCAGTTCCGGGACGTCCAAGGTCACGTTCTCGGTTAGCCCCTCGAACGCCTTCATCTTCATGGCGATCAACCAGTCCAGCAACTTCTCCTACGAGAGCGAGCTGTACTGGGCCCCTCAGGAGGTGAACGGCGGGACGTTCTATCTCGCCCCCGGCCACTACAACATTTCGTTCGCGCTCTCCGGCTACGACCCCTATTCGTACAGCTTCGTCGCGGTCGCGGGCGGGGTCTCGGGCTACAGCGTCTCACTCACGGCAAATTCCACGATCGGGATCTACACGCCGATCTACGTCTGGAACAACAACCAGTTCGCGGACGTTTCGACGTCGGGGAACGGGACGCCAGGGAACCCGTACCACCTCTTCGACACCCAGACCTACCTCATGTCGGCGCTGTTCGGCTTCTTCAACGACTACACGTTCCCGGTCTACAACAGCGTCTTCCTCTGGGGAACGACCGCCTCGGTGGTCCTGTCGAACATGCCCGGCATGGTGACGTCCATGCCGTATCTCTACTTCCCGACGACCAACGAACTCGGCTATCTGTTCGAGGGAGCGTCGAACGTCGCCCTGGTCAACTCGACCCACATCAGCGGGTGGTTCACGTCCAACGTCAACGACGCCTTCGTCAACAATGGCCAGCCGTTCAACGGGAACTACTACGGCACGTTCAGCGTCCAGATGTGGAACACGACGGACTCGCTCATCGCGAACGACACCTTCGAGACCCAGGCGGCCGGCCTGTCGATGCAGGGCGGCACGGGAAACACCGTCTGGGGCAACACGTTCGAGATGGTCCCCCAGCCGACCTTCGCCTCCCTCGTGCTGAAGGCCGGGATCACCCCTCTGAACCTGAGCTTGGGCCTGCAGGCGACGGAGAGCGGCGACTCGATCTACAACAACTACTTTGCGACGACCAACACCGCGGTCGCCCCGCCGTACAACCTCTACACCGGGGCGTTCCAGACGAATCTCGAGTCCTGGAACATCACCCCGACGGCCGCGTCGACCGTCCACCACGCCTCGGGCTTCCCGTGGTTCCCCCTGACCGGAACGATCATCCACAACGGTACCCAGGGCGGGAACTTCTGGTGGGACTATGGGTCCGCGAACAATCCCCTGCACCACCTGCCCTACAAGGAATACAACGCCACTCTCGGCTACGACCAGATCTACTACGGCGGCGACGACTACCCGCTCGTGGCGACGAACTACTCGGTCACGTTCTCGGAGAGCGGCCTCGCCTCGGGGACCTCGTGGTCGGTGGACTTCGGCGGCACGACCCGGGCCTCCCAGACCAGCACGCTGACGTTTGCCGCGACGAACGGTTCGTACGTCTACTCGATCCCGTCGGTCGGCTCGCTCGTGGCCTCCCCGTCCCACGGCACGGTTACCGTGGCCGGTGTGGCGCTCACGGTCGATGTCTCGTTCGCCCCCCCGCCCGTCTACGCGGTGTCGTTCACCGAGACGGGCCTGCCGGCCGGGACGACCTGGACGCTGACGGTGGGGACTCACTCGGCGAGTTCGAACACGGCCACGATCGCGGTCGATCTTTCGAACGGGTCGTATGCATTCTCCGTCAGCCCGGCGGTCGGCTACACGCCGACTCCCGCCAACGGGACGGTCGCGGTCAGCGGGGCACCGGTGACGGTGTCGATCGTCTTCCTTCCCCCACCGACCTACGCCGTGACCTTCACCGAGACCGGACTGGCGTCCGGCACCAACTGGTCGGTCACGTTCAACGGAGTGGTGGGCAGCTCGACGACATCGACGATCTCCTTTACCGTCCCGGATAACTCCTACCTCTACAGTGTCGGAGCCGTAGCGGGGTACGCGGCGAATCCGTCGAGCGGCACGGTGACGGTCCGCGGGGCCGCGGTGAACGTGGCCATCGCCTTCGCCTCGACCGGGCCGGCCACCTACGCCGTAACGTTTACGGAGAGCGGGCTCCCGACCGGGACGAACTGGTCGGTGGCGATCGCCCACGGGCCGACCCTCTTCGGGACGTCGGCGACCCTGACGACCCATCTCGCGAACGCCACGTACTCCTATACGGTGGGGAACGTGACCGGGTATGTCAGCTCCCAACCGACCGGAACCGTTACGGTCTCGGGTGGACCCCAGTCGGTCTCGGTCACGTTCGCTCCGGTCCCGACCACGGGCTATGTGAACTTCGTGGAGCTCGGCCTTCCCGTCGGAACGAACTGGAGCGTCTCCCTGAACGGCGTGACGCACTACTCTACCTCGGCGTTCATCAACTTCACCGTGCCGTTCGGGACCTACCGGTATGCGATCGCGAACGTCTCCGGCTACACGTATGCGATCTCCTCGCTTTCCCCGGCGAGTCCGATCACCCTGAGCGCCACGAACGCCGTGGTGGGGGTGGGGATCCTCTATACGCAGAGTTCAACGACCACGAGCTCGAGCGGCCTCTCCATGCTGGACTGGTACCTGATCGCGGCCGTGGTCGTGATCGTCATCGTCGGCATCATCGCCGCCCTGGCGATGCGGCGCCGCGGAGGCTCCAAGCCCGCAACCAACG
>JAKABH010000043.1 GCA_021801925.1 Thermoplasmata archaeon | reverse complement strand
CTCTTCGACACGACCGAGATCGAGCTCGTTGACGCCGACCTCTGGGCGTACGTCGCCCCCCGGTCGATGCCGGCGATCCCGCGGCGCGAGTGGCAGCCCGTGATCTCGCCGGACGTGAACTGCATCGCGCTCGGCGCCGCGCACCTCCGGGAGAGCGACGCCATGATGCTCTACCTCGACATCTACCACGAACTCTGCCACATCCTCCAGCGCGACGCGGGGGCGGAGCTGTGGCCCCCCGGGGTCCGCTACGTCGACCGCTGGACCGAGATCGAGGCCTACCGGTTCGTCGTCGAGGAGGCGCGTCGGCTCGGCGTCGACGACGCCTACCTGCGGGAATACCTGCGCGTAGACTGGATCTCCGACGAGGAGCACCGCGACCTGCTCGCGACGCTCGGCGTCCCGGCCGCGTAACTGTCCTTCCGCGCCGGCGCGCGCGGCCGGCTGCCGCACGAGGTCAGGTTTTATCTCGCCGCCGCCCGGATGGCGGCCCCATCGGGGGTACGACGTGTCGTTCGACATCAAGAGCCGGACCGTCGTCCGGCCGTCGTCGAGCGACCTCTGGTTCCTCGCCTACCTGCCGCTCGCGATCTCCGACGGGATCGCGACGCCCCTGATCCCGCTGCTCGCGCTCCAGCATTTCGGCGCGACCGCCTTCGCCGTCACGATCATCATCGCCGCGAGCGCGATGAGCCAGGTCCCGTTCACGATCCTGTGGGGGAACCTCTCCGACCGGGTCGCCCACCGGAAGTTCTTCCTGGTCGGCTCGTTCGTCGCCACCGGGCTGAGCCTGATCGGGATCGCGCTCGCCCACAATCTGCTGACGTACTTCTGGCTCAACGTGGTCGAGGGGCTCGCCTCGGCGGCGAGCGCCCCGATCGGCACGATGCTCCTCCTCGAGACCCGCCACAAGCGCTGGTGGCCGCAGGACATCGGGTTCTTCGGGCTCATCTCGGGCCTCGGCACGACCGTCGGTCTCGGGGTCGGGTTCGTCTGGCTGTTCGTGATCGGCGCCGCCTCCCCGGCGATCCGGGTGATGACCGGCCTCCTGTTCCTCTCCGGCGCGCTCGCCCTCCTCTCCGCGGTCGTCGCCTGGGCGTGGATCGAGGAGCCGGTCGGCCGGCTCGACCGCCGCTCCGTCTCCGACCTCCTGAACCTCCACCGCGGGGTGATCGAACGGATCCGGCACGTGCGGGCGCGGGTCGTCGGCCTCATCGACCTCACCCGGGCGACGGCGGAGCGCCTCCCGTCGGGGGAATACCTCTTCCTCGCGGCGCTCGGGGTGATGAGCGTCGGCTTCGACCTCTTCTACGGGCCGTTCCCGGTCTTCCTCTGGCAGGGGGCCCGCTTCAGCGACGCCGGGATCTTCATCGTCTACCTCGGCTCGGCGGGGGCCTCCACGGCCCTCTTCTACCACTCCGGCCGTTCGGTCGACCTCCACTCCCCGAAGTCGGTCTTCCTCGAGTCCCTGGGGGGGCGCATCCTGCTCCTCCTCCTGTTCCTGTGGGGGCCGATCTACGTCCTCCTCGGCTTCGGCACGCCGGCGCTGCTCGCCTGGATCACGCTGCTGAACGCGATGCTGGGCGTCACCTGGGCGTTCATCAGCACGGCGAGCACGCTGTTCCTGATCCGGCTGGTCGGCCGCTCGGCCCGCGGGCGGGCCCTCGGCCTCTACAACGCCGTCGCCGGGGCCGGTAGCCTCCTCGGGACCCTCCTCGGCGGCTGGCTGTACGCCACGTACGGCGTCCACGTCGCCTACTCGATCGCCGCCGGGGTCGTCGCCGTCGGCGCGGTCCTGCTGCTCCCGATCCCCTACCACATCTTCCAGCTCCCGCACCCGAAGACCCGGCGCCATCCGGGGGTCCACGGTACCCGGGCGACGTCGCCGCGGCCCGGCCGTTAGCGTCGCCGACCCCGGCCGCCGCGGCGGCGCGATCGCCGCCGGCCGTCCGGGCGCTTCCGGGGCTACCGGAACATCTCCCACGTGAGGGTGCGGATCACGTAGCCGACGGCGAGGTCGGCGAAGATCACCTCGAGATCGGCCGGGTAGTCGCGAATGATGCACGAGCGGAACCCGAGCTGGCCCTGCGCCACGGGCGTCCCCCGCTTCACGATCGAGAAGCGCCCGGTGAGGCGCTCGTTGATCGTGAACGTCACGCCGCCGTAGTCGAGCCGGAGGGGGCCGAAGACGGTGCCGACGGTCCGGACCAGCGTGTCGCCGAGCCGGATGTGGATCTCGTCCGACTTGGCGTGGTAGGAGACGACCGAGTGGACGACGCCGGGCTCCCCGTCGCGGTAGGTGCGGTACTCCGTCGCGAACAGCGCCGCCAGCCGGCGGCCGATCGCCGGCTCCTCCGAGCCGGTCGGCCGCGCCACCCACCGCTCCGAGCCGACCTCGAGATCGATGACGTTCTTGAGCACCCGGGCGGTCGCCTCGATCATCCGGTGCCGGCGGACACGGGTCCGTCACCTAATAATCTGCCCCCGGTGTCGCCCCGCCGTGCCGGGGCCGATCGAGCCGCCCCCGTCCGAGCGGGCGGTCGGGCTCCTCTTCTACGCGAGCCGGCGCCCCGGCGTCCCCGGGCGCCTCAAGTCGACCCCCGAGGCGTTCCGCGTGACGGAGATCTCGAGCTACCCGCGCCCCGACCCGGACGGCGCGTTCGTCGTCCTCAGGATCGTCAGCCGCGCCTGGGAACAGCACGAGCTCGGGGCGGCCATCGCCCGGCGGCTTGGCCTCGCCCCCGGCGCCCTCGCCTGGGCCGGGACGAAGGACCGGCAGGCGGTCGCCGAGCGGCTCGCCTCGTACCGGGGCGCGCTGCCGGCGGCCCCGCTCGACCTCCCGCGCGTCGAGCTCGTCGAGGCGTACCGGGCCCGGGACGGCCTCGTGCTGGGCCACCACTACGGGAACGCCTTCGACGTGCGGGTCGACGCGCTCCCCCTCCCCGCCGCGGAGGCGGCCGAGCGGTACGCCGCGATCGCCGCGGAGCTCCGCGCCGCGGGCGGGGTGCCGAACTTCTTCGGCCTGCAGCGGTTCGGCGAGGTCCGTCCGATCACGCACGAGGTCGGCCGATGGATCGTCCGGGGCGACCTCGCCCGGGCCGTCGACGCCTACCTCGTCGACCGGCCGGCGGCCGGCCACCCCGGGGTCGGGGACGATGCCCGGCGCGCCTTCGCCGAGCACCGGGACCCGGCGCGGGCGCTCCGCGAGTTCCCGGCCGAGTACCGCTTCGAGCGGGCGCTCCTCGAACGCCTCGCCCGCGGCCAGCCGCCGGCCCGGGCGCTCCGGGCCCTCTCCCGCGACCTGCGCCTCCTCTTCGTCCACGCCTTCCAGTCGTACCTCTTCAACCGCTGGCTCTCCGCGCGGGCGGCGGCCGGGCTGCCGCTCGACCGCCCGGTCGACGGCGACGAGATCCTGCGGCTCGGCCGGGACGGCACCGTCCGCAGCCGGGAGGCGGTGCCGGTCCGCGCCGACAACCTGGCCGAATGCGACGACCTGGTCGGACGCGGCCGGGCGCTCGTCGCCGGCCCGCTGGTCGGCTTCGACACCCGCCCCGGCCCGGGGCGGCCGGGCGAGCTCCTCCGCACGCTCCTCGCGGAGGAGGAGGTCGACCCCGCCGGCTTCACCACCCCCGCGCTGCCCGAGATCGCGAGCCGCGGCGCCGCCCGGCCGGTCGTGGTGCCGCTGCCGCCGCTCGGGATCGTCGCCGATCCGCCGGACGCCGTCCGCTTCCGCTTCGCGCTGCCGAAGGGGAGCTACGCGACGGTGCTGCTCCGGGAATTCCTCAAGGACGGGGTCGGCTGAACCGAGGGGCCGGCCGCTCCGGTCGAAGGGAGGGTACTAATACCCGGCCGTCGGGTCGAACGGACGGAACTCCTCCCCATGGCGGCGCACGCTCCCCGACCGTTCTTCCTGCCCCCCCAGGCCCCGTTCGGGCCGCTGCGCGGGGCCGACCTCTCCGAACGACCGCCCCGGGTCCCCACCGGAGTGCCGGATTTCGACTTCCTCACGGGCGGGGTCCCGGCCGGCTCGGTCGTCCTGCTCTGGGGGGCCGCCGGGGCCGGCCACCAGGAGTTCGCCGTCACGTCGGCGGTGCACCTCATGCTCCACTACGACCACCCCGAGCTCCACCAGTTCTTCCTCGGGGGGGCGAAGGGGCCGTTCGTCTATCCGGACGGCGTCGTCTACGTGAGCACGAGCCGCTCCCAGGCGCAGGTGCTCGACGAGCTGCGCGGCGCCTTCGAGGAGGATTACGCGGCGACGCTCGCCCGGCACCTCACGTTCCTCGACCTCTCGCCGGCGTACTTCGCCGAGACGGTCGTCCCGCCGAGCTGGTCGGCGGTCCCGAGCCCGCTCCTCGGCGGGAACTCGCAGAGCCGGGCCACGGACGGCGGACCGCTGCGGGCGCTCGTCGACGGGATCGAGGCGCACGCCGGCCGCCAGCTGGTCGTCGTCGACTCGCTGACCGATCTCGTCGTCCGGGGCGGCGTCGAGGCGACGGACCTCCTGACCGTCCTCAAGGGGCTGCGTCGGCGGGCGAAGGAGTGGGGGGCGGTCGTCTACCTCCTGCTCTCCGAGGGGGTCGCCCCGCCCCCGGTGGAGCAGGCGCTCCTCGACTCCGTGGACGGCGTCCTCCACTTCAGCTGGATGGCGAGCGCGAACCACTCGCACCGGCAACGGACGATGCTCATCGAGAAGTTCATGTCCGTCCTGGCGCACGTCCCGGCCGAGTACCACGGCCGCTTCGTGATCCGGGTCGGCGCGAAGAACGGGTTGGTGACGATGCAATATGAGCGGGTCTGACGCGCCGCGTCCGAAGGTCCCGACCGGGGTCGCCGGTCTCGACGAGATGCTCGGCGGCGGCTTCCCCGCCGGCCACGTCGTCCTCGTCTCGGGGCTCCCCGGGACGGGGAAGACCTGCTTCGGCCTCCAGTTCCTCTTCGCGGGGGTCGCCGCGGGGGAGAAGGGGGTCTTCCTCTCCCTCGAGGAGGACGTCCCCCAGCTGCTCGAGACGGCCCGCCAGTTCCGCTGGCCGGTCGACCGCGCCGTGCAGAGCGGCGCGCTGAAAGTGATCCGGCTCGACCCGAAGGAGACCCGCCAGAGCCTGCACCGGATCCAGGGGGAGCTCGGCAAGGAGCTCGCCGGCACCGGCGCCGCCCGGATCGTCGTCGACTCCGTCTCGCTGCTCAACATGCTGAGCGACGACGAGGCGACCCGGCGGGCGACGCTCTTCGCCCTCGCCGGCGCCTGCCGGGACTCGGGCGCGACCAGCCTGCTCACCGCGGAGGCGGATCCCCGGCACCCCGAGGTGACCCGGGACGGGCTCTCCGAGTACGTCTCGGACGGGGTCGTGCTGCTCGGCTACCGGACCGCGGCGGACGGCCACCGCGTCGGGCTGTCGCTGCGGATCCTCAAGATGCGCCGGACCCCCCACCTCCGCACGGTGCAGCCGTATGCGATCACCGCGACCGGCCTGCAGGTCGACGCGCGGGCGGTCGATCTCGGCGGGCCGTAGCGGCCGTTATCGGCGGGGCCGCCGTTGGCTCCGCCGATGCCCGGGCCCTCCCGCTCCCCCCCGGCGGCGACCCTGCTGCCGCTCCCGCCGCGGGATCCGGCCGGCTGGATCGCCTACGTCGACCTGGACGCCTACTACGTCTCCTGCGAGCGCCGGGACCGCCCGGAGCTCGCCGACCGGCCGGTGATCGTCGGCCCGCCGCCCGGGGCCGGGCCGACCCGCGGGGTCGTCCTCTCGGCGAGCTACGACGTCCGGGCCCTGGGCGTCCACAGCGCGATGCCGGTCGCCGAGGCGGCGCGCCGGGCGCCCGAGGCCGTCTGGATCCCGCCGGACTTTCCGAAGTACGAACGGGTCGCCGAGGCGGTGCGCGCGTGCCTGCGTCGGTTCTCCCCCCACGTCGAGCCGCTCAGCATCGACGAGGCGGCGGTCGACCTCGGGGCGATCTCCGCGGATCGGGCGCGGACGGTCGCCGCCGAGATCCAGGCGGCCCTCCGCTCCGAGCTCGGGCTACCGGCGTCGATCGGCGTCGCGACGAGCCGCGTGGTCGCGAAGATCGCGAGCGACCGGGCGAAGCCCGGCGGCCTCCGGGTCGTGCCGCCCGAGGAGGTCGCGGCGTTCCTCGCCCCGCTGCCCGTCCGGGCGATCCCCGGGGTCGGCCCGAAGACGGAGGCCCGGCTAACGGCCGGCGGCTGGTTGACGGTCGGACAGCTCGCCTCCGCTCCCGAGGGGGCGCTCGCCCGCGCGGTCGGGCCGTCGTTCGCCCGCGAGCTCCGCGCCCTCGCCCGGGGACACCCGGTCGCGACGCCTCACTCCTCCGGGGGCCCGAGCTCCCGCTCCGCGGACCGGACGTTCCCCACCGACGTTGACGACCCGGCGGAGCTGTTCCGGACGGTCGACCGGCTCGCGACGGAGCTCGGCGAGGCGCTCGACCGGAGCGGCTGGCGCTACGGGGCGGTCGGCGTCGCCTTCCGATGGGCGGACTTCTCCCGCGCCTCGCGCCTCCGTACCCTCCCGGCGGTCGCCGAGGGACCCCACGCCCTCTGTCGGGAGGCGGGACGACTCGCCCGCGACCTCTGGGAGCACGGCCGGGCCCCAGGTCCGCCGGCGGTGCGGACCGTCTCCGTCCGCGTCGAGCGGCTCCACCGCCGGGCCCAGCGGCAGGTGTCGCTCGCCGACTTTGCGCCGGCCGGGCCGTCCGTTAAGTAGCGGCGCCCGGCTGGGGGGCCGTGGCGGACCCGGACGGCGCGCCGGTCGGGCTCCGACCCGAGGAGGAGGCGGCGCTCCTCCGCCCCCGGCCCGGGCTCGATCTCGCCGGCCCGGCCTACGACGGCCGGTCGCTGCCGAACGTCGCCGCATCGATCGTTCGGGCGACGGGCGTCTCCCTCGGGGACGGCCCGCCGACCGCCCCGCCGCTCGCGCCGTCGATCGACCCGCTCGGCGACGACCCCGGGGACGGGCCGCTCCTCCTGCTGCTGGTCGACGGCCTCGGCTGGTTCCCGTTCTCGGCGTGGAGCCGCCGCAGCCGCTCTTCGGCCGCCCCCGCCTGGGCGGCGGGCGCCCACCCGATCACCACCGTCTACCCGACGACGACCGTCGCCGCCCTCGTCAGCCTCTCGACCGGGACGACCCCGGCCCAGCACGGCGTCGTCGCCCCGAACCTCTACCTGCCCCGGCTCGGCGGCGTGATCGATGTCCTCCGGATGGCCCGGATCGAGTCGGCGGGTCGCGAGGAGCTGGTCGGCCCGGACGGGACTTTGTCGGGGATCTCGGGGGCGCCCCCCCTCTTTCGCCGGGGGCTCAGTGGGACCGCCGTCAGCCGCGAGGCGTTCCGGGGGACCGGCTTCTCCCGCCTGCTGTACGAGGGCGCCGAGTTCGTCGGCTACGCGACCGCCTCCGATTTCGCCCACACCCTCGCCGAGGTCCTCGGCCGACCGGCGCCGCCGCCGGTCGTCTTCGCCTACTGGGACGAGCTCGACACCGTCCAGCACCTGCGGGGCGTCGATCCACGGCTCGTCGACTTCGAGCTCGATCGCCTGGTCGGCCTCCTCGGCCACGTCGCCCGGACGCTCGGGCCGTCCCGCGCGCGGTCGGTACGCGCCCTCGTCAGCGCCGACCACGGTTTCGTCCCTGTCGACCCCGCCCGGCAGCTGCGCATCGATCGCCTCCCCGAGATCGCCGAGGCGATGGCGCGACCGCTCGCCGGCGATCGACGCTCGGGCTTCTTGTGCGCGCGCCCCGGCCGCCTCGACGACCTCGAGGCGGCGTGCCGGCGGCGGCTTCCACCGGGGAGCCGGCTCCTCCGGGTCGACGACGCGCTCGCGGCCGGCCTCTTCGGCCCGCCCCCCTACCACCCCGAGCTCCGGGAACGGATCGGGGATCTGATCGTCCTGCCGGCGGTGCCGTACGGGCTGCTCGGGCCGTCGCCGCGGCCGGGGTCGCGCAGCCCCGAATTCCGGGGGAGCCACAGCGGGCTCGACGCCGCGGAACTGCTGGTCCCGCTCGTCGCCGGCCCCCTCTCCGAGCTCGGCGGGGCCGACCGGACGGGCGGGCAACCGTAAAGAGACGGCCGCCCTCGAACGGAGGTGGCCCCGCTCCGCGAGCCGATCGTCTCCCTTCTCGGGCACGTCGATCACGGCAAGACGACGCTGCTCGACCGGATCGCGGGCAGCGTCCGGGCGGCGAAGGAAGCCGGCGGGATCACCCAGCACATCGGCGCCATCGAGGTGCCGGGGGAGGTCGTGCGCCGGCTCTGCGAAGGGATCCTGCGGACCGACCAGTTCTCGGTGCCCGGCCTGCTCTTCGTCGACACCCCCGGCCACCGCTCGTTCGAGACGATGCGCCGTCGCGGCGGGGCGCTCGCCGACCTCGCCGTCCTCGTCGTCGACGTCCGGGAGGGCATCATGCCCCAGACCCGGGAATCGATCCAGATCCTCCGCCACGAGAAGACCCCGTTCGTCGTCGCCCTCACGAAGATCGACCTCGTCACGGGGTGGCGGAAGCCGACCGGGCCGGTCCCCCTCCTCGACCAGATCCGGCGCGGCGCGAGCGAGTTCCAGACGACCCTCGACGCGCGCCTCTACTCCGTCGCCGAGGAGCTCGTCGGCGCCGGCTTCTCCGCGGAGCGGTTCGACCGGGTCAGCGACTTCACCCGGAACGTGGGGATCGTCCCCGTCTCCGCCCGCAGCGGGATCGGCGTCCCCGAACTGATCGCGCTGCTCGTCGGCCTCGCCCAGCGGTTCCTCCAGGACGAGCTCCGCCAGGTCGAGGGGCGGGGCGAGGCGACGATCCTCGAGCGGAGCGACCAGAAGGGGGTCGGGCCGGTCGGCAGCGTGATCCTCTACCGGGGCCACCTCCGGGTCGGGGACGAGGTCGTCGTCACCGGCCGGGAAGCGCCGTTCGCGGCGCGGATCCGCGGCATCTTCCGGCCGGTCCCGGTCAAGGCGGAGAAGTCGGGGCGGCACGTCCGCCTCCTCTCCCTCGCCGAGGTCACCGCCGCCGCCGGCGTCTACCTGAGCGTCCCCGGGATCGAGGACGCCCTCCCCGGCGGTCTGCTCCGGGTCGTCGAGGGGGACGAGGAGCGGGCCCGCGTCACCGAGGAGCTCACCCAGGAGAGCCATCCCGTCACCGACGTCGCCCCGTCCGGGGTCGCCCTCTACGCCGATACGCTGGGAGGCCTCGAGGCGCTGGCCTTCGAATGCCGGGAGAAGCAGATCCCGGTCCACGAGGCCGGCGTCGGGCCGGTCGGGCGGCCGACGATCCTACGGATGGCCGACGTGAAGGAGCCGACCCACCGCGCGGTGCTGGCGTTCAACGTGCCGATCCTCGGGGACGCGCTCCCCGAGGGGGATCAGGGCCCGGTCCGGGTCTTCGAGGGGGAGGTGATGTACCGGCTCATCGAAGAGTACACGAAATGGCAGACGGAGCGGCTGCGGTCGCTCCAGGCGGAGCGCCGTCTCGCCCTCACCCATCCCGCGAAGCTCGAGGTCCTCGCCGGCTACGTCTTCCGCGCCTCGAAGCCGGCGATCGTCGGCATCAAGGTCCTCGGCGGCACCCTCCGCCCGGGCGTCCGGCTGATGCACCCGAACGGCGAGGAGGTCGGGCTCCTCCGTTCGCTCCAGCGGGAGAACGAGTCCGTCTCGGCCGCGGAGGAGCGGGAGGAGCTCGCCGCGTCGATCGACGGAGCGGTCGTCGGCCGCAATCTCAAGGAGGGGGACGTCCTCCTCGTCTCCCTCACGGAGGGGGCGGCCCGCGCGCTCCGGGGCCAGACCCTCACCCCCCGCGAGAGCGAGATCCTGGAGGAGGTCGTCCGGCTCCACCGGGCGAGCCGCCCGTTCTGGGGTCAGTGAGCCGGGCCGCGCCCCGGCTCGGCCGGATCGGGCTCGTCCGGATAGCCGTCGGGATCCCCGTCGAGCTCCGCCTCCCCGAGGTCGTCGACCCGGTCAAGCTCGCTCGCGTAGTACCGGGGCCGGACCGACTCGGGTTCGTCGTACACCCCGCCCCGGAGGAACAACCCGAGGAACGTCACGACCCCCCCGATGGCGAGGAGGAGGCCGGCGCCGACCAGGATCGCCACCACCGACCACGTCGGGGCGCGCAGCGCCGTGACGAGGACGTACTCCTCGGCGACGAAGGCGGTGAAGCTCGCGTTCGTCGCGTGGTGGTTGACGAGCTCGAGGATCAGCGGCGAGGAAACCGTACCCGAGGCGTTCCAGAGCCCGGTCAGGTTGTTGGGCCAGACCGCCAGGGCCGGGCCGGAGGCGCAATACTGCGTCGGGTCGGCGCACGGGGCGCCCCGGTAGAGGTCGACCGAGATCGACTGGGTCGCGTTCCAGGCGATGGAGACGACGCCGTCGTCGGTCGCGACGAGCGGCACGTCGGCGCTCCGGCTCTGGTTCGGGTAGAGGTTCGGCGCCGAGATCGTCCGGGCGGAGGCGAGGTCGTGGGTCGTCGATCCGCCCGGCGCGGTGACCCCGATGTACCCCAACACCCCCCCGACGATCAGGAGGGCCGCGCCGACGATCACCAACCCCGTGCGCACGGCCGACCGACGCCCGAAGAGGGGGAATAGACTTCCGCTCGACTCCGCGGCCCGGCCGGGTCGTTTGGACCTCGATATATAGGAGTGGCCGTCTACCATGGTACGCCGTGACAGAGCCGGGAGCGGCCACGGACCCCCGCGCGTCGGGGAGCGCCTGCCCGATGTGCCGCAGCACGCACCGGATCGCCGATCCGATCCACTCGGAGGTCCACTGCGCGGAGTGCGGCCTGGTCTTCGAGCAAGGGGAGCTGCTCGCCACCCCGCCGCCGATCGCGGATGCCCCCGGATCCGACGGCAGCGGCCGGGGGATCGGGCCGTTCGCCCGTCCCGGCGGCACGCGCCGCGTCCTCGGGACGACCCTATCGCTCGCCCGCGACGGCCAGGGGAAGCGGCTCGACTGGCACCGTCGCTACGAGTTCCAGCATCTCCGCCGGGTCATGCAGCGGCAGACCGCCCGCGTCGCCGACGGACCTTTGGACCGGTCGCCGGCCCGCAGCGAGATCGCGATCGCCGGCGAGCGGATGGGCCTTCCCCCGGTCGTGATCTCGGAGGCCGAGGAGATCTACCGCGAGGCCCGTCTCCACGGGCTCTATCGGGGCCGGAGCCTTCCGGCGAGCGTCGGCGCCGCCGTCTACGCGGCGTGCCGCCGCTATTCGATCCCGCGTACGCTCGGCGAGGTCGCCGACGCGGTGAACGGCCGCCGCTCGGAGGTCGGCCGTACGTTCAAGGTCGTCCAGCGCGGCTGCGGGCTCCGGGTCCCCGGCGTCGGCGGCAAGGCGTTCCTCACCCGGTACGCCCAGGAGCTCGCGCTCTCCCCGAAGGTCCGCTCGAACGTGGAGGCGATGCTCGACACCGCCCGTCAGGATCCGGAACTCTCGGGCCTCTCCCCGCACGGGCTGGTCGCGGCGCTGATCTATCTCGCCGCCGAGCAGAACGGCGAGCGGCGCTCCCGCGCCCAGGTCGCCCGCGTTACGACCGTCACCGAGGTGACCCTGCGCTCGACAAGCCGGCTCCTGGAGCGCATCTGGCCTAGCGGCCACGCGCCGGAGTCCCCCCCGGACTGAACGGACGCCGATTCCCCCCGAGGGAAGGACGGAGCAGGCCGGGGCCGTGGAGCGCCGTCCGACCGCCGGGCACCCCTTGGCCTGTGGGCCGGGTTCGAACTTCTGGGCCGCCGGCTGCGGGAGCGAGGGCCCGCGATGAGCGACAACGGACGGCCCCGACCGGGGCTCCTCCTCTGGGACCCCCGCTACCTCGCCTACGACTTCGGGCCGGAGCACCCGTTCCAGATGAACTCCCGTCGGCTCGCCACCGACCTGCTGGAGACGATCGTGGGGGAGGCCGGCTGGCTGCGTCGGGACGCCGAGATCCCCCCCGCACCGCGCGCCGAGCTCGAGACGTTCCACCGGCCGGAGTACATCGACCGCGTCGAGGCGATCAGCGCCCTCGGGAAGCAGATCCCGCTCGATCACGGCGACACCCCGTCGTTCCCGGGCTGCTTCGAGGAGGCGGCACGGGTCGTCGAGGGGAGCGTCCGGGCCGTCGACTTCGCCCTTCGGGAACGCGGGGCGGCGTACCATCCGGCCGGCGGGCTCCACCACGCCCACCCCGACGCGGCGAGCGGTTTCTGCATCTTCAACGACGTCGCGGTCGGGGTCGCCCGGGCGCTCGCCGACGGCCGACGCGTCGCCTACCTCGACCTCGACGCCCACCACGGCGACGGCGTGATGTACGGATTCTACGGCTCGGGACGGCTCCTCGACATCGACGTCCACCAGGACGGACGCACCCTCTTTCCGGGGACCGGGTCGGTCGCCGAGACGGGCGCGGGGGACGGGGCGGGCCTCAAGGTGAACGTTCCCGTGCCGCCCGGCGCCGGCGACGAGGTGCTGACGTCCCTCCTTCCCCGGCTGGTGCCGACGCTCCTCCGGGCGTTCCGGCCGGATCTTCTCGTGGTGCAGCACGGCGCCGACGGCCACGCCGGGGACCCCCTGAGCGGCCTCCGGTACACGTCGGTCGGCTTCGATGCGGCCGACCGGCTGCTGGTCGCCCTCGCCGACGAGCTCACGGACGGGCGGCTGGTCGTCACCGGAGGCGGAGGCTACCGGGCGGCGGCGGTCGCCCGGGTCTTTGCCCGCGCCGGCGCGCGGACGCTCGGCGCCGCCCCGCCGCCGCTCACCGCGCCGCTCCCCGATGAATGGCGGGCCGACTTTGCCCGGTCGCTTGGGACCCCGAGCCCGTCGGGGTGGGGCGACCCGATCCCCCCGTCCGGTCGGCCGCCCTGGCGCGACGGCGAGATCGATCGGCTCGTCGCCGAGCTCGGAGAACGCCTCGGTCTCCGCTTTCCGCCGGCCGACACCGAGCCGGCCCCGCCTTAGAGCCGGTCGCCCCAGCTCGGGCGGTCGAGCCAATCCATGTCGGTGGCGCGGATCCCCATCGCGAGGTCGTCGACCGAGAGGGAGTCCGCGGCGCTCCCGCGCCGGCGCCGCAGGACGTCGGCGCGCGCGACGACCACGGCCCCGAGG
>JAKABH010000042.1 GCA_021801925.1 Thermoplasmata archaeon | reverse complement strand
CTCTCCGCCCCGAACCGGGAGGTCGTTCGGACGTTCGTCCGGCGGACCTGCGGGCCGGCGATCGTCGCCGACACCGGGGATCGGATCGTCCTGAACGACCTCCCCGACGGCCGCCCGATCCCGCTCGAGCGGCGTCTCGGCCGGATGGGGCAGATGGTCCTCGACCTCCACCGCGACGCGGTCGCGTCGTGGCGGCGGCTCCCGCTCGGGGCGGAGGACGGCTGGGAGCGCCGGGACGATGCGATCGACCGCGAGGCGTGGCTCCTCCAGCGGACGGTCGCCCGCCGGCTCGCCGCCGGGCGGCCCGCCCCCGGGCTCCTCGGCATCTGGACGGTCACCCGGAGCCTGGAGCGGATCGCCGACCACGGGGTCGTGTTGGGCTCGGTCGGCCCCCGCCTCATCGACCGGCCCCGCGACGCGGCCCCGTCGACGTCCCTCGAGCAGTTCCACGCCCAGGCGATGGACCACCTCGAGGGGGTCCTCGCGGCGGCCGACCCCGGCACGGCGAACGGCCTCCTCGACACCGGCGCCGCGCTGATCGAGAGCGGGCGGTCGCTCGCCGACCGGCTCCTCCCCGGGGTCGGCGGGGCGACGATGCCGCCGGCGACGGCGGCGGCGATCGCCCGGGTCGTGGAGTCGATCGGCCGGACGATCGCCTACGCCCAGGACATCGCCCAGGTCGTGCTCGACGCCCCGCGGGCGGCGCCCCGGCGGGGCTCCCCGCGCGCGGGCGTCCACTCACCGGTTCGCCCGAGGGCGGCGGCCTCCCCCCGCGAGCGCTTTCTGGCCCCGGCGGTCGCCTGACCCCGAACTCCGATGCCGTCCACGGCCTCCGACATCCGGTTGGTCCTCGTCCGCCACGCCCCGGCCGCCGAGCGGGATCCGGCCCGCTGGCCGGACGACGGACGGCGGCCGCTGACCCCCGAAGGGGCCACCGCGATGCGCCGGGCGGCGGCCGGGCTCGCCCGGGAGATCGGGCGGGTCGACCGGCTGGCGACGAGCGGGGCGGCCCGCTGCCGGGCGACCGCGGAGATCGTGCGCGCCGGGCTCGACCGGCCGCCGGCGCTCGAGATCTGGCCGGAGCTCGCCCCGGGGGGACTCGCGCCGCCGATCCTGGCGCGGGTCGCCCGCGTCGCCGGCTCGGCGGAGCGGATCCTGGTCGTCGGCCACGACCCGACGCTCGCCGAGCTGCTGGGGATCGCCGTCCTCGGCGAGGGGAGCCCGATCGCCCGCCTCGGGAAGGGCGGGGCGGCCCGGATCGATTTCCCCGAGGGGGTCCGGCCCGGCGCCGGCGTCCTCCGCTGGCTCGCTACCCGGAAGCAGCTCGCCCGTCGGGCGTAGCCGACCCGGCTCCCGTCCGGGCCCGCGCCCCACGGCCCCCCGCCGCGGGACGGTAGAGCGGCTCGACGAGCGCCCGTACGTCGGCGTCGACCTCGTCCGGCCGGCGGTTCGCGTCGACGTGGTGGAACCCGTACTCCGTCGCCATCCAGCCGAACTCGTCGGCGAGGCGCGCCTGGTAGAGGAAGAAGCTCTCGAACAGGTCGCGGGAGAGGGAGAGATCCATCCCGGATTCCCAGTAGTCCAGACTCCCGTACTTCCCGATCGCCCGGTGGAGGAGGATCTCGGGGCGGGCGTCCAGGAAGACGACGAGATCCGGGACGAAGGCGAAGCCGTAGAGGCGCCGCGCCCAGTCGCGGGAGGCGCCGCGGACGATCGCCCGCGCCATGAGCGTGTAGATGTACCGGTCCGCGAGGACGGTGCTCCCCGCGCAGAGCGCCGGGACGATCTTGTTCTCGAGCTGGTCGCCGAAGTCGGCGGCGTAGAGGAGCGCCATCGTCGTGGCGCCCAAGGTGTGCCCCTGCTTCGCCCGGTCGATCTCCTCGCTGACGAGGGTCGAGCGGCGGAGCCCGGTGTCGACGACCGCGTGGCCCTGGATCTCGAGCCACTCCTTGAGGCGGGCGACCTCGGTCGTCCGGCCGGAGCCGTCGGCCCCCTCGACGACGATCAGCTTCCCGCCGAGCGGCTCGGGCGGCAGCCCGGGGAGCCGGGTCCCGTACGTCCTAGCCGTCATGCATCAACGTCTCCATCGTCGGGAACCCCGCGAGGATCGGCCGCACGTGGTCGCGCAGCTCCGCCTGGATCCGCTCGACCGGGCGGGTCGAGTCGATCACCGTCATCCGGTCGGAGACGGCGAGCCGGTCGTACTCCCGCTTCAGCCGGCTCTGGAACCGCTCGTAGCTGTCGTGGACGCGGTCGGAGAGGCCGAGATCCATCCCCGCCTCGTAGTAGTTGATCTTGAGCCGCGAGGCGATCTTCCGCTGGAGGGTCACCCGGACCGGGACGCGGAAGTAGAAGGCGACGTCCGGCCGGGGGGCGAACGAGTAGATCGTCCGGACCCACTCCGGGTCGCAGCCGCGCGCGGCGTCCCGGACGAAGGCGGTGAACGAGTAGCGGTCGCAGACGACGAGGTAGCCGGCGCGCAAGGGCGGGAGGATCTTCCGGTCGAAGCGGTCGGCGAAGTCGGTCGCGTGGAGGAGCGAGAAGGTCGTCGGGGTGAGGAGTCCCTTCTTCTTCCCGCGGCGGATCGTGTTCGAGACGAGCTCCGAGGAGTTCCACTCCGTCTGGAAGACCCGGTACCCCTGGGCGGCGAGCCACTTCGCGAGCAGCGCCGCCTGCGTCGACTTGCCGCTCCCGTCGAGCCCCTCGAAGACGAAGAGGCGGCCCGGGTAGCCGTGGTGCGGGGAGGCGAGATCAGCGTTCACGGACCTTGACCTGCCGGCCGAACGCGCGCTCGATCGTCTTCGCGGCCTTCTCCCCCGCCCGTCCGATGCCGGGCGACCCCGCGGGGGGAGAAAAGGCTACTCCGACCGTCCGCCCGTCGGCCGTGGGGGCAAAGCGCGGCCGCAGCCCCGCCACGAGCTCGGCGGTCTCGAGGACGGCCCCCAGGCGGCGGGCGAGGTCGAGGTCGTCGGCGTCGAGGATCGCCTGGTACCGCTTCTTCCACTCGGAGGGGAGCGACCCCCCCTCGTGGAGGTAGGCGGCCATCGCGGCGAGGAGGATCTCCCGCTGGTCGAGGCCGAGGATCGGGTAGTTCTGGATGAGGTAGGCGGAGTGGTGGGCGTGGCGCCAGAGGTCGATGGCGATCCCCGCGTCGTGGAGCCCCGCCGCGACGCGGAGCGCGAGCGCCTCCCGGGGGCCCCACTTCTCCCGCGGGGCGAGGGCCTCGAACAGCCCGAGCGCCGCCTGGGCGACCTCCTCCGCATGGGCAAGATCGAAGGCGAACGACTCGGCGGCCGCCCGGACGGATCGGTCGGCGAGCTCCGTCGCCGGCGCCGGGAGCGCGGCCCCGACCGCCTCGAGCGCGATCCCCTCCCGGATGCCGGTCCCCGAGACCCGGATCCGGTCGGCACCGGTCGCCCGGAGGAGCTCCTGGAGCACGATCACCCCGGCGACGACGACGTCGGCGCGGTCGCTGCCGATCCCCGGGATCGCCCGGCGCTTCTCCGCCGGCATCTCCTCGAGGAGCTCGCCGAGCGCCTCGAGGTCGTGGTCGAAGAGCGAGTAGCCGTGGACCCGGCCGATCGGCCAGCCGCGGAGGTCGATCGCCGCCCGGGCGAGGGCGCGGACGGTCCCGCCGACGGCGTAGAGGCCGGGCGACCGCACCTGGAAGCCGCCGAACGCGGCCTTCACCGCCGCCCGGACGTGGGCCTGGAGCTCCTCCATCTCCCGCCGCTTCGGCGGATCGTGGTCGAGGAACCGCTGGCTCAGCCGGAGGACGCCGAGCGGGAGGCTCGCCGACCCCCGGGCGGAGCCTCGAAGGACCTCGACGAGCTGGAGCGAGCCGCCCCCGAGATCGCAGACGACGTCGTCGTGGAGCTCCCAGGCCCCGGCGACCCCCAGGTAGCCGTAGCGCGCCTCCGCCGTCCCCGAGATCGTCCGCAGGAGCAGTCCGCTCGACCGCTCGACGGCCCGGAGGAAGTCGGGGCCGTTCGGGGCGTCGCGGACCGCGCTCGTCGCGACGGCGAGCGTCCGGGGGATCGACCGCTGGCGGACGATCTTCGCGAACCGCTGGAGCGCGGCGACCCCGCGCCCGATCGCCGCGTCGCTCAGCCGGCCGTCCGCCCCGGTGCCGAGCCCGAGCCGCGGCACCTCCTTCGCCTCGTAGACGGCGCGCACGGCGCCGCCGGGGGCCGCCTCGAAGACGACGAGGCGGGCCGTGTTCGAGCCGACGTCGATCACCCCGATCGGGCGGACCGCCCGCGGGCCGGACGGGCGGCGATCGCGGGTCGCTCCCGCGGCGGCGGAACGGGCCACGCCGGGCGAAGGAGGGCGGCCCAAATAGGTGCGCCCCCGGGGGGCGGGCCCCCCGCCCGCGAACGGGACCGGAAGCGACGCCGGTACCGTGGACGGAACCGTTTTAGCGGGGTCGGTCGCTCCCGTCCCTCCCCCCGAGGGACCGTCCATGGCCCGTTCCTCCGTCCCCCATCCCGATATCGAGGAGCTCGGCCGGCGGCTGGTCGACCGCGTCGACGCCGTCCTTCGGGCCGTCGACCGGGTCGTCGACGGGAGCCGGGGGTCGCCGACGACGCTCCATCTGCTCCACCGCGACCTCCGCCGCCTCCGGGTCGGCATCGCCGTCTGGCGGCGGGCCGGCCCGCGGCGCCGGGCGGCGCCGCTCCGCGAGTTCGACCGGCGGCTGAAACGGCTCGCCCGGCTGGTCGGCGGCGTCCGCGACCGCGACGTCGCGCTGGGGCTCCTCCGTTCGGCCGCGCCGACCCTCTCCGCCGACGAGCGGCGGGAGTTCGCCGCCCTCAGGCGCCACCTCGGGACCGAGGCCCGCATCGGGCGGACGCTGCTCCGGGCGGCGCTCCGCCGCGAGCGGGACCTGGGCCTCTTCGAGGGCATCCGAGAGGCGTTCGCCTCCGTGCCGGCGCACCGCCGCAGCGGCGACGCCCTCCGCTACCTGGCGCAGCTCCGGGCGGAGGGGGAAGCGGCGCTCCGCGCCGCCGGCCGCAAGGCCCGACGGCGGCCGACCTCCCGGCGGCTGCACCGGCTCCGGATCGAGGTCCGCGGCTGGCGCCAGCTCGGGGCGCTCGCCGCCGCCATCGCGCCGGCCGTCGGGGCCGACGACCCCCGCCTGCGGACCCTCCAGGCGGAGCTCGGCCGCCTCCACGACCTGGACGTCACCGGTCTGCTCGCGGCGGACGAGGCGCCGGCGCCGGTCGTCCGGGTGCTCCACCGGGCGCGGCGACGCGCCCGCCGCCGGCTGGTCCGGACGCTCCGCGCCGACCTCGCCGCCCCGTTCGGCGAGGGGGCGGCGGCGGCCGCCTGACGGGGGGCCCGGCGGCCCGGCGCGTGGACGGAAACCCTTAACGGCGGCCGCCCGGCTGTTCCGTCCGGTGACCGAAAGATGCCGATCGGTGACCCCGCCCCCTCGTTCGTGGAGCCGGTGCTCGGGGTCGTCTTCGATCTCGACGGGACGCTCGTCCTCTCGGGCCACGACTACCCCCGCATGCGCCGCACGGTGATCGAGCTCGCCGAGCGGTACGGCGTCCCCCGGGGCCGCCTCTCCGCGGACGATCCGATCTTCCGGAGCGTCGAGCGGGCGCGGGAAGAGCTCCGCGACGTCGGCGCGGCGGACGCCGCGATCTTCCGCTTCGAGGCGGAATACCCCCGCGCGATCGACGCGATCGAGATGGAGGCGCTCCCCCGGACGCGCCCGCGGCCCGGCGCCGCCCCCCTCCTGGCGGGGCTCTCCGACCGGGGGTTCCGGCTCGGGATCCTCACCCGCAGCTCCGAGCATTTCGCCCGGGCCGCGCTCGAGCGGACCGGCCTGGCCCCGTACTTCCCCTACCTCCGCAGCCGGAGCGCCCCCGGCCCGGCGAAGCCGTCGCCCGAAGCGCTCCTCCTGCTCCTCCGCGAGATGGGGATCCCCGTCGACCGGGCGCTGTACGTCGGCGACCACCTGTTGGACGCGGAGTGCGCGCGCGGTGCCCGCGTCCGCTTCATGGGCGTGCTCCCGGACGCGGCGGAGGCGAGCGGCGCCGCGGAGACGGCGGAGCGGTTCCGCTCCGCCGGGGCGTCGGCGGTCGCGGCCGATCTCCCCGACCTCGCCCGGCGGCTCGTCCCGGAGCCCTCCCCCGCCGCGCCGAGCCCCCCGTGACGGGGGGGACGTCGCTCAGAGGTAGTCGGCGTAGGCGTGGATGATCGCCCGCTCCGCGGTCGCCCACGCCTCGGGGATCTGGTTCCAGCCGTTCCGCTGGTCGCCGACGCAGTAGAGCCCGGGGATCGGCGCGCCGGTCGCGTCGGCGATCGCGCGGCCGTCGTCGTCCGTCACGACGTACCCGTCGGGGTCGAAGCGGCAGCCGAGCGCGCGGGGGATCGCCTGGTGGAGGTCCCACCAGCCGAGGGCGCTGAACCCCTTCTCGTAGGAGCGGTGGCTCCCGTCGGCGAAGCGGACGCCGAAGCGGTGCTCCCGGATCTCGTCGAAGCCGGCGAGCGCCGTCCCGACGATCGGGATCCGGTGCTCCTCGAGCGACGCCCGCAGGGCGGCGGCGTCCTCGATCGGGATCCCCTCGAGCGCGGGGCGGCCCCCGGTCAGGAGCTCGACCGACGCGGGCCGGAAGTGGAGGAGGTCGAGGGCGGTCCGCGCGGCGAACGCGTCGTGCCCGAGGACCCCGACCGACCGGCCGGTGACCGTGTGGCCGTCGCACAGCAGGCAGAAGTCGACGAGCGCCTGGTTCGCCCACGGGAAGATCGGCCGGATGTCGCCCGCCAGGTCCGGCATCCGGTCGACGACGCCCATCGCCAGCACGAGCGCCCGCGCCCGGGCGACGAGCGGCTGCTTCAACCAGTCGAAGGCGACCTCGAAGCCGCCGTCCTTCGGCGCGACGGCGGAGACGGTCGCCGGCGAGAAGTACGTCACCCAGTCGTCGCGGCGGCGGACCGCCTGGACCTGGCGGTCCAGGAGGGCGTGGCCCGACACGCCGTCCGGGAACCCCGGGATGTTGTCCATCACCGGCGCGTAGTACGATCGGGCGTAGCGGGGTCCCCGGTCGAAGAGGACGGCGGAGTGCATCAGGAGCGCCGCCTTGAGCGCCGCCTGGAGGCCGGCGTGGCCGCCGCCGACGATCGCGACGTCGTACCCTTCCCGGAGGCGGGGCGGTCCCGGCACGTCCGTGCCACCGCCGGGGGGGATTTGATGGCGTCGACCCCGAACGGCGGAGGGGTTCCCTCAGGCGGGGCCGGCGCTGGGCGCGACCTCGGCGTCGGCGACCGCGAGCGCCCGGTCGAGCGCCTCCACGCCCCGGTCGAGCTCCGCCCGGGTCACGACGAGCGGCGGGGCGAGGACCAGGTGGGAGATCCAGGCGACGCAGTAGACCCCGTCGCGGAGCATCGCCTCGGCGACCCGCTGGGCGACGAGCGGGCGGCCCGCGAGGTAGTCCGCCTCGTCGTTGAACGGGGCCCGGGTCGCCCGGTCGCGGACGAGCTCGACCGCCGCGAAGAGGCCGAGCCCCCGGACATCGCCGACCGACGGGTGGCGCGCCTGGATCTCCCGGAGGCGGCCGAGGAGGTACTCTCCGTCCCGCCGGGACTTCTCCAGGAGGTTGAGGCGGCGGTACTCTTCGATCGCGGCGACGGCCGGGGCGAGCGTGAGCGGGTGCGCCTCGTAGGTGTGCCCGTGGGGGAAGTAGCGGTCGCGGAAGGCGTCGTGGAGCGCCGGCGTCGTCGCCGTGAGGCCGAGCGGCGCGTGGGCCCCGGTGATCCCCTTCGCCGTCGTGAGGAGATCCGGGACGACCCCCCAGCGGTCGACGCCGAACCAGGCGCCGAGGCGGCCCCAGCCGGTCATCACCTCGTCGGCGATCAGGAGGACCCCGTGGCGCCGGGTGATCTCGCGCAGGCGCGGGAGGTACTCCGGGACCGGCACCAGGACGCCGTTCGTGCCGACGACCGGCTCGACGATCATCGCGGCGACGTTCCCCTCCCGCTCGAGGAGCGTGTCGACGTACTCGGCGCAGGCGACCCCGCAGGAAGGGTAGGTGAGGCCGAACGGGCAGCGGTAGCAGTAGCAGTCGGGGGCGAAGACGGTCCCGGGGACCGTCTGGAGCCCCTCGACCGGGCGGCGCCGGGGGTCGCCGCTCACCGAGATCGACGCCGCCGTCGCCCCGTGGTACGACCGGTGCCGGGCGACGATCTTCGGCCGCCCGGTCGCGACGCGGGCGATCTTGAGCGCCGCCTCGTTCGCCTCCGTCCCCGAGGTGCTGAAGAAAAACCGCTCGAGCCCCTTCGGCAGGACCTCCCCCAGCGCGCGGCTGAGCGCGGCGCGGGCCGGGGTGGCGAACCCGGGGGCGGCGTACGGCAGGCTCCGCGCCTGCCGGACGATCGCCTCGACGACCGCCTCGTTCCCGTGGCCCAGGTTCGTCGCCATCAGCTGGGAGGAGAAGTCGAGGTAGGCGGTGCCGCGGTCGTCCCAGAACGTCGAATCCTTCGCCCGGACCACGACCATCGGCTCCCAGCCGCCCTGGCGCCGCCAGCCGGCGTAGTTCGTCGACCGGACCCCGGTGCGGATCGCCTCGCCGTCCTCGGCGCCTCCCGCCATGGGCCCGGGAGGGGCGGAGGGGGTTATAGGAGCGGAGCCGGCGCCGCGGAGGGGCGGGGACGGCGGCCGGACGGGGCCGGTTCGTCACGGCGACCTGACGAGCGCATCATATGGGCCGGCGGGCGTCGTTCCCGGCGCCATGCCCGACGAGGAGACCGGCAGCTTTGCGGACGCCCCCCGCATCGTCCACCCGCCGCCCGGCCCCCGCTCGCGGGAACTCCTCGCCGAGCAGGCCCGCCTCGAGACGGACGCGGTCGCCTACAGCCACGCGTTCCCGATGGCGATCCGGCGCGCCCGCGGCGCGACGATCGAGGACGTCGACGGGAACCGCTACATCGACTGGGTCGCCGGCGTCTCGGTCCTGAACCTGGGGCACCGCCCGCCCCGGCTCGAGGCGGCCCTCGACCGGCAGCGCGCGGAGATCTGGCACGCCCTCGAGCTGCCGACGGAGGCGCGCGCCGCGTTCCTGCGGGAGCTCGACGAGAGCCTGCCGGGGAGCTTGCGGCACCACGCCCGCTTCCTCTTCACCGTCACCGGCGGGGACGCCGTCGAGACCGCCGTCCAGCTCGCCGACTTTGCCCAGCACCGCTCCGGGACGGTCGCCTTCTCCGGCGCCTACCACGGGGTCCACGGCGGGGCGGTCCACCTGACCAGCGGCCGCCGCTACCGGGCGGGGAGCCCGTTCGCGGGGGGGCGGGTGATCCGGGTCCCGTACCCGGACCCGTACCGCCCGGTCCTCGGGGCCGATGAGGGGGCGGCCGGGACGATCGCCTACCTCGAACACCTCGTCACCGACCCGGGGTCGGGGGTCGATCTCCCGTCCGCCGTCCTGGTCGAGCCGATCCTGGGGGAGGGGGGCTACGTCGTCCCGCCGGACGATTTCCTGCCGTCGCTGCGCGAATTCTGCGACCGGCACGGGATCCTCCTCCTCGCGGACGAGATCCATACCGGCCTCGGCCGCACCGGCCGCATGTGGGCGGTCGAGCACGCCGGCGTCACCCCCGACATCCTCTGCATCTCGAACGCGATCGGCGGCGGCCTCCCGATGTCGGTCGTCGCCTACCGCGACGATCTCGTCCCCCGCCTTCCGACCGGGTTCCACCTCGGGACGTACCGCGGCAATCCGTTGGGGCTCGCGGTCGGGACCGAGGTGCTGCGGCTCCTCCGGGAGGACGACCTCCTCCCGCGGACGGCCGCGCGGGGGGCCCGGATCGTCGACCGGTTCCAAGCGATCGGCGAACGCCACCCGTCGATCGGCAACGTCCGCGGGCGGGGGTTCATGATCGGCGTCGAGTTCGTCCGGGACCGGGCGAGCCGCCAGCCGTGGGGGGAACGGGCCCGCTCGATGCGGGCGGCGCTGTTCGCCCGCGGGGTATTGATGCACACGGGCGGCGCCTGGGACCAGGTGATGCGCTTCATGGCCCCCCTTCCGATCGAGGATCTCCTCCTGGAGCGCGGCCTGGAGGCGTTCGAGGACGCGCTCGAGGAGCTCGACACCCCGGTCTCCGCCCCGCCGTCGCCCTCGCACCCCCCCGGCCACCCTCCGATCGGGTTCCCGCCGCCCTCGACACCGGGGTTCGGCCCGCCGATCGGCCCGCCGCCGCCCGGTCCGCTGCCGCTCGGCCCCGACGACCCCGGTGGATTCTCCGTCGCCCTGCGCCATCCGCGCTGACCGGGACGATCCGCCCCCGATCCTCTCCGACGTCCCCGACCGGAGCCCGGTCCGGCCGACGCCCTCCGTCCGGCCCCTCGAAGTTGCCGCTCGCATCGACGGCCGCTCGCCCGGCCGTTCCTCGTCCGGCCGCCCCCGGGTCGGCCACCAGCGGGGATCCCAAGGTCGGTACGACTCCGCGGGCGACCGCGCCCACGGAGGCGCGGGCCCCGGGCGGCCGGCCTACGCCCGGCGCCGGGGCCGCTTTCCGCTCTTCTCGGGCGGCGTCGTGCCCGCCCGGGCCGGCCGGCGCCGGGTCGTCCCGGGCGCGGCAGACGGGGCGGCCGGGGAGGGGACGGGCGTCGAGCCGTTCGAGGCGACGCGCGGGGGCCGGGCGGCGACGGGGAGACCGGTAGCCGCCGAAGCCGCGGGTCCCCCACCCGAAGGGATCGCACCCGGGGCCGCCCCCGCGGCCGCTCCGGCCGAGGTCCGGTTCCAGATGTCGCGGAACGTCTCGAAGTGGCGGAGGAACGGGTCGTTCCGCCGGAGGTCCTCGAGCTCCCCGAGGGCGATCTCGAGCAGCGCCTTCGCGGTGCGGTGACCGGCGGCGGCCTGGACCAGGTAGACGCAGAGGACCTGGTAGTGCGGCAGGACGTAGGCGTCGGTCCGCGGGGTGCTCATGTCCCCCTTGCGGGGCCGGTAGATCCGCTCGATCGGGATCGCCGCCGCGACCGCCTTGCGGTGCGAGAAGCCGAAGTAGCGGCCCGGGCCGAGGATCCGGTTCACTTCCCGGAGGTTGCCGCCGAGGTTGTTGGCGAGCCGGTCGCACTCGTGCCAGAGCCACAGGCCGAAGCCGTAGTCCCCCTCCTCGTAGGCCGCCCAGGCGGCGTCGTAGAGCGCCCGCTCCTTCTCCTCGACCGAGAGGTCGGGGTCGAGGCCGGCCCGCCAGTCGGCGATCAGCAGATCGACCCGCATCGTCGGCGAGCAGTCGCGCCGGGGCGGGGGTTCGGGGGGACCGGGCACGGCCGCTCGAGCGCGACCGGGACTTTAGCCCGGCGGGGGCGGGCCGTCGCGGCGGTAGACGCATCGCCCGCCGACCCACGTCTCGTCGACCGCGGCGGCGCCGCGCCGGATCGCGTCGGCGACGTCCGTCGCGCGCAGGACGACCAGATCGGCCCGGGCCGGCGGTTCCAGGTAGCCCAGGTCGACCTCGCGGAGCGCCCGGCCGGCCCCCCGCGTGAACAGGTCGAGCGCCCGTTCGGGAGGGAGCGCCTCGGCGGCGGCCGCGTTCGCCGACCGGCCGTCGGGCCCGACCCGTTCGACGGCGCAGCGGAGCGCCCGCCACGGGTCGACCGCATCGAACGGCGCATCGGTGGAGCCGGCGAGCGGCACCCCGGCCCGGTCGAGCGAGCCGAACGGGTAGGCCCAGCGGACCCGCTCCGCGCCGAGCCGCTCGCCCAGCCAGGCGTCGCTCGAGAGGAACCCGGGCTGGACGACGACCGTCGGGCCGAGGGCGCGAAGCGGTCCCACGAGCTCGGGCGGCACCAGGCCGGCGTGCTCGATCCGCGGCCGCGGGGGGGCCCGGTGGCCGACCGCCGAGAGCGCGAACAGCACCTCGGCGACCGCCCGGTCGCCGATCGCGTGGACCGCCGGCTGGAGGCCGCGCTCGGCGCACCGGTCGAACAGGGCGACGAGCGCGTCGTGGGTCGCCCGGGGGACCCCGGACTCCTCCGGTCGGTCGGAGTACGGGGCGGCGAGCCACGCCGTCCGGGGACCGAACGCCCCGTCGGCGAACGCCTTGATCCCCGTCACCGCAAGCCAGCCGGCCCGGCCGCCGGCCGCCCAGTCGGCGGGGCCGAGCTCCTCGGCCCGCCGGTCGGCGATGTAGGCGCGGACGCGCAGCGACGGCGGGGCCGGCCCCCCGGCCGCGGCGGCGAGCCATCGGAGCTCCTCGGGGCCCGTGTTCATCGTGGCGACGGTCGTCACCCCGAGCGCGTTCAGCCGCGCATACGTCCGCGCGAGATCGGGGGGTGAAAGGGGGGACGCCTCCTCGACCCAGCGGAGGAGCGGGCCGAGCGCCGTCTCGTAGAGCCGGCCGTCCGGGCTCCCGTCGGCGGCGCGCCCGAGCCGCCCCCCGGGCGGATCCGGCGTCGTCCGGCCGAAGCCGACCGCCGCGAGCGCCGCCCGGTTCCCGACCGCGGCATGGCCGCTAACGTCGACGAGCAGGACCGGCCGGTCGATCCCCGATCGGTCGAGGTCGGCCGCGGTCGGCTCGCGTCCCTCGGCGAACTGTTCCGCCGACCACCCCCGGCCGACGATCGGCCCGGTCGGATGCCCGGAGCCCCACGCCGCGAGCGCCTCGGCGAGCGCGGCGAGCGACGGGATCTTGGCGAGCGGCATCCCCGCTCCGTCCCGGACGAGCTCCCCGAGATGGAGGTGGGCGTCGATGAGCCCCGGCACGACGAGCCGGCCTTCGAGGTCGACGACCTCCGTGCCGGCCGGCGCGGCGGCGTCCCCGCCGGCGGCGATCACCCGGCCGCCGGCGAGCACGATCGAGTCGACGTACCGCGTCCCGGTCCAGATCCGGCCGCCGGTGAATCGGACCGCCCCCGCCATCGGCGACGCCCAGGCCGGCGGGCGGAAAGCGGGAGCGGGGCCCCGCGCCGGGCCTATATCGCCCCGCGTCGTGGAGCGGACGAGGGTCCGATGCCGCGCGTCTCGCTCCGGTTCGAGTTCCGGATCCCGCTCGGCGTCCCCGCCGCCGCGGCCTACGCCTGGTGCACCGACTTTGCCCCGTCGGACGGGGCGCTGTTCTCGGGCGGCGGTCGCCGCCGCGTGCTCCGGCTCGCCGACGGCGCGCTCGTCCTCACCGACACGACGT
>JAKABH010000006.1:36205-54137 GCA_021801925.1 Thermoplasmata archaeon | reverse complement strand
GCGGAGCGGCGACGGGCGGCGACCGTTACGTCGCCCCGGCCGAAGGGGGTCCGGACGTCGCCTGCCGCACCTGGGCTTGGTACATCGATAGCAACTCCTTCGAGGTCGTCGCCTCCGTCGGTCCCTTGTCGTCGCGGATGCGGCCGGTGAACCGGGGAAAGCGGAGGGCGAGCCCGGCCCCCGGTCGGACGGCCCCTTGCGCGGCCCGATGCACGGGGCTGAGCGTGAGCTCGGCGCCGCGCACCTCCAGCACCAGCCCGGGCTCGAACCAGCGGTCCGGGACGATCCCGCTCTCGACCCCCTCGGGTCGAGCGTCCCGCTCGCGGCCGTGGAGCCGCTTCGGCAGTTCCGCCAGGGCGGCGTCGTCGAAGCCGCTGCCGACCTTGCAGAACGTCTCGAACCGGTCGCGGGCCGGGTCGTAGACCGCCAGCAGGTAGGCGCCGAACCGGCCGGCCCGGCGGCCGCGCCCGTGGAATCCGCCCACCACGACCCCGTCGATCGAATCGCTCAGGCCGGCCGTGTAGTCGCGCTTGTACTTGATCCACCAGAATCCGCGGGCCCCCGCCCGGTAGCCGCTCCCCTCGGCGAGCGACTTCGCGACGACCCCCTCGGCGCCCTCGGCAAGGGCGAGCTCGAAGAACTCGGTCGCCTCCTCGAGGCTCCGGACGATCCGCTGGTCGGCGAGGCGCACCTTCTCCCCGGGCCGGAGCGCCTCGGCGAGCAGCCGACGACGCTCCGGGAACGGGCGGTGGAGCACCGGTTCGCCCCCCAGCAGCAGGAGGTCGAAGGCGAAGAGGCAGACCGGGACCTCCTCCTGGGCGACGTCGAGGTCGTGCTTGCGGCCCCGGCGGCGTGACACCTCCTGGAACGGCCGGATCTCGTCGGTCTCCGGGTCGATCGGCACGCACTCGCCCTCGAGGATCGCCGGGCGTCGGCCGACCGCCGCCGGCAGCGCCCGGCGCAGTTCGGGGAACTGGGCGCTGATCTCCTCGAGCCGGCGGGAGAAGAGGCGGACCGAGCCGTCCTCGAAAAGGTGGGCTTGGACCCGGAGCCCGTCGTACTTGTACTCGAGCGCCGCCGACCCCCCCATGCGCTCGAGGATCGCGGCGAGGGTCGGCTCCCGCTCGGCCAGCATCGGCCGGATCGGGCGGCCAACCTCGAGGCGGATGGCGTCCAGGGCCGGGAGGCCACCTTCCACCAGGGCCGTCGCGACCAGACCTAGATCGCTCGATAGGTTGTAGGCCGCCTCGATCCGCCCCCGCGCCTCCTTCGAGCCGTCCGCGAAGGCGGTCGCCAGGGCATCGAGGAGCGACATCTCCCGGACGCCGACCCGCAGGGTACCGAGCACGAACCGGACGAGGTACTTCGCTTCGAGCGGCGAGGCGCGCGCGAGGAGATCGGTGAGGCGGTCTACCTTGGCGTCCTGGGAGCCGGCCCCCGTGGCTCCCGCGATGTCCCGGAGGGTCCGGTACACGGCTTCGACCGTGAGCGGCTCCCCGGCGTCGAGCCGGTGGAGCGCGGCGACAAGGTCGTAGGCGGTCGTCCCCAGGTCCCCGTTCGACTCGGTCCGTTGGGCGACCGTCGTCTCGGGCACCCCCGTCGCCCGGGCCACGGCGCGTCGGGCCAGGGACGCCGCGACCCCGAGTTCCACCGCCTCGTACTCCGGCCGCAATGCCCCCTGGGAGAGGAAGAGGACGTAGGGGAGTTCGGGCGGGCGGAGCGGACGGACGAGCTCGGTGAGGATGCGGCGCATTTCGAGCCGCTTCGGGGTCGATTCGAGCTGTTCGTAGGCGGCGGCGAGATCAGCGAAGCGCACGGGGCCCCCCCTCGTCGATCGCCGCCCGGAGCCGGGCGAGGTTCTCCGCAACGACCCCGCCCACGAACGCGGAGTTCCCGCAGACGAAGAACGTCGCGCCGGCGGCGGCCGCCGCCCCCGCCGTCTCGGGGGTGATCCCGCCGTCGATCGATAGATCGGCCGCGGAGCCGAGTTCGTCCAGGTGCCGGCGCGCCTCCCGGAGCTTGGGAAGAACCTCCGGCAGGAAGCGCTGGCCGGAGAATCCGGGGTGGACGCTCATGACGAGGATCTGGTCGAGGGACGCCGCCAGCGGGCCGACCGCCCCGTAGGGGGTGTCCGGGCGGATCGCCGCCCCCACCGCCGCCCCGGTCGCCCGCAGCTCCCGTACGGTCGCGACCGGATCGGCGGTCGCCTCCACGTGAAAGACGAGGGTGTCGCCCCCCGCCTCCCGGAACGCCCCGGCGTAGCGGCCGGGGTCGGTGATCATCAGGTGGATGTCCAAGGGGAGGGCGGTGCGCCGCCGTACCGCCCGGACGAGCGCCGGCCCGAACGAGATGTTCGGGACGAAGTGGCCGTCCATGACATCCAGATGGAGGGCGTCCGCACCGCCGGACTCGGCGGCCCGGATCGCCTGCGCGAGATCCGCGAAATCGGCGCTCAGCAGGGACGGCGCCAGGCGACGTCCCGGTCGGCGAGCCGGCACGGCGCGGCGAACGCGTAAGAGTATAAATACCACCTTTGGGCTGCCATGCGCAACCTCCACATGGGGGGAAACCAAGACATGGGAGAAGCAGAACAGAACACGGCCGACCCACCGGTGAGCCGGTGGGGGGGTCGGAGAGGCGCCTCGCCGGCGGCCGCAGCGGCGATCTTGATCGTCGTGATCCTGGTGGTCGGCGCGGGCGGATATTTCGGGCTGAATGCGGCGACCCCTGGGTCGACCGCGGGGCACACCACCTCGACGACGGTGTACACCTGCGAGCCGAAGACGGCCCCGGCGTGTAAGGGAAGCGGGAACGTCTCGGCGAACGATGTCGTCCTGACGGTGCCCTATCAGGCAGGGTACGGTTCGACCTTCGGCTCCGTGGCGCAGAACACGAGCGTCCCGGCGTCGCTGTCGGTCTCCAAGGGCGAGACGGTCAACCAGTGGTCGGTCAACTGGGGTAACGGCGTCGTCGTCACCTCCTCGAGCCCGATCATCAGCTACACCTACCAGCAGTTGGGCCTCTACGCGATCAGCGGCAACGCGCTGGTCGGCACGACGATGCACAACGGGACGGGCTACCTGTTCCCGATTGAGGTCACGCCGTCCATCACGACGAACACCGCGGGCACGTTCCCGTCGATCGCCGCCACCTTTGCCAACGACTCGGCGGGCGGTATCAACCCCTGGCTCCAGGGGTCCGGAACGGTCTCGGTCAGCGCGACCTACACCGGCGCGCCGTCCGACACCGCGTGGGTGCCGCTGAACACCAGCATCACCGTCACCGGGGCCGGCACGGTCCACGCCTCCGGCGCCTACACGGCCAACGGGGCGTCGGCGACCGTCAGCCTGCCGTCGCCGGGCGTCTACCAGATCACCTTCGTCGGACCGATCCAGAACGTCCTCAGCAAGGCGATCATCTACCAGAACTACACGTGGGGTGTCTTTGTCTCGCCGACCAACCTGGCTCCCGCCTGCGGCTCCTGCCAGTCGAGCCCGGCGCTCAAGAACGTCAAGTCCCCGCACCCGGGCGTCATCGACAGCTACGAGGTCGTTCCGGGCGGTGCGACGAGCATCGATCCGGCGGTCGACTACGAGTCGGTCGGCTACGAGGTCATCGCCAACGTCTACCAGACCCTGATCTACTACAACGGAAGCTCGAGCTCGTCGTTCATTCCGGAGCTCGCGACGTGCGTCCCCGGTACGGCCCAGTGCCAGAGCCTCTACGGCTCCAGCCTGATCACGCCGTTCCCGGGCACGAACAACCCCGAGTACTGGACGTTCGTGATCGACAAGAACGCCAACTTCTACGACCCGTCCACCGGTGCGTCCTGGGGCGTCTACCCCACGGACGTCATGGCGTCCCTCGCCCGGACGGCGGCCTTCACCGACCTGCCGTACGTCGCGTCGGCGCCCGGCTGGATCCAGTCGCAGTCGTGGGTGCAGCAGTTGAACTCGAACGCCAGCTGGGACCACGGCTACCACTATCCGTTCAACAACACGCCCCAGGGGATCCTGAGCGGGATGCTGATCAACGACACGCAGTACTGCCCGACCGCGGCGATGTCGTCCGAGCACGGATGCATCACCTTCAACGCCAACGGCGGCGGAACGGACTGGCCGTTCTTCCTCGAGCTGATGTCGGACCCCGATGGGGCCGGCATCACCTCGTGCGGTTGGATGGCGGCCCAGGGAGCCGGCGCGCCCGGCTTCTCCTCGAGCGCCCCGCACGGCGACGGCCCGTGCCTGCTGCCGGACGGCGGCACCACGACCAACAACTCGGCGTGGACAACGTACCTGGCGAACCTGTCTCCGACCTCGTGGGACTCGTTCGAGCTGAACGCCATCAACGCGCCGGCGGTCTTCCCGTCGGTCCGCTTTGCGGCGGTCGGCTCGGGCCCGTTCTACGTGGCGAGCATCAGCACCGGTGTCGGCTATGTGCTGCAGGCGAACCCCGCCTACCACCAGCCCAACTGCGCCGGGACCTACTGGTGCCAGCCCGCCGCGGGGAACTACGTCCACACGGTCAACGTCTACTGGGAGCCGACCGACCAGGTCGGCATCCAGGAGTACCTGCAGGGGAAGGCCGACTTCGCCGCGCTCCTGACCTCGGACACACCGACGCTGCTGAACCTCCAGCAGGCCGGCAAGGTGGGGATCCTCAACGTGCCCACGATCAGTATCTTCTTCGACCCCATCAACATGGGCGTCAACATGTCGAAGATCTCGGGGTACTACAGCGGGTCGATCCATCTCCCGTCCGATCCGGGCGCCTCGAACGACTTCTTCTCCTACGTGGGGTTGCGGCAGTTCATGGTGAACGCCTTCAACTACACGCAGGACCTGCAGCAGGTGCTGACGGTCTCGGGGGTCCAGTTCGGGATCAACTACGGCGGGGCGATTCCCCACTTCATGGGGAACTACTACCCCAGCAACGTGACGTGGCCGGCGGGCGACCCGAACATGAACCCGAACGCGGTCGGCGGCGCGGCGTGGTGGTGGGCGCAGGCGAACAACGCCTCGTCGCCGTACTACGACCCGCTCCTGAGCCAGTGCACGACCTCGAGTCCGTGCACGTTCCCGGTCGCGGGTGAGCTGCCCGCGGGGAACATCCAGGACCTGGCCTACCCGATCTGGGAGCAGTACGTCAAGGCGATCAGCGGCGGGCGGATCACGTTCACCGAGGTGGACCTGACCTTCACGCAGCTGGTTCAGTACGCCGAAGAGAGCGGACCGGGCCAGAACCCGCTGACCGTCTACACGCTGGGCTGGCTGCCCGACTACCCGGACCCGACCGACTACACGGTCCCGCTGTACAGCCCGAACGCCACCTACACGGCTCCGGGCGCGGTCTACCAGGCGCTCTCCCAGGACATGGCTTCGACCTGCCCGACTGCCGGCCAGACGGACGGCTTCGCGGCGCTGCAGTACTGGGCGAACCAGCCGGGCGTCCCCCAGAAGTGCCAGGGCTTCGCCTACGATGTCCTGACCTGGGCCGATGCGCACGCGGGTGCGATGCCGGTCGGTCCCGAGCGGACGCTCTACTACAACATGGCCTCCCACATCGCCAACGACCTGGCACTGTACCTCTACCAGTTCCAGGAGCAGGGCGTCGGGAGCTACGCGCCGTGGATCAACCCGAGTTCCATCGACACGAACGTCGTGTTGGGTGGGGACGGGCTGTTCGCACAGCTGCAGGGCAACGGGTTGCTGTAGGCGATCCGATGAGACCGCCGCCCCCCGGAAACGGGGGGCGGAACCCTTTCCATCCTTTTTCCAGTTCTTCGGTTGAGTAGGGCGGTATTGGTTCCTCGGTCCTGCACACGGCTACCCACGCGGAGGGCGACTCGGCACCTACGGGCCGGGGCAGAGGGACCCGCGTCCGATCTTATGCGATCGGGGATCCAGGGAGGGGGGACCCTTGGCGATCGCGCCACCTCGAAGGAGAAGCGGGCCGGCTCGTCGTGGGAACTTTTGCGGGCGGAGCCGGCAAGGGAGGTGATGGAGCCGGGCCCTCCGAAGGCGCGGGACCCCCCACTCTCTCCGATGCCGACATGTGGGCCGTCCCGGCGCGTCGACCCCGTCGCTACCCCGCCCCCCTTGGGATAGCGGGGGACCGGCGGGCTATCGGGCCCCTCCCCCCACCCGGTCGACTACCGTCGTTCGTTCAAAGGAACTCGGCGGGATCCGGTCCTTCCGCGGATTTGGGGGCCGCCCCGTTCCGGGCGAGATCGGCTTCCAACGTCCACCGGCCGTAGGGGACGGGGTGGATCCATCGGGGGAATCGCCGCAGACGGGAGGCACCGGCGCGCCGTTCGGGGGGCCGGTACCACAGGTACTCCCAGAGCAGGTATTCCAGATAGAGGGCCGCCGCCAGGCTCGGGATCATCGCCCAGAGCTGGTGCACGCTCACCCAGTAGGTGGCGATCCACGCATCGACGATGAGCAGTCCGAGCCCGATGTACCATTTGAGCGCGCTGCGGAGGGCCCACTCCTTCCACGGGGCCCCGGGATCGGCCAGGGCGGCGCGCTTCTGCGCGGCGACCTCATCGATCGTGATCCGAAGCTGCGGGTCGGTGGCGACCTCCCGAAAGTCCCGGTGGGCCAGCGGATCGTACCGCTCCCGGTCGGGGATCGGGGTCGACACGGGCGCCCCGCCGTCAGCCGGCCGCGGGGGCGGAGGGGTTCGGGTCCGCGGCCGTCGGCGGGGCGGCGCCGGCCGTCGGGATCGCATTGGGATAGAGGTGGCAGGCGACCCAGTGGCGCTCGCGCACCTGGATGAGCGGCGGCTCGGTCGTGGAGCAGATCGGCATCACGGCGGGGCAGCGGGTATGGAAGTGGCAGCCGGACGGGGGGGCAGCGGGGCTCGGCACGTCCCCTTCCAGGATGATCCGCTCGCGCTTCAGGTCCGGGTCCGGGATCGGGATCGCCGACAGCAGCGCCTGGGTGTACGGATGGAGGGGGCGGGTGAACAGTTCGTCCGTCGGCGCCCGCTCGACGACCCGGCCGAGGTACATCACGACCACGCTGTGGCTGATCGCCCGGACCACCGACAGGTGGTGGGAGATGAAGAGGTAGGCGAGGCGCTGCTCGCTCTGCAGGCGCCGCAGGATGTTGAGGATCTGGGCCTGGACGGAGACGTCCAGGGCGCTCGTCGGCTCGTCGAGCACGATGAACTCGGGGCGGAGCGCCAGCGCCCGGGCGATGCCGATGCGTTGCCGCTGGCCGCCGGAAAACTCGTGGGGGAACCGCCAGAGGTGCTCGGGATTGAGGCCGACCTCCTGGAGGAGCTCGGCGACCCGCTGGTAGCGCTCCGCGCGGTTACCGATGTGGTGGATCTCGAGCGGTTCGGCAATGATGTCCCGGATGAGCATCCGGGGGGAGAGCGAACTGAACGGGTCCTGGAAGACGATCTGCAGCTTCTCCCGGATCTTCGCCATCCGGTGCCCGCGCTGTCGGTAGATCGAGTACTGATCGGCGATCTCGTCGAGCTCGGCCAGCAGCTTCGACGCCTCGGGCGACGCCCCGGCCGCCCCCCCGTTGTTCTCGGTCGCCGCCGGGAGGGCCCGGTAGAGGCTCTCCAGGCGGTCGTAGACCTTCGGGGGGGGCCGGTAGAACGTCTGGCCGGACGTCGGTTCGATCAGCCTAAGGAGCAGCCGGCCGACGGTCGTCTTGCCGCAGCCGGACTCCCCGACCAGGCCGACCGTCTCCCCCTCCCGGACATCGAGGCTGACCCCGTCCACGGCCCGGACGTCGCCGATGTGGGTGGAGAAGACCCCGCCTCGGATCGGGAACAGCTTCCGGACGTTGCGCGCCGATAGTACGACCGGAGACTGACTTGCCATCGTTGCGGCCCCTCTCCGGGCGTTTACTCCACTGCGACCGGGCCCGCATATAAATAGCACGCGACGGTGTGGCCGTCCCCCTCCACGGTCGTGGGGGGCGTCTGGCCCTTGCAGACGGGCATCGCGTGGGGGCATCTTGGGTGGAATCGGCACCCGGACGGCGGGGTGATCAGGTTCGGCACCGATCCGGGGATCGACGTCAGCTCCTTCTCCGGCTGATCGAGACGCGGGATGGAGGCGAGGAGGCCCTGGGTGTACGGGTGGAGCGGGCGGTGGAACAGTTCCTCCACCGGCGCGGTCTCCACGATGTGGCCCGCGTACATCACGCAGACCCGGTCGGCGACCTCGGCGATCACCGCGAGGTCGTGCGTGATCAGCACGATCGCGGTGCCGACCCGGCTCTTCAGCTCCCGCATCAGTTCCAAGATCTGCGCCTGGATCGTCACGTCGAGCGCCGTGGTCGGCTCGTCGGCGAGCAGGATGTCGGGCTCGGCGGAGAGGGCCATCGCGATCATGACGCGCTGCAGCATCCCTCCCGAGAGCTCGTGGGGGTATCCCCGCGCGACCTGTACCGGATTGCCGATCCCCACCCCTTCGAGCAGCCGGACGGTCCGCCAGTAGAGTTCCTCCTGGAGGGCCCGTTTCGCCACGCCGCGGATCCCCCAGACGTTCAGGTAGAAGTTCGAGAGCCGCAGGGTCGTCCGTTGGCGTTGGAGACCCGCGCGGGCGAGCCGGTGCGATTGGCCCTGGCGCATCTCGGAGAGATAGATGTCGTTCGCCTTGTGTCGCAGCTCGGCGAGCTTGCGCTCGTACCGCAGCTGGCGGCGTTGCAGCGCGTTCAGGTACAGTCGGTGCAGCGCCCGCTCGATCTCGGGGCGGCTCTCCGGTGCGGAGGGGCCGGCCTCCCGGAGGATGTAGTAGACCTGCGTCCCGAAGGAATCGACCCCGACGGCGTGGCCGACCGCGGCGGCCGCGGCGCGGACCTGGGCATTGGTCCCGTGTTGGGCCACCTCGAGCACTCGGTCGATCGCGGCGGCGACCTCGGGGGAGTGGGGCCGGGCGCCGAGAAGCTGGTCGACCAGGTCGAGGCCCCGGTGCAGGATCAGCGATTCGCCGATCTGGTCGGCGATGGAGAAGATCGGGTTCATCGCCGAGGTCGGCTCCTGGAAGATGGTGGAGATCCCGCTCCCCCGAACCGCCGACATCCGATCCATCGCCGCGCGGATCTGGCGGAACCGTCGCCGGATCTTCACCCGACCGGTGGTGCCGACCGGCTTGAAGGTCGCTTCCCGCTCGAGGTTCCACAGGAGGTTGGCACCCCGGTACAGAATCTTTCCGCTCATCACGCGCCCGGGAGGGTCGGTGATCAGCCGGGTGATCGAGAACGCAGTGACGCTCTTGCCGCACCCGGTTTCCCCGACCAGACCGAGGGTCTCCCCGCGACGGACCTTGAACGAGACCCCGTCGAGGGCCTTGACGACCCCGTCGTAGGTGAAGAAGTAGGTCTTGACGTCCCGCACGTCCAGCACCACGTCCTGGTGGGCGTGGCTCTCTGTGGGCGCCGGAGACGTGGCCCCGGCACCGGGCTCGGAGGCTCGGCTGGTCGGCAACGGCGCTTCGCCCGTGGGCCGCATAACGGTCGACAAGATGGCTTACCTCCGCAGACGGGGGTCGAGGGCGTCCCGGATGCCGTCCGAGAGGAAGTTCACGCTGATCGCGTAGAGGAACAGCATCATCCCCGGGAAGAGCATCATCCACCACGGGATGTACACCGCCACGTTGAGCTGGGTCGAATCCAGGATGCCGTAGAGCGTGCCGGGGTTGACCGAGAGCGCGGCGAGGGTCCCCCACTCGGGGAAGTAGGTCGACGGGAAGAGCTGGGTGAACCCGAGGAAGACGAGCCCCCCGATCAGGATCGGGACGGCCCCGACGTCGAGGGACATCTGGACGAAGACGGGGTAGACGGAGTTGGGGATGATGTGCTTGCGGATGATGCGGCCGCGGGAGGCGCCGCTGGCGCGGGCGGCCTCGACGAACTTCTGCTCCCGGGTGACGAGGACCTGGCCCCGGACGATGCGGGCGTAGAGCGGCCACCAGACCGCCACGAAGGCGAGGACCAGGAGGGTCATGTGTACGCTGAGGGAGTTCCCGAAGATCGGGAGCTGCGACAGCACCGCCACCACGATCAGGATGAACAGGAGCTGGGGGATGGAGAGCATGATGTCCACGAGACGCATCAGCACTTCATCGATCGCGCCGCCGAGCGAACCGGCGATCGCGCCCACCATCAGGCCGATGAGAGCGCCCGCGCCGACGATGGAGACGGAAAGGGTGAGCGACCAGTCGGCACCCCGTACGATGCCGTGGTAGAGGTTGTAGAAGTAGTAGCCGGTCATGCTGTTCTGCCCCGAGACGAACGACCCCAACGGGAGAGGACCGGGATGGAATGGGATCAACGTGACCGTGGGTGGGATGAACGACGGGTACGATGACGGGATGACGTAGCAGTTCGGTCCGGGGGAGACGGTGCCTTGCGAGTAGATGCAGACCGCACCCGGCGTCCCCTCGCAGCCGACGTTGGGAGTTCCCGGCTGGTAGGAGCAGTACTGGGTCATCTGGGTCCACGCGTAGGGGGTGGTGAGCGCGTAGAGGGCGAAGACAACCAGGGCGAGGATGATCCCGAGGCCGACCATCGCCAGGGTGTTGCGTCGCATGAAGTACCACGTGCGCTTGTACTGGGCCCAGCGGGGGCTCGGTCGCCGGCCCGACTTCTTGCCGGTCGTCGCGGGCGGCGGGGGTGGGGGAACGCTCGTCATGGAGTCACCCCAACCTCACGCGGGGGTCCAGGAACGCGTAGACGACGTCGACGATGATGTTGGCCGAGACGACGATCATCGTGAAGAGGATCGTCGTCCCGAAGATGAGGCCGAAGTCGTACGGCTGCTGCGCGGAGAGCGCGAGGATCCGTCCGACCCCGTTGAGCTGGAAGACTTCTTCGATGATCGGGAAGCCGCCGATGAAGAACGCGAACGTCAGCCCAAGGATCGTAATCGTGACGTTCAGCGAGTTGCGGCCGGCGTGCCGCTTGATGACGGTCGCCTCGCTCGCTCCCTTGGCCCGCGCGGTCCGGATGAAGTCGAGGTTCATCACCTCGAGCATGCTGTTGCGCACGAAGCGGAGCAGCACCGCGATCGAGCCGTAGGCGATGATCAGCGCGGGGACGATCATCCGCAGGAGCGTATCGGCCGCGATCAGCCACTGGCCGTGGATCGCCGCGTCGATCGTCGGGAAGCCGGTCGGGGTCGAGACGATGCCCCCCTGCAGCCAGGCAGGATAGTCGTTGTTCCGGGGGGTAGAGCCGGGCATGCACCCGGCCGCCGGCCACGACCCCCACACCTCTCGGAAGGAGCCGCTGCAGCCGGCGAGATTGAAGTGCTGGATGACGAGGACCATGGCGATGAGCGCGAGCGAACCCAGGAGGAACGACGGGATCGCGAACCCGGAGAACGACATCACCCGGGCAACCTGATCGATCGGCCGGTTCCGGTACACGGCCGAAAGGCGTCCGAGCGGGAGCGCGACGAGCAGGATGATCACGAGGGAGAGCAGCGCCAGTTCCAAGGTGTACGGCAGCAGCCAGCCCAGCACGGTGGTGACGAGCTGCCCTTGTATGTGGGGCACCGCCGAGACGGCCGCGGTGTTATTTCCGACATGTCCCCATTGGAAGGTGAAGGTGTTGGCGAGATAGATTCCCCACTGCGTGTAGATCGGTTGGTTCAGTCCGAGCAGTTTGTTGCAGTGCGCCAAGTAGGCATTCAGGGCCGCCTGCCCTCCGTGGAGGGGGGCGGGGCCGCAGTAGGAGATGTATCGGGTCGATGCCGGGATCGCGCTGACCAGGACGAAGGTGATCGTCATCACCCCGATCAGGACCGGGATCAGCAACAACAGGCGCCGCACCACGTAGACCCACATCCGCATGGTCGATCCTTGGCCGGGGCCTGCTACGCCCTAGCTCGGCAAGACCAAGCGTTTTGTCATATATATAGTCAAGCGGGACCACGCCCTCAGAACAGGTCGAGCGAGCCCGTGACGGCATCCAGTTCGGCACTCGGCGCCGGGCCGATACCGAGACAGGTCCGGGTTCCCGCGGGGACCTCGGTATACCCCGCGTCCTCGACCCACACCGTCGGGAGCCCCCGGGCGCGGGCGGCCCGCTCGAGGTGTTCGAGGTCGGCGAGGGTCGGCGCGAGGAGCGCGATCTTCCGCTGCCCCTCCCGGAGCCACGCGTCGAACGCCTCGGCGCGGCGCTGCTGGGCCGCGAGGGCGAGCATCACGGCGGCGTGGGCGACCTGCACGGCCGCCTTTCCCGCGGTGAGGCGGAGTTCCCCGCGCAGGACCACCACCAGCTTGTACTCGCGGCTCCCCCCGCGCCCCTTAGCTGGCATACTCCCCCTCCCGGTGCCTCGCGACCTCGTCCGCCTCCGCGCGAATCCGCTCGAGCTCGCGTCGGAGGTTCCCGGCCTCGGGAGAGCCGGAGGGCGCCCGGCGCAGCGCGTGGCGGACCCGGCGCTCCTCGCGGCGCAGGTCATCGAGGGCCTGCACGGTCTCCCACGGGGGCGCCTCCTCGCTGGAGTCGGGTCGCGCCGACGGCGGAGTTCGAGCAAAGGCGCCGCGGGCCACGGCGACCCCGAGGCCGACCGCCGCGAACGCCGTCAGGGCGACCTCGAGCTCGGGATCCCCCCAGAACGCCCGGAACCCCGACGGCCCGACGGAGAGGAGGGCGTAGCCCGCGAGGACCGTCAATGCCACGCTGCCGAACAGCGACAGCGTCACGATCTCCACGAACCGGAGGGCGGCAACTTGTCCCCGGACCCGCCACTCGGGAAAGGTCGCCTTCGTGAGGGCATACCCCGGTAGGAAGAAGAGCAGCGCCAGGGCCGCCACGGACTCCGCAAGGTTCCCGCTCATCGCCGGGACGTTCACTCCACCGGAGGGGCCTCGCTCCCGAACTGCTTCTCGAGCTGGCGTCGAAGCCGGCGGTTCGAGACCAGGCCGTGCGCGGCCTTGCGGGTCGTCTCGTACTGCTTCAGCAGGCCCCGGACCTCGGTCGGTTTCTGCCCGCTGCCCCGCGCGATCCGGTGGATCCGGTCGGACTTGATCACCTGGGGATTGTCGAGCTCCTCCCCCGTCATCGAGTCGAGGATCGTGCGGAACCGCTTGAGCCGGGCCTGCGTCGCGTCGAGCTGGGAGTCGTCGACCTTCCCCATCCCGACTCCGGGGATCATGGAGACCAGCTTCGAGACGGGGCCCATCTGCCCGAGCGAATCGAGCTGGGTCCGCATGTCGCGCAGCGAGAACCGGCCGCTCATGAGATGCTTCGCCGCCTCCTGCGCCGCCTCCTTGTTGGAGAGCTGCTCGAACCGCTCGAGCAGGCTCTGGATGTCCCCCATGCCGAGCAGCCGGGAGACGAACCGGGTCGGCTCGAACCGTTCGAGCTCGTCGAGGTGCTCGCCCGTCCCGAGGAAGACGATCGGAGCGCCGGAGGTGGCGACGGCGGAGAGGGCGCCGCCGCCCTTCGCCGATCCGTCCATCTTCGTGAGGATCACGCCGGTGAGGCCGACCGCCCGATGGAACGCCTCCGCGCTCCGTCCCGCGCTCTGACCCATCGCGGCATCCAGGACCAGGAACGTCTCGTCCGGCTCGAACGCCGTCCGCACCCGCTTCAGTTCCTCGATGAGTTCGGGGTCGATGCCGCTCCGGCCGGCGGTGTCGACGAGGATCGCCAGGTGGGGCGGGAACGTCGCCAGGGCCTCCCGGACGATCGCTTCGGCCCGCCGCTCGGTCCGGTTCGCGTAGAACTCGCAGCCGACCCGTCTCGAGAGCTGCTCCAGCTGGTCGATCGCGGCCGGACGATGTACGTCCGCCGCCACCACACCGACCCGGATCCCCTTCTTCTGGAGATAGCGGGCCAGCTTGCCGATCGTCGTCGTCTTCCCCTGCCCGAAGAGGCCCGCCAGCAGGATCTTCTTCGGACGGGCCTCGAACGGCCGCTCGGGCCCGAGGATCCCGCGGATCTCCTCGTAGATGATCCGGATGAGGAAGTCCCGGAGGCTCGCCCCCGCGGGGGGCTTCTCCTCCCGGGCCCTTCGGCGGACCCGCTCCGTGAGCTCGAGCGTCAGTTGGACGTTGACGTCGGCCTGGAGCAGCGCCCGCTGGATGTCCCGGACGACCTCCCCGAGGAGGGCTTCGTCGACGACGGAGCCGCGGGCGATCTTCTGCAGCACCCCCCGCAGGGACTTGCCAAGGGAATCCAGCACCATCGCGGTCGATCTCGGTCCGGGGCGGACGCTCCGACCGGAGGGAAGACGGGCGGGGCTATATGGGGTGGACCGTCCTCCCCCCCCGCCTCAGGGTCGGAAGGGTGATACGGGCGGGCGGGCTCGAATCGCCGGGATGGCGCCCGAGGTCGCCGCCGCACCGAAACCGGCCCCGCCGAAGCTCAACCCGGTCCGGGTCCCGATCCCCGAGGAACCCGCGGACGATCGGGTCGCCGATTTTCGGGAGGTGCTCCATGGGTATTCCCGGGACGACGCGGTCCTGGAGGCGAAGCGGTGCATCCAGTGCCGGCGCCCCTGGTGCGTAGAGGCGTGTCCGATCACCCAGGACGCCCGGGAGTACATCCGCCTCATCGCGGCGGAGGATTTCGACGGGGCCGCCCGCGTGACCTTGCGGGACGACCCGTTGGCCACCTCCCTCTGCAAGGTCTGTTACCATTACTGCGAGGACGCCTGCGTCGTCAAGAAGAAGGGGGTGCCGATCGCCATCCGGGAGCTGAAGCGGGCGGCCCTCGACTACGGGCGGAGCGACCTCGTCTACGTCGCATCCCGACCGAAGGGACAGCGGGTCGCCGTCGTCGGCGCGGGACCCGCCGGGCTTGAGGTCGCCTGGGAGCTCGGCGTGCGCGGCTACTCGGTGACGGTCTTCGAGCAGGAGGAACGGTTCGGGGGGTTGATGCAAACGATCCCGGCGTACCGGATGACCGATACCGACGTGGAGACCGACCGGGCGCGGTTCCGGGACCTGGATATCACGTGGCGGCGCGGGGTCAGGGTCGGGGTCGACCTCCCGGTCGAGCGCCTGCTCGGCGAAGACGGATACCAGGCGGTATTCCTCGGGATCGGCACGCCGGCCCACCGGGCGCTGTCGATCGACGGGGAGGCCCTGCCGGGCGTCCTTCCCGCCCTCGACTTCCTGAAACGGGTGAACCGGGGGGAGCCGGTTCCGGTCGGGCGGGAGGTCGTGGTGGTCGGCGGCGGGGATGTGGCGATGGACGCGGTACGCACCGCGCGGCGGCGGTCCCGGGGAGGCTCCGTGACGCTCGTCTACCGGCGCGGGCGGGAGGAGATGCCCGCCGATCCCGAGGAAGTGCACGGGGCCGAGTCCGAGGGGATCCGGTTCCTGTTCCAGCGGGCCCCGCTCCGCCTCCTGGGTACCGGGCATGTCGAGGGGGTCGTCGTGCAGCGGATGGAGCTCGGACCTCCCGACGCAGGGGGCCGTCGACGGCCCGTTCCGGTGCCGGGGTCGGAGGAGACCATCCCCTGCGACACCCTGATCGTCGCGGTCGGCCAGCGGGCCGACCTGAGCGGCTTCGCCGACGAGTTGGACCTGCGGATCACTCCCCAAGGGTGGCCCGAGGGAAAGGGTCCCGGATTCGAAACGTCCGTGCCGGGGGTCTTCGCGGCCGGAGGGCGATCCGTGGTCTACGCGATGGGCAGTGCGTCGGAGGCCGCCGAGGCGATCGACCGGTTCCTCGCCGTCCGGCGCGGGGAAGCGACCGGTCCGCGCCCCGATCCGTTCGGGGGTCCGGGGACGTTCGCGCGCCCCGCGGGCTATACCACTCCGATCCGGATTCCGCCCCCCTAACCCTATCAAGAAGCCCGGACCATAGGGAGGGCGGATGGGCGCGAGGAGGGCTCGATGAGCCGCCCCGGCGGAGCCCGTTGGCTGCCGTGGGTCGTGGCGATCGGTGTCCTGGTGGCGCCGGTGGTCTTCGGGGTCGCGTCCGCGGCCCCCGTCGCGCCGGCCGTCGCCCCAACCGCACCCCCGGCCGGGGTCCCGTCGACCCCGTTCGCGACTCGGGCGGGCTTCGACCCGACCCGAGATGCCGCGGTGGCGGACATCGGGCCGGCGAGCGGGACCGTCGGTCTGGTCGTCGAGTTCGCCGCGACCGATCCAGCGTTCTATGCCCCGCCGCCCGCCGGCGCCCCCCCGATGTCGCCGGGCCAGATCGCGGCGGTGTACGGACTTTCGCCCGCGACGTATGCGTCCGTCGAGGCCTACTTCCAGGGATACGGCCTCCAGATCACCCATGTCTGGCCGGATCGCCTGTCGCTGTCGGTGAGCGGGCCGGCCGGCGCCGTCGGCCTGGCGTTCCACACGACCCTTCTCCGCGGGACCTATGACGGGCGCTCGGTGCAGTTTCCGGGTACGCCCCCGGGACTCCCCCCGGCCCTGGAGTCCGAAGTGACCACGGTCGTCGGGCTCTCGTCGGGCTTCACGACCTTCACGCTCCCCCTCGCGCTCGATCCCAGCGCGCTCGGGCCGGCGGCCGGCTCCCCGAGCCTGATCACCCCGGGGATCGCCCGCCAGATCTACGGCGCCTCCGCCCTCTACAACTACACGGGCACCCCGACGTTTGCGACCGGGGAGACGATCGCCCTCCTCCTCTGGGGCGACGGCTACGCGCCCTCCGACCTCGCGACGTTCTTCGGGGCCAGCTACCCCTCGACCTTCCCGGCGGTGAAGATCACCCCCTATCCGGTCGACGGGGCGCCCCTGCCGAACGATTCGGCCCCCTCGGACCCGAGCACGGCTCCGCAGGAGCTTACGCTGGACCTCGAGTGGTCGGGATCGCTCGCCCCCGGGGCCAACCTGGCGGCCGTCTACGCCCCGGACGGTCCCGCTTCGAACGGCTACTCCCCGACCGTCGCCTCCATGACCGACGCGCTCAACGAGGCCGTGACGGGGATCCCGGGGGTCGACGTGATCTCGATGTCGTTCGGCACCCCGGAGGGGAGCGGCGGCGGGCTCGCCTCGGCGTGGGCGAACGACATCGCCGAAGCGATGCACGAACGGATCACGCTGGTCGCGGCGACGGGCGACAACGGTGGCTACGCCACGTACGACCCGTGCACCGGAGGGCCGACCCCGGAGTACCCGGCGGCCGATCCGTACGTACTTGCCGTCGGCGGGACCGCCCCGACCCTCGCGACGAATCCCCTCGGGCAGGTGACGGGGATCGCCTCCGAACCGGCGTGGGCCGGTAGCGGCGGCGGATTCTCGACCGAATTCGCCGACCCCGCCTACCAGCAGGTCGGATCGGCGGCGGCCCCGGTCGAGGCGGCCGGCCACCGCGGCCTCCCGGACGTTGCGGCCGCCGCGGCGAACGACTACGTCTACTACGCGGGGGCCGCGCGCACCGGACAGGGAACGAGCTTCGCCACGCCGCTCTGGGCCGGCCTCCTCGCCGATATGGACGCCCAGCGCGGCTCCCCGCTCGGCTTCGTGAACGGCAACCTCTACTCGATCGGGGCCGCGGAGCCGGCCGGCCATCTGCCGATCGGCATGGTCGACGTCACCTCGGGAGGAAACTGCCTCGGCCCCGCCGGGGTCGGCTGGGACACCGCCACCGGCTGGGGGACCCCGCGCGGGGTGGCGCTCTACGCCGACCTCACGTCCTCGATCGTGAACGTCACCCTCGCGACGGCGCCCGACCCCTCGGCCCCGGGGGGGTCGGTGACGGTCTCGGCCGTGGTCACCAACGAGACGGACGGGGCGCCCGTGAGCGGGATACCGGTGTCGTTGGTGCTGAGCGCCGACACCTCGATCGGGATCTGTCAGGGGCGCTTCGGCGCCTCGATCGCCGCCACCAACGGGACGGGGGTCGCGACCGCGACCTTCTCCATCCCCGCGTGCTACCTTGGCACCAAGGCGGTGGCGACCGCCGAGGTGACCTCGGACGGACTGTACGGCTCGGCCTCCCGATTGCTGCCCGTGAACCTCTTGGGGTACCTGCCGTTCCTCGGATCG
>JAKABH010000006.1:8392-36105 GCA_021801925.1 Thermoplasmata archaeon | reverse complement strand
AACGAGACGGCGTCGGCGGAGGGACTCACCGACGACGAGCGCTCGGCCGCCGTCGGGATCCTGCGCCGTCGCGGCCTGCTCGCCCCGGGCTATCCGTTCCGGCTTGCGGAGTCGACGGCGGGCGGACCGACCCTCCTCCCCGAGGAGGTGGTCCTGAAGCAGATCGCCAACGGGGAGGAGGAGATCGACGAGGCGATCGCCGGGACGCTCGAACGCCGCGGGCTCGTGCGGACCGAGCACCGGTCGATCAAGCGCTGGAGCGTCTCCGAGGAGGGGAAGCGGCTCGATCTAGCCCCCGGCGGCGGCGATCAGGTGGGAGCGCTGACGGTCCGCGACCTGGCCGACGGCGCTTGGCAGCGCCGCGGCTTCCGGCCGTACGACGTCCGGGCCCCGGTCCCGTACGCCCGGGCGCCCCGCGAGAATCCGTACCTCGCCTGGCTCGACGAGTTCGCGGACCTGCTGGTCGGGCTCGGCTTCGCCGAAACCGAAGGACCGCTCCTCGAGACGGAGTTCTGGAACAACGACGTGCTGTTCATGCCCCAGGATCACCCGGCCCGTTCGATCCACGACGCCTTCTGGCCGGCGGGGATCACCGGGCGCCCGCCGCGGGCCGACCTGCTCGGCGGGGTCGCCGCGGTGCACGAGGGCCGGGCCCTCCCCGGGGACCCCGCGCCGCTCGGCCCCGGGTGGGGGGGCCGGTACGATCCCGCCCTCGCCGCCCGCCCGGTCCTGCGCTCGCAGACGACCGCCGTCAGCGCGCGGTTCCTGGCGTCGCGTCCTCGTCCCCCGTTCCGCACGTTCTCGCTCGATCGGAACTTCCGCGTGGAATCGGTCGATGCCCGGCACCACCTCGAGTTCCTCCAGTGCGAGGGGATCGTCGGAGAGGAGGGGGTGACGCTCCGCCACCTGGTCGGGGTCTTCCGCGAACTGACGGAGGCGCTCGGGATCCCCGACCTCAAGATCCGCCCGAGCTACTTCCCGTTCACCGAGCCGTCGATCGAGGGGTACGTGCGCCACCCCCGGATCGGATGGATGGAGGTCCTCCCCGGCGGGCTGTTCCGGCCGGAGGTGCTGCGGCCGCTCGGCGTCGAGGTTCCGGTGGCGGCCTGGGGGATCGGGGTCACCCGCCTCGCGATGGTCTCCCTCGGCCTCGACGACATCCGCGACACGTTCGACACCGACCTCGATCGCCTGACCCGCGGGGGGACGTAGGCGCATGCCGGCCTCGATCCTCTCCCTCGCCCGCGTGCGGGCCGGTCTCGGCATGCCCCTCTCCGACGCGGCGCTCGAGGAGCTCGTCTTCCTGTCGAAGGCCGAGTGGGAAGGACGCGACGGGGACGATCTCCGCATCTCGGTGACCCCCGACCGCCTCGACCTGCTCAGCGAGGCCGGCCTCGCGCTCCACCTGGCGGGGGCGATCGGCATCGCCGAAGGATTGCCGCGCCCCCGCGAGCGCCCCGCCGGCGACTCCGCCCGATGCGCGGTCGACCCGTCGGTCGGCGGGCGGCGCCCCGCCTTCGCGGCCGTGACGGTCGAAGCGCCGGACGAGGCCGGCCTCGACGACGCCACCCTGGCCGAGGCGATCCGCTTCCAGGAGCTCCTCCACGCGACCGTCGGCCGGGACCGGCGCGTCGCCAGCCTCGGGATCTATCCGCTCGACCGGATCGAGTTCCCGCTGCGGTACGCCCTCGAGCCGATCGAGGCGGTCCGGTTCGTCCCGCTCGACGGCACCGAGGAGATCGCCGCCTCGCGGTTCTACGCCGAGCACCCGATGGCGCTGCGGTATGGGGGGCTCGGTCGCGACGGCGGGGCCGTGCTCACGCTCCGGGACGCCCGGGGGTCGGTGCTGAGCCTCCCGCCCGTCCTGAACGCCCGCGGAGCCGGCGAAGCCCGCCCGGGCGATCGCCGACTCCTGCTCGAGTCGACGGGCCTGTCGGCCCGGGCCGTTCGCGAGGCGCTCGGCCTTTTGGAGGTCGTCTTCGTCGGCCGCGGCTGGTCGGTCGGGCCGGTCGCGACGATCGGATCGGACGACGTCGGCGGCGCCGCGTTGTACCGGCCCCGGACCGTCGACCTGCCGGCCGATCTCCTCGGGGCGATCGCCGGCGAGGCGCTCCCCGCCTCGGAGGTCGCGCACCGGCTCGCCGCCGTCCGCCTCGGAGGCCATCCGCACCCCCACGGCTGGTCGGTCGAAGTGCCGCCGTGGCGGCCGGATCTCCAGACCGCGGTCGACCTCGCGGAGGACGTCGTCCTGGCCGGAGGGATCCGCCCGGAATCCGGGCAGCTGCCCCCGAGCCGCAGCCGCGGCCACCGACTCCCCGAGGGGCGGTTCCGCGCTCGCGTACGGCGGCGGCTCCTCGGTATGGGCCTCGCCCAGCCGTACACGCCGCTGCTGGTCGGCGAGGCGACGGCGCGGCTCGCCGGCGCGGAGGAGGCGATCCGGCTCCAGAACCCGGTCTCGGCCGAGTTCGCGGTGCTGCGAGACCGGCTCCTCCTCTCCCACCTCGAGGTCCTCCAAGGGAACACCCGCCACCCGTATCCCCAGCGGTTCGGCGAGGTCGGGCCGGTGCTCCGACGGAGCCCGGCGGCCGAGAGCGGCGCCGAGACCCGCTACCATGCCGCGCTCGTTCTCGCGGAGGAGGGGGCGGGATTCGCCGACGGGGCGGCCCGGGCGGAGCTCCTCCTCCGCTCGTTCGACGTCGGGTTCGTGCGGGAGCCGACGACGCTGCCGGCGACGATCCCCGGCCGCGCGGCGGTCTGCCGCGTCGCGGGGGAGCCGGTCGCCGAGGTCGCGGAGATCCACCCCGAGGTCCTGGTCGCGCTGGGGGTCCCGGTCCCCGTCACGTGGGCGGAGCTCGACCTCACCGCGCTGTGGGCGCTCGGCGGGCGCCGCGACACCCATTAATACCGCGGGCCCGTCGCACGCCGATGGCCCGTTCCCGCGCGGGACGCCCGCGTCCGTCGGCCGACCAAGAGCGCTGGCGGGCCGCCGCCCGCGCCGCGATCGGCGACCGCGTCGACGGGGGGGCCGTGCCGCTCCTGGTCGGCCCACCGGACGACCCGGATACCGCCTTCCTGGAGGGGATCGGCTTCCCCGGGACCCCGCCGTTCACCCGCGGGATCCAGCCGACGATGTACCGCGGTCGCCTCTGGACGTTCCGCCAGTACTCCGGCTTCGGCAGCGCCGCGGCGACGAACGAACGGTTCCGGTTCCTCCTCGCCGGCGGGCAGACCGGCCTCTCCGTCGCCTTCGACCTCCCGACGCAGAACGGCTTCGACTCCGACCACGTGCGGGCGAAGGGGGAGGTCGGCCGCTGCGGGGTGCCGATCTCGACCCTCGGCGACATGCGGGTCCTCTTCCAGGGGCTGCCGCTCGACCGGGCGACGGTGTCGATGACGATCAACGCGACCGCCCCGATCCTCACCGCCCTGCTGGTGGCGGTCGCGGAGGAGAACGGCGTCCCGCGGGCCCGGCTCGGCGGCACGGTCCAGAACGATCTGCTCAAGGAGTACGTCGCCCGGGGCACGTACATCTATCCCCCCGCCGCCTCGATGCGCCTCACGGTGGACCTCATCGAGTTCGCGACGCGCGAGATGCCCCAGTGGAACTACATCTCCGTCTCGGGCTACCACATGCGCGAAGCGGGCGCGACGGCGATCCAGGAGGTCGCCTTTACGCTCGCGAACGGGCTCGCCTACGTCGAGGCGGTCCGCGCCCGGGGCTTGGACCTGGACGACTTCCTCCCCCGCCTCTCGTTCTTCTTCTCCTCGGACCGGAACTTCTTGGAGGAGATCGCGAAGTTCCGGGCGGCGCGCCGCCTCTGGGGCCGGCTGGTCACGGAGCGGTACGGGGCGACGAAGCTCCGCTCCCGCCAGCTCCGGTTCCACACCCAGACCGCGGGCTCGAGCCTCACCGCCCAGCAGCCCGAGCTGAACGTGGTCCGGACGACCTTCGAAGCGCTCGCCGCGGTCCTCGGCGGGACCCAGTCGCTCCACACGAACGCGCTCGACGAGGCGCTCGGGCTGCCGACCGAATCGTCGGCGCGGCTCGCCCTGCGGACCCAGCAGATCCTGGCCGAGGAATCCGGTGTCGCCTCCACGGTCGACCCGCTCGGCGGCGCCTACGAGATCGAGCGGCTCACCGACTCCATCGAGGCGGGGGCGCGGGAGTACCTGGCCCGGATCGACGATCTCGGCGGGGCGGTCGTCGCCGTCGAGCGGGGGTTCTTCGCCGGGGAGATCGCCCGGGAGGCCTACCGCGTCGCCCGGAGCCGGGAGCAGAAGGAGGAACTGGTCGTCGGGGTCAACGCCTTCCCGGACGGGAACCCCGCGTTCAGCCTCTTTCCGTCCCGTTCGGGACGGGGCGTCGCCGTCCAGCGGATCACCCCGGCCGAGGAACGGCGCCAGGTCGCCCGCGTGCGGGCGTGGAAGCGCGAACGGGATGCCGCCGCCGCCCGCGCGGCGCTGGAGGCGCTCGCCCGCGGCACGGAGCAGGGGTCGAACACCCTCCCGCTCGTCCTCGCGGCGGTGCGCGCCGGGGCGACGCTCGGCGAGGTCGCCGATGTCTGGCGGTCGATCTTCGGCGAGCAGCCGCCGTCGACCGCCTTCTGACGTTCCGAGGATCGAAGATGACCGTACTGGACCATGTAGGGATCGCCGTCCCGCGCCTTACCGAAGCCCTCGCCCTCTGGGCCCCCCTCTCGGAGACGCCGCCGTCGGCCCCCGAACTGGTGCCGTCGAACCGGGTCCGGGTCGCCTTCCTGACGGTCGGCGGCTCGCACGTCGAGCTGCTGGAGCCGAGCGAACCGTCCTCGCCGATCGCCCGTTTCCTGGAGAGCCGGGGCCCCGGGGTCCACCACCTCGCCTTCCACGTCCCGAGCGTGGCGGCGGCCCTCGCCGACGTGCGGGCGCGCGGCGGCCGCACCGTCGACGACGCCCCCCGCCCGGGCGCCCGCGGACGGCAGGTCGGGTTCGCCCATCCGGCGGCCTTTGGCGGGGTGCTCGTCGAGTTCGTGGAGGGGCCATGAGCGCGGTCCGGTCGGTGGCGGTCGACCTGATCTACGATAGCCGGGGCCACCCCACGATCGAGGCGACGGTCGCGCTCCAGTCCGGGGCCTCGGGGCGGGCCGGGGCGCCGAGCGGCGCCAGCACCGGGGTCCACGAGGTCCAGGCGTTCCCGGCCGGCGGGGTCCCCGAGGCGATCCGGGTCGTGCGCGAGCGGCTCATCCCGCGCCTCCTCGGGGTCGACGCCGCCGACCGGGCGGCGTTCGACGGCACGATCCATGCGGTCGACGGAACCCCCAACCTCTCGGTCGTCGGGGGTAACAGCGCCACCGCCCTTTCGGTCGCCGCGGCGACGGCGGTCGCCGCGGAGCGGGGGGAGCCGCTCTGGCGGCTCCTCGCCCGACCGGGGATCGACGGCCGCCGGTTCCCGTCGATCGTCGGGAACTCGCTGAACGGCGGCAAGCACGCCATCGGCGGGCCCGAGTTCCAGGAGTTCATCGCCTTCGCCGAGGACCCGGACCCCTCCCGGAGCATTCCGGCGGCGATCCGGACCCACCAGCTGCTGGGGGAGGCGCTGCACCGTCGCTTCCCGTCCGCCGCCCTCGGGCGGGGGGACGAGGGCGGATGGGTCGCGGCCGTTGGGAGCGAGGAAGGGGTCGCCCTGCTCGCCGAAGCGTGCGCGCGGGCCCGGGACGAACTCCACGTCGAGGTCCACCCGGGGCTCGATCTCGCGGCCAGCGAGTTCTTCGCCGACGGCCGCTACCGCTACCGCGACCGCTCGCTCGATCGCGACGGCCAGGTCGCCTTCGTTGCCGAACTGGTCGACCGCTACGGGATCCGCTACCTCGAGGACCCGATCGAGCAGGACGATTTCGAGGGGTTCGCGGCGGTCACCAAGGCGGTCGGGGACCGGACCCTCGTCGTCGGGGACGACCTCTACACGACCCGCGCCGACCGATTGGCGCGCGGGGTCGCCGCGGGGGCGACCAACGCGGTGCTCATCAAGGTGAACCAGGTCGGGACCCTTACCGAGACGCTCCGGACGGTCGACCTCGCGGCGGCCGACCGGCAGGCGACCGTCACCTCCCACCGCTCCGGCGAGGTCCCCGAAGGGTGGCTCGCGCACGTGGCGGTCGGCACCGGTGCCCGTGCCCTCAAATGCGGCCTCCTCGGCGGGGAGCGCGTGGCAAAGCTAAATGAACTCCTGCGGCTCGCCCGCCTCCACGGTCCCTGATTCCATGGCGGGCGACGAAGCGATGGCGGAGGAGCAGGCGGTCCCGTCCGACGGGCAGGACATCCGCCCGGGCGAGCTCCTCGTCCCCGAGGAGACGTATCTCACCTCGGGCGTCCACATCGGGACCCAGCAGAAGTCGGCGTCGATGCGCCGCTTCGTCCACAAGGTCCGCTTCGACGGCCTCCACGTCCTCGACATCCGGGAGACCGACCGTCGGATCCGCCACGCCGCCCGCTTCCTCTCCCAGTTCCCGGCCGAGAAGATCCTGGTCGTGAGCCAGCGCCAGTACGGCCAGAAGCCGGTGCGCATCTTCGCGAAGACGGTCGGCGCCGTGTCGTTCGCGGAGCGGTTCGTGCCGGGGTGCCTCACGAACCCGACCCTCGCCGAGTACTTCGAGCCGAAGGTGCTGTTCGTCACCGACCCGGCGACCGACCAGCAGGCGCTCAGCGAGGCGGTTTCCATCGGCATTCCCGTCGTCGGCCTCTGCGATGTCAACAACGAGACGCGGAACGTCGATCTCGTGATCCCGGCGAACAACAAGGGCCGGGTCGCCCTCGCGACCGTCTACTGGCTGCTCGCCCGGGAAGTGCTGCGGGCGCGAGCCGGCGGGGCCGAGATCGAGTATCCGCTCTCGATCGAGGATTTCCAGGCCGCGCTCTGAGCTCCTTCGGGAGCGGGGCCATCCCCGAGGGCCGCTCCGTCCGCGCTTTTATGGGCGCCCCGCCTTGGGCGGGCGTGGTCCGACCCGGTTCGGCCTTGGCGCAGCTGCTTGCCGAGCACGGGGTCGCCGACAAGGCGGCCCGGGTCTACCTCGCGGCGTGCCGGGCGGGACCCCAAACCGCCAGCGAGCTCGCCCGCCTTTCGGCGGTGAACCGGGTCGAGGCCTACCGGTTCATCAAGCAGCTCACCGCCGACGGACTGTTGCTCGCGACCGGCTCGCGGCCGGGGCGCTTTGCCGCGCTGCCGCCCGACCGGCTGATCGACCGCTGGATCCGGCGGGCCGCGGAGCGGGCCCAGCGCCTCGAGGCGGAACGCGACCGGGTCCTCACCGAGTGGCGGGAGGGCCGCACCGAGTTCGACGACGGGGACCCCCGCCGGTTCGCGGTCCTCGAGGGCCGGAGCACCATCCACCGGTTCCTGGCGAAACGCCTCGGCATGGCCGAGTCGCAGGTCTGCGTGAGCGCGGGCGGTGTGGTCCTCTCCGGATTCCTGGACGGGGGGATCGATCGCGCCCTCCGCGAGGCGCACGGGCGCGGGGTGAAGGTCCGCATCGCGACGGAGATCTACCCCACGAACCTCGGCGCCGCGAAGCACTTCTTGGGATTCGCCGACCTTAGGCACCTCGTGGGACCGGTGCTGAACCACGCGGTGGTGATCGATCGGGCGGGGGCGCTGGTCTACGTCAGCGGCGAGGACGGGCCGGACGGGAAGGGGGACGGCCACGTCGCGCTCTGGTCGACCGCCCCGGTCTTTGTCCAGCTCGCCCGGGACAACCACCGGCGCCTCTGGAGCGCGGGCGAGAGGGCCGAGGCGCGGCTCGTCGAGCTCGAGACCCCGCCCACGGCCGTCCTCCCCGTCCGGGCCGGGCGGGAAGGGGAGCCGTTCCGGCGACTGACCGACATCGCGAAGCTGGGGATGCGGGCCTCGGGCGTCGCGGAGTTCCGGCTCCACCTGCCGGAACTCATCGAGGCGATCGCCCGCCAGCTCGGGCGCGAGATGGCGAAGGAGGTCGACGGCGCGACGCCGGAACAGGTCGGGCGGTCGCTCGCCGCCTACTACGCCGCCCACGCCCAGGGCCGCCTCGCGGTGATCAAGGAGCGCCCGCTCACCCTCCGGGTCACCGATTGCTTCGCCTGCACCGAGGATTCCCCCGAGATCGGGCGGGTGATGTGCCCGCAGCTGATCCGGGCCGTCTTCGAAAGCCGCCTCGGCTACCGCTGGGACGTCTCGAAACCGGATCCGACGAAGCACGCGAACCACGGCTGCCTCTTCACCGCGACCGCGGCCTGATCCACCGACCCGCCCCCGGACCGGACCGCGGCGACGGGCCCGCCCGACCCTAAACGGGGGGATTCACCGGCGTCCCCGGCTTCCGGGGGGCCCCCCGACCCGTCACCGGAGGGTGCCGAGGGCATGCTATGCCGACACATGGTGTATCATGTGTAACCGACAATCGAGACAGAATCTCGGCCAGACTATATATAGAACCGGGCGATAGCGAAGACCGGATCATGAAGTCGACTCCCTCGTCCTCGAGCGCACCGCGTCCCCGATCTTCGTCGGTCAAGCCGGCCGCCAAGTCGGCCGCCGTCCCCGCCACGGGCTCCGCCGCGGCTCCCGCTTCGGATGCCTGCCCCAACTGCGGTTCCTCCCACCTCATCCGCGACGAGATCCGCGGGGAGATCGTCTGCGCCGACTGCGGATTGGTCGTCGACCAGAGCGCCCTCGTCAGCGACCGCGGCCAGCGCGGCTCGAAGGAGGACACGGGCCGGGAGGCGCGGGGCTGGGGCCCGGTCATCTCGCCGCTGATGCCCGACAAGGGGCTGTTCAGCGAGATCGGCGTCCCGACCCGGGACTTCCAGGGGAATTCGCTCTCCCGCAACACGTCCCTCAAGTTCTACCACCTCCGCAAGCTGAACCACCGGCTGCGGGCGGCCCGCACCCACCAGCGGAACCTCGTCGTCGCCCTCGGCGAACTGAACCGGCTCGCGGGCGTCCTCGGGCTGTCGCGCGAGGTGAAGGAATCCGCGACGTACATCTACCGCCGCGCCCTCGAGCACAAGGCGACGCGCGGGAAGAAGATCGTCGCGCTGGTGGCGGCGAGCGTCTACGCGGCGTGCCGGCAGTGCCACGTCCCGCGCACGATGAAGGAGATCATCGCGCACTCGAAGGCGACGAAGATCGAGGTCGGCCGGGCCTACACGCTCCTGGCCCGTGAGCTCAAGCTCGGACTCAAGCCGGTCGAGCCCCGCGACTACCTGGTCCGGTTCACCCAGGACCTGAACCTCTCGAAGGAGGTCCGCCAGAAGGTCCTCTCCCTCCTGGAGCAGGTCGAACAGGTCTACTCGACGAGCGGCGTGCTGCCGAACGGGATCCTCGCGACGATCATCTACATCGCGTCGAACCTGATGGGCGAGCCGCGGAGCCAGGACCGGATCGCGGCCGTGGCCAACGTCACCCCGGTGACGATCCGCAACCACTACAAGGAGTTGCTCGACCTGCTCGGGCTCCCGAAGAACCTCACCAACCCGCAGGCGCGGAGCCCGCTGCCCGGCGACGCCGACGAGGCGCTGGCGTTGGACGCGGCGGCGGCCGGCCACTGAGCCGCGCCGGGCCGCCTCCGGGAGGCGTGGGGTCGGCCGCCCCCCCGGGGGCCGGAAAGGAGATGAACCCCCGGGCCGCTCGCGGCCCGTGGCCACGGCGTCTCCGCTCAGCTACTCCTCGTTTCGCACGTACGAGGAGTGCCCGCTTCGCTGGAAGTTCCTCTACGTCGACCGCCTGCCCGAGACGCCCCGCGGCTACTTCACCTTCGGCCGGGTCGTCCACTCCGTTCTCGAGGAACTCGTCCGGCCCCTCCTGATCGCGGGCGGACGGCGCCTCCCGTCGGGGGACGCCCAGCGGACCCTCGACGAGTTCCATCCGGGCGGCCCCGCTCCCTCGGGCGGCGTGCCGATGTCGGCCGAGGAGCTGCTCGCCCTCTACGACCGCAGCTGGCTCTCCGACGGCTACACCTCCCCGGAGGAGGAGGCCCGGTACCGCGCCCTCGGCCGGGAGCTGCTGCTCCGCTACCACGGGAGGCTCCTCCGCGCTCCCCCCCAGCCGGTCGCCGTCGAGGAGCACCTGGAGGCCCGCTGGGACGGGATCCCAATCCACGGCTACATCGACCGGATCGACCGGGGCGCCGACGGGGGCCTCGAGATCATCGACTACAAGACGTCGCGCGAACTGAGCCGCGAGGACGCCCAGGCCTCCGACCAGCTGTCGATCTACCAGGTCCTCGTCGAGAGCAACTACACCGAACCGGTCGCCGGCCTTACCCTCTACCACCTCCGGTCGCTCACCCCGCATCGGGCTCCGCCCCGCCCCCGGGAGGCGCTCCGTCGCCTGCACGACCGGGTCGGCACTGCCGTCGACGGGATCCGGGCCGAGGCGTTCGAACCGGCCCCGGGGCGGCAGTGCGCGCGGTGCGACTTCCAGGCGCGCTGCCCCGAGTTCCGCTCCGTCCCCGCGACCGACGGGGCGCGGCTCGCGGAGGCGGTCGACCGGTTCCGGCGGCTGCGGCAGCAGGAGCGCGACCTGGAGCAGGAGCTGCGCCGCACCGCCGACGAGCTCCACCGGGCCGCCGAGCAGTTCGGCGTCCACCGGATCCCCGGCGCGGGAGCCGTCGCGCTGCGGCGGCGCGAGGAGACGTGGCAGTACCCGCCCGAGCGCGTCCGCCCGGTGCTCGAGGCCGAGGGACTCGCCGACCGGGCGCCGCACCTCGCCCCCGACGAGATCCGTCGGCTCCTGCGCGACGCGACGATCCCCCCCGAGGCCCGACGGCGGCTCGCGGAAACCGGGGCGCGTCGGGTGACGTGGTACTGGGAGCTCGAGGAGAGTTAGCCGCCCGCGGCGGCCGCGCAAAGGATATGAGAGGCGCCCGGCAACGCCCCGTATGGGGCCTGCCCTCGCTTCTCCGGAACGCCTCGCCACGCTGAACGGTCGTACGCCGACGATCGCGACCCTCTGTTCGCACTCCTCGCTCCAGATCTTCCACGGCGCCCGGCGGGAGGGATTCCCGACCCTCGGGATCGCCGGCGGCACGGCGCCCCGCTTCTACGACGCCTTCCCGCTCGCCAAGCCCGACAAGTTCCTCACCGTCCCGACCATCAAGGACCTCCCGAAGCATGCGGACCGGCTCCGGGCGGAGGCGACGGTCCTGGTCCCGACCGGTTCGATCGTCGAATACCTCGGCGCCGAGGAGTTCCTGCGGCTGGACGTTCCCGTCTTCGGGAACCGCGCCGTCTTGGGGTGGGAGTCGGACCGGCGAAAGTCCCGCGAGTGGCTCGAGTCGGCCGGCTGCCCGATGCCCCGGCGCTACGAACCGTCGGACGCGATCGACGGCCCGGTGATCGTGAAGTACTACGGGGCGAAGGGCGGCAAGGGATTCTACCTCGCCAAGAACCGGGCGGCGCTCGACGAGTTCCGGCCGACCGGCCCCTACGTGATCCAGGAGTACGTCCTCGGGACCCGCTACTACCTGCACTTCTTCTACAGCCCGATCTCGGAGGGCGGCTACCGGGTCGGCTCCGGCTCCCTCGAGCTCCTCGGGATGGACCGGCGGGACGAGGCGAACATCGACGAACTGTACAAGCTCGGGGCCCAGGAGGAGCTCCAGAAGGCCGGGATCCGGCCGACGTTCGTCGTCACGGGGAACGTGCCGGTGGTGCTCCGGGAGTCGCTCCTCCCGATGGCGTTCGAGTACGGCGCGCGGGTCGTCGAGCGGTCGATCGAACTGTTCGGCGGGATGGTCGGCCCGTTCTGCCTGGAGGGGATCATGACCGAGGAGCTCGAGTTCAAGGTCTTCGAGATCTCGACCCGGATCGTCGCCGGTACGAACCTCTTCATCTCGGGGAGCCCGTACTCCGACCTCGTGGAACCCGGGCTCTCCACCGGCCGCCGCATCGCCCAGGAGATCCGGCGGGCGACCGACCGGGGCCGGCTGGCCGAGGTCCTGAGCTAGGCCGGCGCCCGTCGGCTTAAGAGGCCCGGCCGGCGTGGCGGCCCCCGTGCCGGAGCCGGCCCTCGTCGCCTCGCATCTCGGGAAGGTCTACCCGACGGCCCGCGGCGGCAAGCCGGCGCTCACGGACCTCTCGCTCGAGGTCCCGAACGGCCGCGTCTACGGGCTGATCGGCCGCAACGGGGCCGGGAAGACGACGTTCGTCCGCATCGCCGCGACCCAGCTCGCCCCGACGTCGGGCGATCTCCGCGTCCTCGGGCGGGACATCCGGCGCGAGATGCCCGAGATCCGCAAGCGCATCGCCTGCGTCCCCCAGGAGTCGAGGCCGCTCTACTTCCTGAACACCGAGGAGGTCGTCTACCTCTACCTCAAGATGCGCGGCATGGACCCGGTCGAGGCGCGGCGGCGCACCCGGGACGCGATGGAGGAACTGTCGCTGACCGAGTACCGCAAGCGGCTCGTCGCCCGCCTATCGGGGGGATTGAGGCGACGGACGCTCTGCGCGATGGTCCTCGCCTCCGATGCCGAGGTCCTGTTCCTCGACGAGCCGACGACCGGCCTCGACCCGATCGCGCGCCGGGAGGTCTGGGAGGCGGTCCGCCGCACGATCCGGGAGCACCGGACGATCGTGCTCACCACGCACTACCTCGACGAGGCCGAAGCGCTGTCGAGCCGGCTCGCGCTCATCGAGCGCGGCGAGCTCAAGCTCGAGGGTTCCCCCGAGGAGCTGCGGGCGCGGGTCCGGTATCCGTACCGGGTCCTGATCCAGGATCCGTTCCCGGCCGCCGACCTCGCGCCGTACGGACGGGTCACCCCGGTCGAGGGGGGGCACCTGGTCTTCGCCCGGGAGGCCGACGCGCGGGAGCTCGCCCGCGTCGCGCTCGAGCGCGGCGCCCGGGTGTCGATGGGCCCGGTCGACCTCGAGGACATCTTCCTGGAGGTCGTCGGCCGGTCGATCGAGGAGGACGGGAGCTCGGAGACGGAGATCGAGACGTGACCGAACGCCACCGCCTCCGCTCCCTGCTCACGTTCGTCCAGCTGAACGGGATCATCCCGATCCGGACGCAGCCGCTGTTCCTGCTGAACCTGCTCGCCTCCCCCCTCTCGTTCCTCTTCTTCATCTTCATCGTCTCGCGGGGGGCGCTGATCCAGTACGGCGTGATGGGCGGCATGGTCCTCACGATGCTCTCCGTCGGCACCGGCCTCCAGTCGGACCTCACCCACTACCGCCACGACCTCAAGTTCCAGGACGTCGTCGTTGCCTCCCCGGTCGAGGCACCGATCTACGTCGCGGGGATGGCGCTCAGCGAGCTCGTCTACTCGCTGCCGGCGATCGCCGTCTTCGTGCTGATCTTCGTCGCCGCGGGATGGGCGACGGTGACGAACGTCCTGGTCGTGGCGGGGGTGCTCGTGCTCGTCTGGGCGTTCGCCTGCGCGCTCGCCTTCACCCTCGCCACGTACTTCCAGGACGTCCGCGAGACGTTCCTCTTCAGCCCGCTGATCTCGCTCGGCCTCACCGTGATCCCCCCGGTCTACTATCCGATCACCTACCTGCCCGCGTGGGCGCAGACGGCCGCGCTGTTCTCCCCGACGACGTACGCCGCCGAGCTCGTCCAGGCGTCCGTCGGCCTCGTCGCCCTCCCGTTCGCCACGGAGGTCCGGGACTGGATCGTCCTCGTCGCGTTCGTCGTCGGCCTGCTCCTCCTCGCCGCCGTGAAGGCCCGCTGGCAGGAGCCGTAGTTCCCCCGGCCGGGCCTGTTCGACGGCGCGTGCCGTCGGCCGTCGCGCGAGGTCTTATGTAGTGCCCATCGGGTGGAGCGGCCCGATGCTTTCTTTTGGCGACAGTCGGAGCTTTCCGACAGCGGAGGAGCGGTTCTCCCACTGCCTGTTCTGCGGCCGACTGATCGTCGTGCTCCCCGACGACCGGCGGGGGGGCGCCTGCTACGACTGCCTCGCGCTCTCCGTCCCGCCGGCGACCCCGTGCCCGGACTGCCGGACCCCGATCCCCGGCGAGGACCGGGCGCTCGGCTGCGCCGCGTGCGGCTGGTATCCGCTCCGCGGCTGAGCCGGCCCCGTGCGGGCCGGCTCGGCCCGATCCGGCCGTCGCCCCCGCGCGCGAGCGTCAACCTTATCGGCCGGTCCCCGTCCCAAACCGGAGGGCGTGCCGAGGTGGCTCAGTCCGGTACGGCGCGAGTCTGGAAAGCTCGTGGCGGCATACGCCTCGGGAGTTCAAAGGCCGGGGACGGTCGACCCGTCCCGGCGGGGAGTCTCCCCCTCGGCGCCGCCCTCCCCTACGACCGGGGGCGAACGTGACCGTTCCCGAACGGCGGGCCGTGCCCTCGCTCCTGCAGGTCGACTCCGTCTTGGGCCATCTGACGGGCCGGGCCGCTCTCCAGGAGGTCTGCCGCTTCCTCCGGGCCGAGTTCGCCCACTACCCGTGGGTCGGGATCTACCGCGTGGTCGGGACGGAACTGTGGCTCGCGGCGTGGGACGGCGCCGAGGCGACGGAGCACACGCGGATCCCGATCGCCCGCGGCATCTGCGGCCAGGCGGTCCGGGAGGAGCGGACGGTGATCGTCGACGACGTGCGGGCGGCGCCCGACTACCTCGCCTGCTTCCTCTCCACCCGGTCGGAGATCGTCGTGCCGATCCGCGACAACGGTCGGGTCGTCGGGGAGATCGATATCGACGGCACGGCCGTCAAGGCGTTCGACGCGACCGACCGCGCCTTCCTCGAGCGGGTCGCCGAGCGGCTCGCCCCGGCGGTCGCGGCGTCGGGGCTCGAGCCCGCGCCGCCCGGCGCGTGAGGTTCCGGTCGATCGTCGCGAGGGCCGCCGCGAGGAGCGCGGCCCGGTCGACCGGCGCGAATCGGCCGCTGCCCAGCGGGGTCCGGTCCCGGACGACCCCCGCCGCGAGGGCGTCGAGCGCCCGGGTGAGCTCGTCGACGATCGGAAGGTCCGCTTGCCGACTCGTCCGGGAAAGCGGGTTCAGGTCGATCGAGATCACCCGCTTGCCGAGCGCCCGGAGCGCCTCCGTCCGATCGCCGTCCTCGAGCGGGACGACGCAGAGGTCGGCCCGGTAGATCCCGTCCCGGTCGACCAGCGCCCGGTCGGACGGGAGGCGGGGGATCCGCGCCGTCGGGCGGAGGCCCTTCGGGCGGAGGACTCCGGCGCCGCGGAGGGCGGTGGCGACGGCGCGCACCCGGGCGGGCGAGCGGTGGAAGAGGTTGACCTCGACCTCGAGCCCGGGCCGCGCGGCGGCCAACCGGGCGATCCCCCGGGCCGCGAGGGCCGCCACGTTGCCGTTGACGCTGACGACCGGGTGCCGCGCGGCGCGGAGCCACTGGGCCGCCGTGCGCTCCGCGCGGCGGGCGCCGGGGGTCGTCCGCTCGCCGAGGAGGTAGTCGAACGCCTCGCCCCGGCCGTGGGCGATCAGCCCCTCGGGGACGACGAGCCCCCGGCGGCTTGCGGCGGCGAGCGTGGCCCGGACCCGGAGGCTGGCATAGCGCGGATGGCGGCGGGAGAGACGCATCGGTCCCTACGCGCCGGGGACGGCGCCCGGGGCCCCGTTCGCTTCGCCGTTGCCGAGCCGCGCCTCGAGGGCGGCGATCCGCTGTTCGAGCGGCAGGAGGCCCTCCTCCAGCGTCTTCGCCAGCGCGAGTTTGAGGCTCTCCTCGAGCGCGACCAGGTCCCGGCCGAGGTCGATGATCCGCCGGGCGTTCTCGTTGAGCAGCAGGCGGTTCTGCGTGGCGACGCGGAACGTGTCGGAAAGGTCCTTGGTGAGCTGGCCCGAGCCCTGGACGAACGTCTCGACGGAGTCGCGGATCGGCTTCCACTTGCTGTCGAGGCTCCCTCCGAGCGCGTCGCCGACCCGCTCGGACGCCACCCCGACCTGGGTGCGGATCTCCTCGCCGACCCGGGCGGCGAGCGACCCTTCGAGCCCCTCGAGCCGGCTCTTGAGCTCGTCCCCGAGGCTCTGGCCGACCCCCTCGACCCGCTGGAGGCGGTCGTCCATCGCCGTCAGCCGCGCGGTGAGGTTGGAGTAGACGGTCTGGATCAGGACGTCGAAGTGGGCGTTGGACGTCTCCTGCGCCCGCAGGAGGAGGTGGAGGACCCAGTGTTCCCGGCCCTTCGCTTCGGCGAGCGGGCCGCGGTCCAGCCGATCGCGGACGTCCCGGTCGTCGACCAGCCCCTGGAGCTCCTTCAGCACCTCCAGGCGGAGGGGGGTCGCCCCCGTCCCCGCCGGCGCCGGACGACCCGCCATCGAACGGGATTCGCCGCGGGCGCCTATATACGTTCGGTCGCGGCCCGCTACGCCCGGAACTCGGGTCCTAAGAGTTCCCGCGCGACGACGAGCCGACGGATCTCGCTCGTCCCCGCCCCGATCTCGAGCAGCTTCGCATCCCGGGCGAGCCGCTCGAGCGGCAGGTCCCGCATGTAGCCGTAGCCGCCGTGGATCTGGATCGCCGCGAGGGCGTGGCGGGTCGAGGCCTCGGAGGCGAACGTGAGGGCCGCCGAACTGGCCCGGCCGCTGCGGAGGTCCTGGGCGACGGCGGCCAGCGCCGCGAAGACCAGGAGGCGGGCCGCCGAGAGGTCGGTGTACATGTCGGCGAGCTTCGCCTGGATGAGCTCGAAGTGGCCGATCGCCCGGCCGAACTGCTCGCGGCGCTGCGCATACGCGACCGAGAGGTCGAGGCACTCGGCGAGGATCCCGACCGGGATCGCGCCGAGCACGGCCCGCTCGACGTTGAGGCCGCTCATCATCACCGCGACCCCGCCGTGCTCCGGCCCGACCCGCCGCTCCGCCGGGACCCGGCATCCCTGGAAGGCAAGCTCGCCGGTCGGCGAGCCGCGCATCCCCATCTTGTCGAGGCTCTTCGCCACGACAAAACCGTCCGTGCCCCGCGGGAGCAGGAAGGCGCTGATGCCGTGGGCGCCGCGGTCGGGGGCCGTCTTGGCGTAGACGAGCAGCCAGTCGGCGACCGGGCCGTTGGTGATGAACTGCTTCGAGCCGGTGAGGACGTAGCCGTCCGGCGTCCGCTCGGCGCGCGTCGAGATCCCGACCGCATCGGAGCCGGCGTTCGGCTCGGTGAGGGCGAGGGCGCCGATCGTCTCGCCGGCGACGATCCCCGGCAGCACCTCGGCCCGCTGCGCCTCCGTCCCGTTGCGCGCCAGGTTGTCGGCGAACAGGTTCGAGTGGGCGCCGACGCTGAGCGCGAGCGCCGGACTGACCCGGGCGATCTCCTCGAGGACGATCGCCTGCGCGCGGTACGACAGGCCGAGGCCCCCGTAGGCGGGCGGCACGGTGATCCCGAGGAACCCGTGCTCCCCGAGGCGTCGGAACACTTCGCGGGGGAACCAGTCGTCGCGATCCATCCGCGCCGCGACCGGGGCGATCTCCTTGCGGGCGAACCGTCGGGCCGCCTCCTGCAGGTCCCGCTCCTCGGGCGACCGGTCGAACTCCATGGGGACGCCGACGCCCGGGCGGGGCCTTACCGTTTGCGCGCGGCGCCCCGGGCGGCGGCCCCGGGGGGGCCCCGCCGGAGGCCGAGGTGACTGTTCCAGGCGGGCCGCCGTTTCGGATAGTCCGAGCGGAAGTGGGCGCCCCGGCTCTCGGTCCGCGCGAGGGCCGCCCGGGCGATGAGGCGACCGGTCAGGGCGGCGTTCGCCAGCGGACCGGGGAGGTCGTCGGCCCCTGCCGGCTCGACCGCCGCGGCGATCGACTCGAAGGTGCCGAGGGCGGCCCGCAGCCCGCCGGCGTACCGGACGATCCCGACCTCCTCCCAGAGCGTGTCCCGGATCCGCTCGAGGGGCTCCGCCTCCTCCGCCCGGCCCTCGCCGGGCGAGAGCGGGATCGCGAGCGTGCGCGCGGGCTCGGTCGGGCCGCCGGCCGCGGGATGGAGCAGCTGCCGGGCGACCCGTTCCCCAAAGACCAGGCCCTCGAGGAGGGAGTTGCTCCCGAGGCGGTTGGCGCCGTGGACCCCGGTCGAGGCGACCTCCCCGCAGGCGTAGAGGCCGGGGAGCGACGAGCGGCCCTCGACGTCCGTGCTGACGCCGCCGATCATGAAGTGGGCCGCCGGCGCGACCGGGATCCGGTCGCGCGACGGATCGAGCCCGTAGGTCGCCAGGAACCGTACGATCGAGGGGAACCGGGTGAACAGGCGGTCCCGCGGAAGCGCGGTCGCGTCGAGGAAGACGGTCCCGCACTGGCTGCGCCGGATCTCCCGCTCGATCGCGCGGGCGACCACGTCCCGGGGGGCGAGCTCGGCGTCGGGGTGGTACGACGGCATGAACCGGTCGCCGGCTTCGTTCCGGAGGATCGCCCCTTCCCCCCGGAGCGCTTCGGTGATCAGGAACCGGGGAGCCCCCGGGCGCCAGAAGACGGTCGGGTGGAACTGGATGAACTCCATATCGTCGAGGAGGGCCCCGGCCCGGAAGGCGATCGCGACCCCCTCTCCGGTCGCGACCGAGGGGTTCGAGCTCTGCCGGTAGAGGCTGCCGGTGCCGCCGGTCGCCAGCACGATCGGACCCGGATTGAGATACTCCACCCCGCGCCCGTCGGCGTCGGAGAGGACCGCGACCGCTCCGTCCCGGCGGCCGGGGCGGATCGCCCGGAGGATCGTACGTTCCCGGGCCTCGATCCCGGCGTCCAGGACCCGGTGCTTGAGCGCCTCCTCGATCTGGTAGCCGGTGCTGTCGCCCCCGGCGTGGAGGATCCGCGCGCGGTGGTGCGCCGCCTCGCGCCCCAGGGCGATCTGTCCGTTCACGGTGTCGAACGGCACGCCGTAGCGGACGAGGTCCGCGATCCGGGCCGGGGCCTCGAAGGTGAGGATCCGGGCGGCCGCGAGATCGACGATCCCGTCGCCGGCGGCGACGGTGTCCTCGAGGTGGAGCGCCGGCGAGTCGTCCGGCCCGATGGCGGCGGCGATCCCCCCCTGCGCGTAGCGGGTGTTCGACTCCTCGAGGCGGGCTTTCGTGACCAGCGTCGGCCGGAGACCGAGTTCCCGGGCCCGCAGCGCGACGTACAGCCCCGCGATCCCGCTTCCGATGATCAGCGGTCGACGGTCCGCTTCCGTCACGTCGGCGGGAGCGGACGCCCGCGCATAGCGACTTCGGAAACCCCCCCCGGCCGTCGCCTCCCCGCCCCGCCGCCGTCGTATAGGGGCATCCGGTACGGCCCGCATGGTGGAACCGGCCCCCCCGGGGGAGCCGCCGTGGATCCCGGCGGTACGGGCGACCGAGTCGCCCGAGCTCGCCGCCGAGCTGGCGGCGCGGCTCCCGCCGAGCGGCGCCCCGCGGTCGATCAGCGTGACCGATCTCCTCGCCCCGCGCCGCGCCTACTGGCGCGCGCGCGGGCCCCCGGTCGCGGTCCCGCCGGACCGGGAGCACCGGATGGAGGAGGGTCGTCGGATCCACACGACGCTCGGGCAGGTCCTGGGCCGTCTCGGAGCGCTCGAGGTGCGCGTGCGGGGGGACGGGATCCACGGCCGGATCGACCTGCTCACCGATCGTCCGGTGGAGGTGAAGACGACCGGCTCCCCCCTGCCCGCCGGCGATCTCGAGGGGAGCCGGCCGGACCACCTCGACCAGCTTGCCCTCTACTGCTGCCTGCTCGCCCGCCCCGCCGGGCGGCTCCTCTACTTCCGCCTGGACGGGACCTCCGTGGGGGAGGCCGCGGCGTGGGACGTCGCCTTCCGGAATCTGGACGGTCTGTGGCGGAGCGCGACGGCGAGGGCCCGCGCGCTCCGGGCCGCGCTCGGGGCGAACGACCCGGCGCCGCTGCCCCGGTGCGCCTGGTACGGCCGCGGCTGTGAATTCCAGGTGCAGTCGGTCTGCGGGTGCCGGGGGGACGAGCCGGATCCGGGCCCGATCGTCGCCGGCCACGTCGACGGGGTCGTCCCCCGCCCCGAGGCCGCCGTCGCCCTCCGGAAGGAGATCGCCGAGCGCCCGGTCGGAGGACCCCCGGTCGTCGAGCGGTTCCGGGACCTATTGTATCCCCGCCACGCCTTCTTCCGGCGGCGGGTCGTCCCGAGCGCCCCGCCGCCCCCCGCCCCGGCCCCGACGGGCGGAGAGTCGGACCTCTATCCCCGCCTCACCGAGGCGGTCGAAGCCGGCGCGGTCGGCAGCGTCGCCCGGCTCCCGACCCGATCCGAGGAGCCGGACGAGGAGGTCGGCGGATGGGACGGGGTGCCGTACCTGGTCCGCACCTCGCGCCTCCGCACGCGGCGCACCGCGGCCGAGTGGGTCGCCCGGTCCCCCCAGTATCCCCTCGAGCTCGGGTTCCGGTGCGTCGCGACCGGTACCTCGACGGCCCGCCTCGTCGTCGGCTACGAGTCGGCCGGGCCGGTCGGCGCCGTCCAGGTCGTCACGTTCTCGTTCGCCCCGGTCACGACGTTCTCGCGGGTCTGGCGGGCCCGGGCGGCGGCGCTCGCCCGGGCGATCGAGGTCGACGACCCGTCCGACCTTCCGCCGTGTCCGGGCTGGATGGCCGAGCGGTGCGCCTACCGGGACGTCTGCGGCTGCGGGACGCCGTCCGGTCGGGTCCAGTGGAAGAGGACGGTCGAGGCGGTGCGCGCGAATCCCTCCGATTCGTAGAGGCGGCGGGCCGCGACGTTCGACTCCGTCACCCAGAGGGTCGCCGTCGAGTAGCCGAGCGCCTGGAAGGCGCGCAGCCCCCACCTCAGGAGGAACCGCCCCCAGCCGCGGCCGCGCCGGGCGGGATCGACCATGAGGTCGAGCACGACCCCCCGCCGCGGGGAGACCTCGGCGTCGAGGATCCCGCCGACGAGCCGAGGGGGATCCGGCTCGTAGAGGACGATCGACGCCTCGTCGAGGAACCGCCCGAGCCCGCTGGCGAGCAGCCGCTCGACCATCTCGGTATACTCCTCGACGGAACCGCCCATGACGAGGTCGTCGACGCTCCCCCGGAACGCCCGGGCGTCGAGGTCGGCGATCGCGGCGGTCGTCGCGGCGCGGGCCGGCAGGAGCTCGACCCCCTCGGGTACCGAGGGGGCCGGCCGGATCGGCCCGGGTCGCAGCACCGCCTCCATCTGGTACCGCTCGACGGCGAACCCGCCCGGCCGTTCGGCGAGCCCCCGGGCGACCTCCCGTTCCGACGCGACGTCGAATCCCGAGAACCCGACGGAGACCCACCCGACGTCGGCCGGCAGCGCATCGAGCATCGCCTCGGCGAGCCGGCGGGCCCGCTCCGGCGCCGCGGGGGCCGCGGCGGCGTGGACATGCCCCCAGACCTTCGGCCCCCGCCGCGAGTAGAAGGCGATGCCGCCCCCGTCCGCGGGCGGGTAGTACCAGGCGGGCTTGGCGCCGCTCCGGGTCTCGGCGACCGACGAGTCGACCCACGCCCCGGACGGCGCCTCCTCCCTCTGTTCCAGCTCCTTGCGGATCGACTGGAACAGTTCCAGGAGGTCGTCGACCGAGGCGCCGGCCGCCGGGCGCGGGGCCTCCATGCACCCCCCGGTCAGGCCCCGGGCCGGTGCGCGAGCAGGAGCTCGGCGATGTCCGGCGCGACCGACGCCTTCTCCGCCGGGTTGCCGAGGGTGTCGGTGGAGAAGACCTCGTCCGTGACGGCCTTGATCCGTTCGAAGGCGTCCCGGAGGAAGAGGCCGTGGGTGCAGGCGGCGCTGACCGCCCCGGCCCCGTTCCGGCGCAGGAGCTTCGCGGCCTCGACGATCGTCCCGCCCGTGGTGATCACGTCGTCGACCAGGACCGCGTGCTTGCCCGACAGCGGCATCGGCAGATCGCCGGGGAGCTTGAGCTCGACGTGGTCGCTGTCGATCCGCTTCTTCTCGAAGGCGATCCACGGCTTGTCGAGCAACGCCGCCATGCGACGGACCCGCTCGATCCCGCCCTTGTCGGGCGAGACGAGGAGGTCGACCGGCCGTTCGCGGAGGAGCCGGGCGATCGCGGGCACGCCGCTCGCCTCGTAGGCCGGCTTCGTGAACTGCTGGAGGGTCTGGGGCGAATGGAGGTCGACGGTGATGACCGCCTCGGCCCCCAGCTCGACGTGGCGGCAGAGGGCGCGCGCGCTCACGGCCTCGCCCGGGAAGAACAGACGGTCCTGGCGGGCGTAGCCGAAGTACGGGACGACCACGGTCACGTGCCGGGCTCCGGCCTCCCGCACCGCATCGACCAGCAGGAACAGTTCGAGGAGGTCGGCGTCGGTGCGGGTCGACTGCACGACGACGACGTCCTCGTTCTCCAGGCGCCCTCCGACCCGGACGTACATCTCCCCGTCCGGGAACCTCTTGGTGAACGGGATCCCGAACGGCGCGTTCGACAGCCGCCGCGAGACCCGCTCCGCCAGCGCGGTCGACGCCGTGCCCCCGATGATGTGCAACGCCTTCGGCCCCGAAAGCCGGACCCCGGGCGCCTCTAAAGCGTTTCGAGCGCCCGTCCTACCGGGCCCCCTCGTCGCGGTCGGCGCGGCGGCGGGGGGGCCGCTTCACCCGGCGGACGACCGGCTTCGGCCGGCCCGGCCGGCGGCGTCCGGCGGGACGGCGGGGGCGGGCCCGGTCCGCGCGGTGGACGGAGCGCCGGGAGCGGGCGGGCGTCTCCGGCTCCTCGTCGTCCGGGTCTTCGTCGTCCGGCGACCACGGCCGAAGCGCCGTCAGGAACCGGTGCCCCCGGCTCGACGGAGGCGGCTCGTCGACGAGGTCGTCGTCGTCCATCTCCTCGTCTTCGAGGGCGCGCCGGCGCGGGTCCTCGATCCCTTCGGCCCGCAGGGCGTAGTGGATCCCGACGGCGAGCAGCAGGAGGGCCACGACCGTGAGTCCCATGAACTGCCAGGACTGGGGCGGCAGGTACGGCAGGTAGGTGCTGTCCTCGAGCAGGAGCTTGAGGGAGCCGAACCACGGGAGCATCCCCCGGGCGACCCCGAGGAGCCACGACGGGGCGACCAGCTGGCTGAGCCCGTCGACCTGGTCCGGCAGCCCCTCGCAATGCTGAAAGCACCCCGCGTTGGGCGCGGAGCTCTGGACGAAGTTGTTGTCGCCGAGCGTCACGAACCCCGAGTGGGCGCCGAGCACCCCGGGCGAGAGCGGCACCGAGACGTTGGCGTCGGCCCACCCGACGTGGAAGAGGGTGAGGGTGCCGGTCAGCCCGATCGTCCCGCAGTCCGCGCCGCCCGGCCCGACGGAATCCGAGGTCGAGAAGACCGCATCCGGCTGGTTGCCGCACGGCACGTTCGACGGCATCGAGAGGTTGTAGCCGTTCACGGCCGGATCGTACGTGAGGAAGATCAGCGCCCGGTGGATGACCGGCGTCGTGCTCGCCCCGTTCGGGAAGTAGAGCAGCACGTCCCCGTATTCGCCGTACGTGGAGTACCCCCGCGTGGCCCCCCAGACGTACGTGACGATCGAGGAGGTCGGGACCCGTTCGGCGAGGACGACGTCCCCCTCGTTGATCACGCCGAGGACGTCGTTCGGACCGTGCTGCATGCTGGGGGATTCGACCACGTAGGCGGGGGGCCAATTCTGGGTGAAGGCGTACATGCCGGCCACCAGGACGACGACGATCGCCAGCGCGACCAGCGGACCGAAGTAGAGGGAGTCGCGGGCGCGGAAGTAGACCGGGAACCGCTCGCGCGCGCGTCGGCTCCGCGCGGCCCGGCGGCGGGCGCGAGAGGGCCGAGGGCCGTCCCCCTCCTCCTCGTCGGGATCGTCGTCGCCTTGCTCGTCGTCCGCGGCGTCGGCTCCGCCCCGATCCCGCCACGGCGTTACGGGGGGGGGACGGCCCCCGTGCCGGGGCGGCGGAGGGGGCCGTCGGCGGGGCGGGGGACGACGTCGGCGCGGCTCCTCCTCCTCGTCCTCCTCCTCCGACCCGTCCTCCTCGTCGTCCTCGTCGTCGTCCGGCCCGTCGACCTCCTCCTCGTCGGCTGGGGGACGCCGGGCCATCTCCGTTCGTTCCGGGCCGCCCCGCTTAACCCTTCGGCTCGAACCGCATCGACCGGGGCGAAGGCCACGGTTCCCTCGGGCGGTCGAACCGAACGTTTAAGGGGTTCCCGGCCCCGACCGATCGGGGGACCGATGCGGCGGATCGACATCTCCATGCCGCTCCACCCGGGGATGGCGGCGTTCCCGGGGGATCCCGAGTTCCGCTCCACGCCCCAGCACGCGATCGCCCGCGGGGACGCCTACAACGTCTCCGCCCTTGCCTTCGGTTCCCATGCGGGGACGCATCTGGATCCGCCGCGGCATTTCCTCCCCGACGGGGCGACGACCGATGCGCTCGACCTCGACGTCTTCAACGGCCCGTGCGACGTCGTCGACGTCGATCCGTCCCACGGGGAGGTCGGTCCCGACGACGTCGCCCGTGCCCCCGCCGGTGCGGAGCGGGTCCTCTTCCGGACGGCGAACTCGGCCCGGTGGGCCCGCGGGGGGGCGTTCTTCGGCGACTACGTGGCCCTCACGCCGGCCGCAGCCGCCGCCGCTGCCGAGCGCCGGCTCCGCCTCGTGGGGATCGACGCCCTCTCCGTCGAGCGCGACACGACGGGGGCGTTCCCCGTCCATCATCTCCTGCTCGGCCGAGGGATCCTGATCCTCGAGGGCGTCTGCCTCGCGGCGGCTCCCCCGGGCCGGTACGAACTGGTCTGCCTGCCGCTCCGCCTCGCGGGCGGCGACGGCGGACCGGCGCGCGCGATCCTGATCGCGCCGTAGGGGACGCCCCGTGCCGCCGGCGACCGCGGGCGTCTATACGCTGTCGTTGAGCACCCCCGGCTTCTACGTCCTGGTCGCCACGCTCGGCCTGTTCGTGCTGATGCTGGTGCTCCTGCGGACCTCCTACCCCACGCGCAAGCGGGCGTTCGCCGGCTACTTCGATGCGGCCGGGGTGAGCCTTGCCTTCCTCGTCTTTTCGGTCGGGGTGGTGGTGCTGCTCGCGGTGCGCGACCCGCACGCCGATCGGGCCGGCTTTGCCCTCTACGAAACGATCCTGACCGGCTACTGGCTCGCGTTCGCGATACCGGTGGTGACCGTCGCGAGCTCGGTCGAGGCCCGGTCGCGGGGCGCGATCCGGTGGCTCTGGCCCTCGGTGGGGCTCGTCCTGCTGGCGTTCTTCGCCTTCTGGGGCTACTACTTCGCGGTCTAGGCGCCGTCCCGCTCGTCCGGCGGGAGGAGGTCCGGGATGCCGTCCGCGATCGGATAGTCCACGGCGCAGGCGGCGCACCGAAGGGTCCCGTCGACGATCTCGACCCCCTCCTGGCGACGGATCGACAGCGCGAGCGGGCCGCGGCAGACCGGGCAGCGGAGGATCTCGAGGAGGTCCGGCTTCACCGCCCGCCGGCCTCCACGATCCCGTAGCCGATGAGGCGCCAGGCGTTCAGCCGGCGCGAGATCGCGACGCGGCTGCCGGGGAAGACCGTGACCGCGCGGTTCAGCGAGAGCTCCACGTCGTCCCCCCGCGCGCTCGTCACCTTCCCGGAGGCGATCGTGGTGCCGACGGTGACGGCCAGCACCTCGCTCGTCCGGATCTTCTCGACCTTGATCTCCCGCTGGGCGCCGAGGACGCGCTCGAGCAGGGTCGCCTTGAGGCGGATCTTCTGGCTGACCGGTGGGAGCGTCCCCGCGGTCCCCACGAGCCGGCCCGTGAGCCCGTCGCTCTTCGCGAGGGCGGGATCGAGGCTGGTCCCGATCGCGGCGAGCCCGCCGGGGTGGAGGGCCTCCCACTCCTGGCCGCCCGAGACGATCGAGGTCACCGTCGTCCGGATCGACTCGGCGAGCGCGCCGCTCGCGCCGGAGGGACCCGGGCGGATCTCGATCTCCTCGCCGACCCGGAGCGCCCCCTGCAGCAGCGATCCGCCCAGCACCCCTCCCTGCAGGTGGGCCGGGCGGGTCCCCGGCCGGTTGATGTCGAACGATCGGGCGACGTACATGAGCGGCGGCTTCGCCGGGTCGCGCGCCGGGGTCGGGATCGTCGCCTCGATCGCCTCGATGAGGGCGTCGATCCCGACGCGGTGGTTCGCGCTGATCGGCACCACCGGGGCGGTGGCGATCGGGGAGCCCTTGAGGAACGTCGAGATCTGTCGGTAGTTCTCCTCCGCCCCTTCGGCGCTGAGCAGGTCGATCTTGTTCTGGACGACGACGACCTTGCGGACCCCGATGATGTCGAGGGCGTAGAGGTGCTCCCGCGTCTGGGGCTGCGGGACCGTCTCGTTGGCGGCGACCAGGAGGAGCGCCCCGTCCATGATCGCGGCGCCGCTCAGCATCGTCTCCATCAGGGTCTCGTGGCCGGGGGCGTCGACGAACGAGACCGCCCGCAGGAACTTCGCCTCCCCCCCGCAGATCGGGCAGATCGGCGCGATGCCGAACCCCTCGGGGGGGTCGTGGTTCGGGCACCGGTAGAACGCGGCGTCGGCGTAGCCGAGCTTGATCGAGATGCCGCGCTTGAGCTCCTCGGAGTGGCGGTCGGTCCACTCCCCCGTCAGGGCCTGGGTAAGGGTCGTCTTGCCGTGGTCGACGTGCCCGACGAGTCCGATGTTGACCTCGGGTTGCCGCGGGACCTTCATGACGCCGCGAGCAACTCCGCGAGCGGCTTCGGCCCCTTCTGCTCAACCACGAGGTTGATCTGGACCGTGTCCTCGCTGATCGTGTTGCCGCGGTAGGTGCGTCGCTTCCGCATGCCGTCGCGGGGCGCGTCGAAGCCGAACCCGTCCCCGACGTAGAGGCGGGTCTGCCGGGCGCCGGGGACGTCCGGCCGGAGCGCGAAGCCGCTCTTGTCGGTCCCGCCCGTGATGCGGAACGTGTAGCCCGCGGCCCCGATCAGCTCCCCCCCGATCGTCTCGCCGACCCGCTTGCCGAGGAAACCTGCCGCTTGGGGATCGGCGACCGTCCGGGCGAGCGAAACGGCCGCCTCGGAGATGACCAGCTTGTACTCGACCATCGAACCTCGAGGGGCGGGCCGACCGAGCCGGCCTCTAAATAGCTTTCCCGACAGCCGGGATCCCGGCCGGCCCCTCCGCCGGCCCCAAAGCCGCCGCGGGCCGGAGCCCGCCCGGGAGGGTCAGGTTCGTCGGGAGCGAACAGCTGACGGTCCCCGTCGAATGGGTCTGGACGGTCGTCCCGGAGAGGGTGGCATTGAACTCGCTTCCCGTGACGTTCGAGGCGATCGTCGGCGCGCAGGTGGAATACGAGACCTCCCAGGTGGGGAGCAGCAGCACGATGGAGGCCCCGAGGAAGACCTGGGTGGCGTTCGGGTGCGCCGAAAGGAACGACGCTCCGCCGGCGGCGTTGGCGGCGGCGACCACGGCGGGAGAGTCCGGCGCCCCGGTCGGGAACGGCACCAGGAACCGCAGGTAGCTCTGGCAGGTGGTGTTCCCCCCGAGGGTGAACAGCGGCTGGGCGGCTCCGCCGTCGACCATGACGCCGACCGCCCCTCCGGTACCGTTGACGTAGAGGACCATCCAGAAGGCGGAGGCGCCCACCTTCGCCGACGCCGGCGTCCCGTCCACCTGGATCTCCCCCGCGAGGGCCGGCTGGAGCGTGGTCGTGCAACCGGTCGTCCCGTCGATCGCGGTAACGTACCCGGTGAGGTTCGTGGTCGGCAGCGTAATCGAATACGGGAGCCGGACCGCGACGCCGAGCGCCGGTTGCCACGGGCCCCCCGACGCCCGGTTCGCCGATCCCTGCCCGGCCGACGCCGCTCCCTGGAAGGTCGGGGCGAACGGGGGAGAGGGGCTCCCGCTACGGCCGAACGGGGGGAGGCCGCCGGCGTAGAGGGCGGCCACGACCGCGACCACCGCGACCAG
>JAKABH010000006.1:0-8292 GCA_021801925.1 Thermoplasmata archaeon | reverse complement strand
CCGGCGCTCGCGGTCGTGCTGACGACCGTCTTCGCCCGGGGCCTGTTCGAATCCGGGATCCTCTTCGGGGGGGCCGACGCCAAGGCCGTCATGGTCGCCGGGCTCGCGCTCCCCTACTTCGCCGCGCCCCTCCTCGCCGTGCCGGTGGGGGGGACGGCGGTCGCCGGGCTCCTTCCGTTCGCCGTCAACCTGCTGCTCGACGCGGCCCTGTTGGCCGTGGTCGTCCCGGTCGCGCTGGCCGTCCGCAACCTTGCGCGCGGCGAATTCCACTGGCGGGACGGGTTCACGACCTACTCGATCCCCGTCGCGGAACTTCCGGAACGGTGGGTCTGGGTCCGGGATCCGGCCGTGCCGATCGATCGGGAGGCGGAGGACGCCATCGAGACGTCCGCCGAGGACGTCGCCTGGCGCCGACGGATCGCCGCGGAGCTGGCCGGCACCGGTCGGGAGCGCGTGCGGGTCGGACCGCAGCTGCCGTTCGTCGTCTTCCTGCTGGCCGGCGCGGTCGCCGCCGTCCTCCTCGGCAATCTCGTCCTCGACCTGCTCTTCGCCCTGTAGCCCCGTCGGCGGAGGGGGCAATGCTTTTTCCTCCCGGGCGGTCGCCTCCGGCTGCTATGGCCCGCCGGACAAAGCCGGGACCGATCCGCGTCCTCATCGCGAAACCGGGGCTCGACGGACACGACCGCGGCGCCAAGGTCGTCGCCCGCGCGCTGCGGGACGCCGGGATGGAGGTCATCTACGCCGGGCTGCGACAGACCCCCGAGGAGGTCGTGCGCGCCGCGGTCGAGGAGGACGTCGACCTGATCGGGCTCTCGATCCTCTCTGGGGCGCACATGGCGCTCTTCCCCCGCATCCTGGCCCTCCTGAAGCAGGAGAAGGCGCGTCGGATCCCGGTCTTTGCCGGCGGGATCATCCCGGACGAGGACGCCCGCCGGCTCCAGAAGGCCGGCGTGCAGGCGATCTTCGGACCCGGTACGTCGCTCGAGGAGATCGTCGCGACGGCGCGGCGCCTCGCCCGCGGTACCGCATGAGCCCCGCGCCCCGGCTCCCGCCGGCGGCGCGGGCCATTGTCGCCGGCGATCGACGGGCGCTCGCCCGGGCGATCACCGCCGTCGAGAACGACGATCCGGCCGCCCGTCCGATCGTCCGGGCGCTCTACCCCCGGACCGGGAAGATCCCGGTGATCGGCCTCACCGGTCCGCTCGGGGTCGGCAAGTCGAGCCTGCTCAGCCTGCTCATCGGCCGCCTTCGGACGGCGGGCCGTTCCGTCGGGGCGATCGCCGTCGACCCGTCGAGCCCGTTCTCGGGCGGCTCGGTGCTCGGCGACCGGATCCGCCTCGAGCGGCGGGCCGACGACGACGGGGTCTACTTCCGGTCGATGGCGAGCCGCGGAGAGGCGGGGGGGATCGCGGCGGCGACCCGCGAGGTCGCCCGCCTCCTCGAGGCCGCCGGGTTCGATCTCGTCTTCGTCGAGACGGTCGGCTCCGGCCAGGTCGACGTGGCGATCCGCGAGGTCGCGACGACGAGCGTGGTCGTCCTCGTCCCCCATCTCGGCGACGACGTGCAGACCCTCAAGGCGGGCCTGTTCGAGATCGCCGACATCTTCGACGTCAACAAGTCGGACCTTCCCGGTGCCGACCGGGCCGCCCGCGACCTGAGCGAGCTCGCGTCGCTCGGCCGTTCGGCGGACGGCTGGACGTCCCGGATCGTTCGGACGTCCACGACCGCCCCGATGGGGCTCGACGAGCTCTGGGAGGCGATCGAGGCCCACGAGCGGTTCCTGGACGAATCCGGGGGCCGCGTCGCCGGCGAACGGCGTCGGCTGGCGCGGGAGATCGCCGACCGGGTCCGCGAGCACGTCGGCCGGGACGTCACGGTCCGCCTCGACCGCGACCGGGAACTCCGGTCGCTGCTCGATCGGGTCGTGGCGCGCCGGACCGATCCGATCTCGGCGGCCGACCGGCTCTACCGGCAGCGCTACCGGGCCCGGTAACCGGATGGCGCCCGCGCTCCTCCTCGGGACGGCGCTCCTCCTGGCCGCGCTGGCGGCGGTCGCCTACTTCGTCTTCGCGTCGTTCGTCTTCGGCGCCGGCTACCAGCCGACGCCCCGGCGGGCGGTGCTCGAGATGCTGCGGCTCGCCGCGGTCCGGCCGTCCGATGTCGTCTACGACCTCGGCGCGGGGACCGGGGCGATCGTCTTCCGGGCGGCCCGGATCTACGGCGCGCGGGTCGTCGGGGTGGAGGTAGAGCCGATCCGATTCCTGATCCTCCGCCTGCGGCGGGCGAGCGGCCGCGCCGGCGACCGGATCGAGCTGCGCTGGGGGAACCTGTTCCGCCTCCACTTCGGCCGCGCCACGGTCGTCACGGCGTTCCTCTGGCCCGGGGCGATGGCCCGCCTCCGGCCGAAGCTCGAGGCGGAACTGCCGGCCGGGGCCCGGGTCGTGAGCCACTGCCACTCGGTCCCCGGCTGGACCCCGGCCGCCTACGATCCGGCGACCGATGTCTATCTCTACCGCTGGCCGGATGCGGCGGCCCCTCCCTCCGACGGAGAGCGGCGCGACAAAGGTTAATTCGCTTCGGCGGGTGGAACGTCCGATGGACGCTCCGCCCCTGGTCGAGAACTATCACGCGGCGACCGCGTCGGACCGGAGGATTCCGGCCGACGTCGTGATCTGGGACGAGACGCTCCGCGACGGCGAGCAGATGCCGGGGGTCCATTTCTCCCCCGAGGAGAAGCTTCGGATCGCCGAACTGATGTCGGAGATCGGGGTGCCGCTCCTGAACGCCGGCATCCCGGTCGTCTCGGCGGAGGAGGCGCGCGCGGTGGAGCGCCTCGCCCACGCGGGGCTGCGGGCGAAGGTCCTCGCGGCGGCGCGCACGGTACCGGCGGACGTCGAGGCGGTCGTGCGGAGCGGCGCGAGCCACATCGCCATCTTCGTCGCGGCGAGCGAGGTCCACCTCCGCTACAAGCTCAAGATGACCCAGGAGCAGGTGCTTTCGGCGAGCCGGGCGACGGTCCGGCAGGCGAAGGCGGCCGGCCTGCACGTCGCCTTCGTGACCGAGGACACGGTCCGGGCGCCGTTCGACTTTGTCGAGCGGCTCTACCGCGCCGTCCTCGAGGAGGGGGCGGACCGCGTCGTCGTCTCGGATACGGTCGGGATCATGACGCCCCTCACGTTCCGCTGGTTCCTCCGCGAGTTCGACCGGCGGGTCCACCCGCCCGACCTCTCGGTCCACTGCCACAACGACTTCGGGCTCGCGACGGCGAACACGCTCACCGCGCTCGAGGCCGGCGCCCGCGCCCCGCACGTCTGCGTCAACGGGCTCGGCGAGCGGGCCGGCAACGCGGCGCTGGAGGAGGTCGTCCTCTGCCTCGAGGCGCTCTACGGGGTGAAGACCGGCCTCCGCACGGAGCGGCTGTACGAGCTCTCCCAGCTCGTCGAGGAACTGTCGGGGGTCCCGATCGCCGCGAACAAGGCGCTCGTCGGCTACAACGCCTTCTCGCACGAGGCGGGGATCCATACGCACGGGATCCTCGCCCACACGCTCACCTACGAACCGCTCCAGCCGGAGGTCGTCGGCCGGGCGCGCCAGATGATCCTCGGGAAGCACACGGGCAAGGCGGCGCTCGCCGAGAAGCTCAAGGAGCGGAACGCGACCCCCTCGGACCCGCTCCTTGCCGAGCTGCTCCAGCGGGTCAAGCGCGAGACCGAGAGCCGCTCGAAGGAGGAGCTGCGCGCCTTCCTCGCGGAGTACCGGCGGCTGTTCGGCCGGCCGGGCCTCTCCGACGCCGAGTTCTGGCGGATGGTCGACGAGGTCGGCATCCGGGCGGTGACCGCATGAGCGGCGCGAGCGGCGCCGGCCAGACGCTCGCCGAGAAGGTCCTCGCCCGCGCGGGGGGGCTCGACCGGGTCGTCCCGGGCCAGATCGTCGAGGGCCAGGTCGACCTCGCGATGATGCACGAGCAGGGGGCCCAGACGGTCGGACCGTTCCACCAGATGGGGGCCGAGAAGGTCTGGGATCCGGAGCGGGTCGTCATCGCGATCGACCACTGGGTCCCCGCCTCCACCGAGGGCGCCGCGGTGCTCCACCGGATCCTGCGGAAGTTCGCGGCCGAGATGCAGCTCCCGCACTTCTACGATGTCGGGAACCACGGGATCTGCCACCAGATCCTGGCCGAGAACGGCTGGGTCGTCCCGGGCGATCTCGCGGTCGGCACGGACTCGCACACCAACATGCTCGGGGCGATGGGGGCGCTCGCGGCGGGGATCGGGCCGACCGAGATGGCGGCGGTGCTGGCCCTCGGGCAGCTCTGGCTCAAGGTGCCCCCGACGATCCAGGTCCGGGTCCGCGGCCGCCTCGGACCCGGCGTGACGGCGAAGGACCTCGTCCTCCGGATCCTCGGCGAGATCAAGACGACCGGCGCGACGTACAAGGCGATCGAGTACGCCGGGCCGACGATCGAAGGACTGTCGATGCCCGAGCGGTTCACGATCTGCAACATGACGACCGAGATGGGCGCGAAGGCGGGGATGGTCGCCCCGGACCAGACGACGTTCGACTACCTGGCGCCGATCGCCAAGCACGCGATGCACCCGCTCCGCCCCGACGCCGACGCCGCCTACGAACGGATCCTGGAGATCGACGTCGACGGGATGCCGCCGATGGTCGCCTGCCCGTACTCCCCCGACAACGTCCGGCCGCTGCCCGAGGTCGCCCGGGAGCACGTGAAGGTCGACCAGGTGTTCCTGGGCTCCTGCACCAACGCGCGGATCGAGGACCTCCGCGAGGGGGCCCGGCTGATGAAGGGCCACCGGGTCGCCCCGGGGGTCCGGTTCATCGTCTCCCCCGCCTCCACCAAGATCTACGAGCAGTGCCTCAAGGAGGGCATCATCGAGACGTTCACCGAGGCCGGGGCGGTCTTCACCAACTCGAGCTGTTCCGCCTGCTTCGGGGGGAACATGGGGATCCTCGCCCCGGAGGAGGCGTGCGCCTCCTCGTCCAACCGGAACTTCCCCGGCCGCATGGGGGCGAAGCTGGCGCGGATCTACCTGCTGTCGCCCGCCGCGACCGTCGCCGCGGCGATCCGCGGGGAGCTCGCGGATCCCCGGGAGATGATGTGACCGTGCGCGACGTGATCGAGGGCCGGGTCTGGGTGCTCGGGGACGACGTCGACACCGACGGGATCATCGGCGGCAAGTATCTCACCATCATCGACCCGGAGGAGCTCAAGAAGCACGTCTTCGAGATCGCCCTCCCCGAGTTCGCCGCGGGCGCTCGGCCGGGCGACATCGTGGTCGCCGGGGAGAACTTCGGCTGCGGGTCGAGCCGCGAACACGCCCCCCAGGCGCTGCGGGCCATCGGGGTCGGCGCGATCGTCGCCGACTCCTTCGCCCGGATCTTCTACCGCAACTCCATCAACCTCGGGATCCCGACGATCGAGGCGAAGGGGGTCCGGGCGATCTTCGAGAAGGGGGATCCGGCGCGGATCGAGATGCGCGCCGGCCGGGTGGCGAACGCGCGCAGCGGCGCCTCGGTCGCCTTTCCCCCGCTCCCCCACCATCTCCTGGAGCTGCTCGAGGTCGGCGGACTGGTGGAGAAGGTGCGCCGGGAGCTCGATCGCCGCCGGTCGGCCGGCCGGGCGGTGCCATGACGGCCGCCGGCTACGAGATCGCGGTCTTCCCCGGGGACGGCACGGGTCCCGAGGTCGTCCGGGAGGGCCTCAAGGTGCTCGCCGCGCTCGCGGAGGGCGGCCCGGCCCCGTGGCGGACGACGGAGTACCCGGGCGGCGGGCAGTACTACCTGCGGACCGGTCGCGAGTGGGAGCCGGAGGGGGAGGCGGCCGCCCACCGCGCCGACGCGATCCTCTTGGGCGCCGTCGGCTGGCCCGGCGCGACGCTGCCGAACGGCGACCTCGCCGGGCGCGCCCTCGTGCTCGGCCTGCGGGAAGGGCTCGATCTCTTCGCCAACGTGCGCCCGTGCCGGCTCTACCCCGGGGTCCGGCATCGGATCAGCGGGGAGTACCGGACCGTCTGGACCCCCGAGCACGTCGACCTCACGATCGTCCGGGAGAACACGGAGGGGCTCTACACCCCGGCGCGGGGCCGGCTCCGGCGGGGCGGCGAGACGGAGGTCGCCGTCGACACGCGGGTGATCACCCGGAAGGGCGCGGAGCGCGTGATCCGGTACGCCTTCGAGACGGCGCGCCAGCGGGGCCGCGGGGCCCCCGAGGACGGGGCGAAGCGGGTGACGTGCGTCGACAAGGCGAACGTGCTCGAGGGATGCCGGTTCTTCCGGGAGATCTTCGAGAAGGTCGGGGCCGAGTATCCCGGGATCGAGCGCGAGTACGCCTACGTCGACGCGTTCACGCAGTGGCTCGTCCGCAACCCGGAGCATTACGACGTCGTCGTGGCGACGAACATGATGGGGGACATCGTCACCGACCTCGCCTCGGTGCTGCAGGGCGGCATGGGATTCGCCAGCGGCGGGAACATCGGGACCGAGCACGGGATGTTCGAACCGGTCCACGGCTCCGCCCCGAAGTACGCCGGGAAGAACCAGGTCAACCCGTTCGCCACGTTCTTCGCGGTCGAGCAGATGCTGCGCTGGCTCGGGAACCGGCGGGCCGACGCCGCCGTCGTCGCGCAGGCCGACCGCCTGGAGCGGGCGATCGCGCTCGTCCTCGCCGCGGGCGGCTCCGGCACGTACGACCAGGGGGGCCAGACGTCGACCTCCGCCGCCGGCGACCGTGTCGCGGAGGCGATCCGGGGGTTGCCCCGATGAACGTCCGGCCGGTCGCGATCGTCGGCGGCGTCACGACGAAGTTCGGGGTGCGGCCCCTCACCTGGGCGGAACTCGCCCAGGAGGTCGGGGCGGCGCTCTTCCGGGCGGTCCCCGCCCTGCGGACCGAGGACGTCGACGCCCTCTTTGTCGGGGCGGCGGAGCCCGAACGGTTCGCCTTCCAATCCCACGTCGCCCCGCTCGCCGCGGAGCAGATGGGGCTGCGGCCGACCCGCATCCTCCAGCGGACGGAATTGGCGTGCGCCTCGGGCCAGTCGGCGATCCGCTCCGCCTACGCGGCGATCGCCGCCGGCCTTTCCGACGTCGCGGTCGCGGTCGGCGTCGAGAAGATGAACCTCCCGTCGATGGCCGAGGCGAACACGTCGATGGCCTGCGTCATGGACCGCCCGTGGGACGGCCCGCACGGGGCCACGGCCCCGCCGTTCTTTGCGATGGTCGCGCAACGGCACATGCGGGAATACGGCACCACCGAGGAGCAGCTCGCCGCGGTCAGCGAGAAGAACCACCGGTTCGCCAACTCGAACCCGACGGCCCAGTTCCACGAGAAGACGTTCCCGCGCGAGAAGCTCCGGCGGCTGCCGGTCGTCGCCCCCCCGCTCCGGCTCGGCGATTGTTCGTCGATGACCGACGGGGCCGCCGCGGTCGTCCTGGTCGCCGAGGAGCGGGTGCGGCAGTACACCGACACCCCCGCGTGGATCCGCGGCAGCGGCCAGTACTCCCACTTCCACAACCTCGCGAACTCGGGATCGCTGACCGACTGGATCGGCCTGCGGCTCGCCGCCCGGGAGGCGTTCGGCCGCGCCGGGATCGGCCCGGCCGACGTCGACTTCGCCGAGGTCCACGACTGCTTCACCATCTCCGAGATCGTCGAGTACGAGATGTTCGGATGGGCGCCGGTCGGCCAGGGCGGCCGGTTCGCGGAGGACGGCCAGGGGGACCTCGGAGGGGCGCTCGTCGTCAACCCCCGCGGCGGGCTTTTGGGGTGCGGGCATCCGCTCGGGGCGACCGGCATCGCCCAGGCGGTGGAGGTCGTCCAGCAGTTCCAGCACCGGGTGCCCCCGGCGCGGGCCGTTCCCGATCCCGAGTGGGCGCTCGTCCACAACCTGTCGGGGAGCGCCAACGTCCACTCGATCATGATCTACCAGCGGGGCGGGGCGGCATGAGCGGCGCCGCCTCGGTCCGGCCCCCGCCCCCCGACTCCCCCCCGCCCCGTCCGGCCGCGGAGGCCGCCCCGGATCCGCCCGAGCGCCGACGGCCTCCGGCCGACCCTGACCGCCGCCCGTTCCTCCTCGACTTCTTCCCCCTCGAGTCCCCGGACCAGACCCGCCTGTCGGCCTTCTTCGACCGGCTCCGGGCGGGTCGGCTCTCGACGACCCGCTGTCCCCGCGACGGGCTCCTCTGGCCGCCGCGGACGGCCTGCCCGGAGTGCCACGAAGGGGATCTCGAATGGGTCGACCTTCCGACCCGCGGCACGATCTACGCCTTCAGCGC
>JAKABH010000089.1 GCA_021801925.1 Thermoplasmata archaeon | reverse complement strand
CCGCGACTCTGGATTTGGACGTCCGGCCGCTGAGAGAGATGCCCGGTAGGTGGCGACTCAAGGTAGAAGGTGGTCACCGTGGAGTGTACCGATCCCTTCACGGACGACCCGAGTTCGAGATGTTCGAGACGCGGGAAGAGGTCTACGAACGACTTCGACGGTATCTCCAATCCCGGATCTGAGCGAACGGGGATGACCGCACGCGGATTCGGCCAGCCTATTGTTCCAATCCGCGGAACTTCACCACCGGTCGGGGAAGGCGCCCGTGCTGGGATTCGAACCCAGGTCTGAGGCTCCGCAGGCCTCTAGGATAATCCATTGCAGCCCGCCGGGGGAGGACCCCGACGAGTAGCTACCCCACACGGGCGTGATTGCGGGCGCGTTCCCGGGGGCGGCCAATCGGGTCGCGTATAAAAGGCCCCACCGCGCGGCGCCGAACCGCAGGGCAGAATTTATACGGGGCCGGGCCCGCCCGGTCGATGCGCCCGTCGGTGTCGGCATGTCGAACGAAACCCCTGCGGACCCGTGGCCCCTCGTTCGGGCGCTTCCGGCCGGCAGCCGCATCGAGCTTCGCACCGGGGACGGCCGGCGGTACCTCGGAACCCTCGTACCGAACCCCGTCGCCCAGGGCGACCGGATCCTCCAGCTGAAGCTCGACAGCGGCTACAACGTCGGCGTGCGCATCGACCCGGCGGCGTCCTTCGATCTGCTGGCGGCGCCGGCCCGCACCGCCCCGCCCTCGGTCGCGGCCGGGTCGGCGGCCCCGCCGGCCCTGTCGAGCGAGACGCCGTGGGTGAGCGTCCTCACGACCGGGGGGACGATCGCCTCCCGCGTCGATTACGAGACCGGCGGCGTCCGCCCGGTCCAGGGCGAGGCCGAGATCCTCGCGTTCTATCCGGAGCTCGGACGGTCGGGACCGGTCCGCATCCAGACCGTCCTGGACCGGCTGAGCGAGGATATCCAGCCGGCCGACTGGGTCACCCTCGCGGACCACGTGGTCGGGGCGTTCCGGGCGGGCGCGCGCGGCGTGGTGATCGCCCACGGCACCGACACGTTGAGCTACACCGCCGCGGCCCTCTCCTTCCTCCTCGCCGACCTCCCCGGCCCGGTCGTCCTCGTCGGGGCGCAGCGCTCCCCCGACCGACCGTCGTCCGACGGTCCCTCGAACCTCCATGCCGCGGTCGAGGTCGCCCGCCGCGCCGCCCTGGGCGAGGTGGTCGTCGTGATGCACGCGGGCCTCTCCGACACGGAGTTCGCCATCCATCGGGGAAACTGGGTCCGCAAGATGCACGCGTCCCGCCGGGACGCCTTCCAGAGCCGGAACGGGCCGCCGCTCGGCTCGGTGCGGGACGACCGCATCACCGTCGAGCCGTGGGCCCGGGGCCCGCAGCCCGGGCCCGCACGCCACGAGGGGCCGATCGACACGAGGGCGGCGCTGCTCTGGTTCTATCCGGGCCTCCGGCCCGAGACGGCCGAGGCGATCGTCCGCGGCGCCCGGGGGGTCGTGATCGCGGGGACCGGTCTCGGGCACGTCGCGGCCCTCCACCTGCCGTGGATCCGCGCCGCCGTCGCGGACGGCACGGTCGTCGCGATGACGACCCAGTGCCTGGCCGGCCGGGTCGATCCGTACGTCTACGCCACCGGCCGCGAACTCGCCCGCGCGGGGGTCCTGTACCTAGACGACCTGCTCCCCGAGACCGCCTACGTGAAGATGCTCTGGGCGCTCGGCCGGGCCGGCGCTCCGGAGGAGGTCCGCGCCCTGCTCGCCGCGGACCGGGCCGGGGAATCCCTCCCCCGCCGCACGGTGCGGGGGGACGCATGAAGGCCGGCCTCGAGATCCACCAGCAGCTGTCGGTCGGCAAGCTGTTCTGCCCCTGCCCGACCGACCTCTCCGAGGAGGTCGTCGGCTCGTTCGCGCGCCGGCTGCGCGCGGCGAGCGGGGAGAATCGTACCGTCGACGCCGCCGCCGCGCTCCAGGCGTCGCGGCAGCTGCTCTACCGATACGAGATCGTTCCGTCGAGCTGCCTCGTCGACATGGACGAGGAGCCCCCTCACCCCCTCAACCCGGAGGCCCTCGACACCGCGCTCCAGCTCGCGCTGCTCCTGGACGCCCGGCCGGTCGACGAGGTCGTGGTGATGCGGAAGATCGTCGTGGACGGCTCCACGACGACCGGTTTCCAGCGGACGGCCCTCGTCGCCACCAACGGCCATCTCGAGGTGGGGGGCCGCCGCTACGGGGTCGAGTCGATCTGCCTCGAGGAGGACGCCGGCCGGAAGATCGCCGAACGGCCGGGCGAGGTGACGTACCGGCTGGATCGGCTCGGCATCCCGCTCATCGAGATCGCGACGGCGCCCGACCTCACGGGGGGACTCGAGGCCCGCGAGGTCGCCGAGGAGATCGGCTCGCTGCTGCGGGCGACGGGCCGCGTCCGCCGGGGGATCGGGACGATCCGCGAGGATCTCAATGTCTCGACCGACGGCGGGCGCCGCATCGAGATCAAGGGGGT
>JAKABH010000041.1 GCA_021801925.1 Thermoplasmata archaeon | reverse complement strand
CGGACCTCGCCGCGGAGGACGAGGTTCGCCTCTTCCTCGACCGAGAGCGGCTCCAGCTTCGACGAACGGTACATCTTCCGGTCGATCCGGCCGATCCGCCCGGCCAGCCACTCGAACTGGCCGAAGATCAGGGGGTCGCGCCACGCCGTCCGCCACTGGTCGATGTAGTCGACCGGGGTGCGGAGGCGGGTGTAGTAGGCGGTGACGTAGCCGCCGAACCCGGACCAGACCATCCGCTCCTCGAGGACGCCCTCGTGGGTGAGCGTGCCGATCATCTCGAACATCCGCGGCACCTCGAGCTGGGGGTAGTCGCCCTCCGGATGGAGGAGCCACGCCGCGAACTGCGCCCGCGCCCGGCGCATCTCCTTCGTGTCGAAGCGGTCCCGCATCTGGAGGATCGCGTTCGCCGAGTTCAGGTGCCGCGCCGAGCGGGTCTGCCACCACGACAGCACCAGGGTGCCGACGACGAGCGCCCAGGTGCCGATGAGCCCCCAGACGGCGAGGTTGACGAACTCGTCGGAGAACGACATCGCCGCCCGCCCCGCGGGCCGGCCGGAGAGCGGCCGACCCTTAAGGCGCCGCGCCCGCGGTCCCCGGCGGGCGGCGTCCGGGGAGGCGGGCGCCCTCCGGGCTTAAGCGGCCCCACCCCCTGCGCCGTCCGTGGAGGCCTACTTCGCCTCGATCGAGGCCGAGGTCGACCGCGCCTACCAGGTCGCGACCCGGGCCCGCAAGGAAGGGTTCGATCCCGAAACGGCTCCCGAGATCCCCCGCGCCCAGGACATGGCGATGCGGGTCGAGAAGCTCCTGGCCCACCTCGGCGTCGAGGGGATCTCCCGGGAGATCCGCACCCTCGCCGAGACGCTGCCCCGCGAGGAGGTCGCGGTACGGATCGCCCGGCGGCTCGCCGCGGACACGAGCCGCGGCGGCTCCGTCGAGGCCCGCGTCGACACCGCGTTGCGGGTCGGCCTCGCGATCCTGACCGAGGGGATCCTCGTCGCTCCGCTCGAGGGGCTCGCCGAGGTCCATCTCCGCGACAGTCCCGACGGACCGTACATCGAACTGTACTACGCCGGCCCGATCCGCGCCGCGGGCGGGACCGCCCAGGCGCTGAGCGTCCTCCTCGCGGACATCGTCCGGCGGGACCTCGGCCTCGCCGCCTACCGGCCCGACCGCGAGGAGGTCGAGCGGTACCAGGAGGAGATTCCGCTCTACAAGTATTACCAGCACCTCCAGTACGTGCCGACGGCCGAGGAGATCGCCGAGGTCGTCCGGCACGTCCCCGTGGCGATCTCGGGGGAGGCGACCGAGGGGGACGCGGAGGTGAGCGCGTTCCGCAACCTCGCCCGCGTTCCGACGAACGGGATCCGGGGCGGCGCCTGCCTCGTCATCGCCGAGGGGCTCTGCCAGAAGGCGGCGAAGATCCGCAAGACCGTCGACAAGCTCGGCCTCGACGGCTGGGAGTTCCTCGCCGACCTGGGCCATCACAAGACCGACGAGGACGATTCGAAGACGCCGAAGTATCTCCAGGATTCGGTCGGCGGCCGGCCGGTCCTCGCGCACCCGGGCCAGCCCGGCGGCTTTCGGCTCGTCTACGGCCGGGCCCGGACGACCGGGCTCGCCGCCTGCGCCGTCAACCCGGCCACGATGGAGGTCCTCCAGCATTTCGTGGCGATCGGCACCCAGGTGAAGCTCGAGTACCCCGGCAAGGCGACCGCGATGGCGCTCTGCGACACGATCGACGGTCCGATCGTGGAGCTCGACGACGGGACCGTCACCGCCGTGCAGGAGGTCGATCGGGCGACGGAGCTCCTGCCCCGGATCCGCCGGATCCTCGACCTCGGCGAGCTCCTGGTCGGCTACGGCGAGTTCCTCGAGAACAACCGGCCGCTCGCTCCCGCCCCGTACTCGCTCGACTGGCATCTCGCGGAGCTCGAGGCGGCGCGGGCGGAGCCGGGCGCGGAGCGGCCGGCGTCGTATGCGGAGGCGGTGCGGGTGAGCGAACGGCTCGGCGTCCCGTTGCATCCCCGCTGGCTGCTGTTCTGGCACGATCTCGCCCCGGCGGAGATCCGGGCGCTCGCCGAGCACGTCGAGCAGGCGGGGCGGTGGGTCGACGGCGCCCTCGAACTGACCGCCGATCCGTCCTGGCACGAGCTGCTCGCCCGGCTCGGCTTCCTGATGGGTCCGATCGGCGACGGCGTCTGGCGGGGGGAGCCGGATCCGAGCGCCGGCTTGGTCGGGGGCCTCGGGCTCGCCGTCGCGGCCGACGGCCTCACGCGCCGGACGCCGCTCGAGCCGGTCGCCGACGACCCGCTCGACTACGTCAGCCGCCTCGCCGGGGTGGCGATCCGGGCGCGGGGCCCGTCGCGGATTGGCGGCCGCGTCGGCCGGCCGGAGAAGGCCTACCTCCGCTCGATGGAGCCGAACGTCCACGCGCTGTTCCCGGTCGGCGCGGCCGGCGGGCCGACCCGCTCCGTGCTGGAGGCGGCCCGGCGCAGCGGGGGCGACGGCGTGAAGGTCGATCTCGGGGTGCGGAGCTGCCCGGCCTGCGGCCGGTCGAGCGTCTGGTCCCGGTGCGCCTGCGGCGCCCACACGGAGCCGACCGGTCGCACGATCGCCGAGGCGCTCCCGGTCGGCCGGATCTGGAGCGAGGCGGTCGCCCGCCTTCGGCTGACTCGGACGCCGGTGGTGAAGGGGGTGAAGGGCCTCACCTCGCCGGGCAAGGTCCCCGAGCCGATCGAGAAGGGGATCCTCCGGGCCTCGCACCAGATCTCGGTCTACCAGGACGGGACGGCCCGCTTCGACCTCACCGACCTTCCGCTCACCCACTTCCGGCCGAACGAGGCGGGGATCTCCGTCGAGCGGCTAGTCGAGCTCGGCTACACCCACGACTGGACCGGTGCCCCCCTGGTCGGCGGGGAGCAGCTCCTCGAGCTGCGGCCCCAGGACCTCCTCGTCGCGCGGAGCTGCGGCGAGTACCTCACCCGGCTCGCCCAGTTCGTCGACGACGAGCTCGTCCGCTTCTACGGCCTCGAGCCGTTCTACGACGTCCACCGGCCCGAGGACCTCTTCGGCGCGCTCGTCGTCGCCCTCGCGCCGCACACGTCGGGCGGCGTGGCGGGCCGGATCGTCGGCTTCACGCCGGCCGAGGCGTGCTTTGCCCACCCGGTCTTCCACGCGGCGAAGCGGCGGAACTGCGACGGCGACGAGGATTCGGTGACGCTCCTGCTCGACGCGCTGCTCAACTTCTCGCGGTCGTACCTCCCGTCGAGCCGCGGCGCGCTCATGGACAAGCCGCTCGTGCTGACGACGCGCCTCGAGGCGACCGAGGTCGACAAGGAGGCGCACAACGTCGACGTCGGCCTCCGCTACCCGCTCGCGTTCTACCGGGCGGCCGCGGCGCGCCGCCCGGCGAAGGAGGTCGAGCCGCTCCTGGAGACGGTCGGCAAGCGGCTCGGCACGGCGCGGTCGCTCGCCGGCTACGGGTTCACCCACGACACGACCCGCGTCGCGGCCGGTCCGGTCCGCTCCGCCTACCGCGACAACCGGTCGATGAGCGACATGGTCGAGCGGTCGGTGCTCCTCACCGCCCGGATCCGCGCCGTGGACGTGGCCCAGGCGGTGACGCTCGTGCTCAACGCCCACTTCCTGCCGGACCTCATGGGGAATCTCAAGAGCTACGCGACCCAGAAGTTCCGCTGCAAGGCCTGCGGGACGTCGTACCGGCGGCCGCCGCTCACCGGCCGGTGCGGGGCGGCGCGGCCGGGCGGGGGGCGGTGCGACGGCGACCTGCTCGCCACCGTCTACGAGGGGGCGGTCCGGAAGTACCTGCCGCTGTCGCAGCGGCTCAGTACGATCGACGGGATCACCCCGTACGTCCGGCAGCGGATCCAGGTGATGGCCGATTCGCTGGCGACGCTCTTCCCCGGGGCCGGGGCCCAGACGACCCTCGACAAGTACGAACCGCCCGCCCCGCGGTGAGCGCCCCGACCGGAGCGGCCCGCCCGCGGCCGTTCTGGGAGGCGGGGGCCGCGGAACGTCCAAATAGCGGCCGCCCCGTGGTCGGCCCGCGGGCTTGTGGGGTAGTCTGGACTATCCTGTCGGCCTTCGAAGCCGACGACCTGGGTTCGAATTCGCGGGCGCACTCCGCGACGGAACTCCCAGCAAGCCCGCTCCGCGTCAGCGGAAGTACCCTTGGGCCGACTCGGTCGGGTCGGCGCGCTTCTCCTCCTCGGGCTTCGCCGCCTCGAGGATGTCGACGGCGAGGAGCGCGGGGACCGGGACGAGCCGCAGGCGCCCCTGCTCCTCCGCCGGGGGCCCCTCGAGCTCGATCGCCAGCGCGTTGTCCCCCCCGATCGAGACGAGCCCCCGGAAGCGGCCGACGGAGTCGAGGGCGCTCTCGTCCGGCCCGGCGGAGCGGACCCGGACGCGCGAGCCGGGGGTGAGCGCGAGGAGCGGCTTCTTCCCGGACGCCGCGGGCGGGGCGGTCATCGGGCCGCCCCCCGTGCGCGCGCGGCCGCCTTCGGCGGGGGCAACTCGGACGCCTTCTGCTCGACCAACGCCTGCAAGTGATTCACCGTCTCCCGATACCGTTTCAGGGCGTTCTGGGCGTTCGCCTCGGTGAAGTCCCACGCGCGGGCCAGGTTGCCGTAGCGCAACCGGTACCCTTTGCGGCCCTTCCCGTCGGCGGCGCCCCCGACCTCCTCGAGGAGGTCGAGCGCCTTGAGCTTGTTGATGTGGCGGTAGACGGTCGGTTTGGAGGTGTTGAGGAGCGCCGTCATCTCCTCGACGTACCACGCCCGGTTCGCGTCCCGGAGGAGGCACTCCCGGACGAGCCGGTAGGCGAGGCTCGAGGCGACCGGCCCCTCCGCCCCGCGCCCCTCCTCCCCGTCGGGGAGGTAGCCGACGAGGCGGAGGAACTCCCGGAGGACCTCGTCCAGGTCCCCGATCGGGGTGAGCGGGGTACTGTACCGCAAGGAAAGTTCGAACGGCATGGCCGCTGCGGGCCCCAGCCGGTCCGGGGATAATAAACCCGGGCCCGGGCGACGGCGACCGGGGCCGAAACGATATGCGCCGCCGCCCCGTCGGGGGCCGATGGTCGAGTTCGACCTCGTGGCCCCGCGCTCGGCCGACGAGGCGTTCGCCGCGCTCCGCGCCGCCGCCCCGGACGGGGCCGCGGTCCTCGCCGGCGGGACCGACCTCCTCCCCGACGTGGACGAGGGGCGCCAGCGGCCCCGCGTCGTCGTCTCGCTGCGGCACCTGCCGTGGCGCACGCTCGACTGGGCCGGCCCGTCCCTCACGATCGGCAGCACGCTCCCGCTGCGCGCCCTCGAGCAGGATCCCGACCTCGTGCGCCGGTTCCCCGGCCTCGCCGAGGCGATCCGGGACGTGGGGAGCGTCGCGCTGCGGCATCGGGCGACCCTCGGCGGGAACGTCGTCCGGGCCGCCCCGACCTCCGACCTCGTCCCGGTCCTCCTGGCCCTCGACGCGGAGGTCGAGATCGTCGGCCCGCGGGGGACGCGGCGGCTGCCGGTCGACCGGTTCGTCCGCGCCTCCCGGCGGGTCGACCTCGGGCCCGAGGAGCTCGTCCGGGCCGTCTGGTTCCCCGAGGCGCGGCCGTCGGCGTACCGGTGGCAACGGGTCCGGCCGGCGAACGACATCTCGCAGGTCGCCGTCGCCGCCGCCTGCTCCCCGGCCGACCGGCGCTGGCGGATCGCCGTCGGGGGGGTCGCCCCGCGCCCGGTGCGAATCCCGTCGGCCGCGGAGGCGCTCGGGGCCGGGGCCCCGACGGCCGCCGCCGTCGCCCGGGCCGCCCGCGCCGCCGCGGACGCCGTCGCCTTCCCGACCGACCGCCGCGCCTCGGCCGACTACCGGCGCCACCTGGTCGCCACGCTCGTGGAGCGGGTCGTCGACGCGGTCGTCCGTGCGGAGGGGTTCCCGCGATGACCGGCGGCCCGATCGCCCTCCGCGTCAACGGCGTCGAGCGGCGCGCCTCCGACGTACCGGCGTCGGAACGGCTCCTCGACACGCTCCGCTGGCGGTTCGACCTCAAGGGGACGAAGGAGGGATGTCGCACGGGCGGCTGCGGCGCCTGCACGGTCCTGGTCGACGGCGAGAGCACCCTCTCCTGCCTCACCCTCACCCACGAGGTCGACGGACGCGCCGTCGCGACGATCGAGGCCGGCGGCGAGTCGCCGACGATGGAGCGGGTCCGGGCGGCGTTCGTCGCCGAGGGGGCGCTCCAGTGCGGCTACTGCACCCCGGGGTTCGTCGTCGCGCTGACGGGCCTCCTCGAGGAACGGGGCCGCGCCGCCTCCCGCGACGAGATGCTCGAGGCGCTCGCCGGCAACCTCTGCCGGTGCACGGGGTATGCCGCGATCGGGCGCGCCGTCGAGCGGCTCCGGGCGGAGGCGCCGTGACCCCGGCGTCCGAGACCGCGGGCCGCCCGGACGCCCGGGCGAAGCTCCACGGCGCCGTCCGCTACGGCACCGATCTCGAATCGCCCGGGATGCTGTGGGGGGCGCTCGTGCCGGCGCCGCGACCGTCCGGCGCCGTCCGCCGCCTCGACCTCTCGGCGGCCCGCGCGCTTCCCGGGGTCGTCGCGATCGGCCCCGACGACCTCGACCGGCTGCTGCCGCCCGCCTATCGGTCGGCGGAGCGGCCGCTCTTCGCGGCCGCGTCGATCGACTACGGCTTCCAGCCGATCGCCGCGGTCGCCGCCCCGACCCGGGCGGCGGCCCGCGCCGCCGCGGAGGCGGTGCGGGCGACCGTCGATCCCGCCCCGGTCGTCGCCGACGTGGAGTCGATCTTCCCCGACTGGCCGGGCCCGGAGGCGGTCGGCTCCCCGCACGTCGCCGCGCACGTCCACGCCGTTCGGGGGGACGTGGACGCCGCCTTCCGCGACGCCGACCGGGTCGTCCGCGAGACGTACCGGACCGCGAGCGTCCACCAGGTCGCCCTGGAGCCGCACGCCTGTCTCGCCCGGGTCGACGGCGACCGATGGACGGTGCGGACGTCGACCCAGAGCCCGTTCGGCACGCGGGAGGACCTCGCGACGATGCTCGGCCTCCCCGAGAGCGCGATCGAGGTCGCGGGGACGTGGGTCGGCGGCGGCTTCGGCGGGAAGGGGGCGCCGCTGCTGGAGCCGTACGCCCTCCTCCTCGCGCGGGCGAGCGGCCGCCCGGTCCGCCTCGCCCTCGACTACGCCGAGGAGTTCCGGCTCGGACGGACGACGCTCCCCGCGGTCGTCCGGATGGAGACGGCGGTGCGGGACGGCACGATCTCGGGCCGCCGGGTCCGCCTCCTCCTCGACGTCGGCGCCGCGCTGCCGGGCCGCGACTTCGCCACCGGCTACTCGATCGGATTCCTGCTCGGGCCGTACCGCACCCCGACGTTCGAGGTCGAGGGGTTCGGGGTCCGGACGCACAAGCCCCCGTTCGGGCCCCACCGGGCGCCGTTCGCCCCCCAGTGCGCGTTCGTGGTGGAGTCCCATCTCGACCACGTCGCCCGGGAGGTCGGCCTCGATCCCGAGGCGTTCCGGGCGGCGCACCTCTGGCGGGAGGGGGAGGCGACCCCCCTCGGCCAGCCGGTCGGGCCGTTCGGCCTCGCCGCCGCCTTCGAGCGGGCGCGGGCGACGGCGCGCGCCTGGCGCGCCGCCGCCCCCCCCGGCCACGGGGTCGGCGTCGCCGGCGGCTTCTGGTCGACCGGGACCGGGGCCGGCGGCGAGCTCCGGCTCCGCCTCGCCCCCTCCGAGGTGGTGCTCGAGGTCGGGGAGCGGGAGATCGGGAGCGGCAGCGTCGTCGCCGGGCTCCGGGCCGTCGCCGTCCGGGTCCTGGGCCTCCCCGCCGACCGGATCCGCGTCGAGTCGCTCGGCACCGCCGAGGCGCCGTTCGACTCCGGCGTCTTCGGGAGCCGGACCGTCGCCGTGCTCGGCCGGGCGATCGAAGCGGCGGCGGCCGAGCTCCGCTCGATCCTCGCCGCGCGGCTCGGCGCGGGGGGGCCGGTGGAGTTCGGGATCGACGGGGAGCGGATCCACGTGCGGGCCGACCCAGCGGGCGGCCGGATCGACCGGCCGCTCGCCGACCTTCTCACCCCCGACGAGCGGGGCGAGGGGGGCGTCGTCGTCGTCGGGAAGCATTACGGGCGGGGCGGGACGATCGACGAGTCGCTCGTCCGCGCCGGGACGTTCTACGGCTACACCGACTTCACCGGCGCGGCGCACGTCGCGGAGGTCGCCGTCGACCGGGCGACCGGCGCCGTGCGGGTCGTCCGGTACACGGCGTTCCAGGACGTCGGGACGCTCGTCGACCCGCCGGCGGCCCGGGCCCAGGTGGAGGGCGGGATCGCGATGGGGCTCGGCACCGCGCTCACGGAGGAGGCGATCTGGTCGGACGACGGCCGGCTCCTGAACCCGGGGCTGCTCGACTACCGGATCCCGACGTTCGGCGAGGTGCCGCCGATCGAGGTCGAGTTCCTGGAGGGGTTCCCGGGGGCCGGTCCGTTCGGGGCGAAGGGGCTCGGCGAGCCGCCGATCATCCCCGTCCCCGCGGCGATCGCCCTCGCCGTCCGGGAGGCGTGCGGCGCCCACGCGACGGAGCTGCCCGTCACCGCCGAGCGGACCGCCCGTGCGCTTAAACTCCTGTGACGGTGCGGTCGACCATGCCGGTCTCCTCCGAGGCGATCCGCGCCGTCCTCGCGGGGTATCCCCGCCGGCCGATCCTCGCCGTCGTCGGTTCCCACTCGGCGCTCGACGTCGCCGACGGGGCGGTCGCCGAGGGGTTCCCGAGCCTCGTCCTCGCCCAGAGCGGGCGGGCGGCGACGTACGCCCGCTACTACCGGACCGTTCGCGGCGCGGACGGCGCCCGGTGGCGGGGGTGCGTCGACGACGTCTGGACGTATCCGAAGTTCGCGGATCTGGCGGCCCCCGCCTCGCAGGAGCGGCTGAGGTCGGCCGGGGCGCTCCTCGTCCCGAACCGGGCCCTGAGCTCCTACGTCCCGCTCGAGACGATCGAATCCGACCTTCGGGTGCCGATCGTCGGCAGCCGCGCCCTCCTCCGCATCGAGGAACGGAGCGAGCGGCGGAACTACTACGCCCTCCTCGAGGCGGCCGGGATCCGCACCCCCCGCGCCGTCCCCGGACCCGAGGCGATCGAGCGGCTCTCGATGGTGAAGCTCCCCCACGCCACCCGCCGGCTCGAGCGGGGGTTCTTCACCGCCGCCTCGCCGGCGGAGTACCATGCGAAGGTCGACCGCCTCGTCGCCCGGGGCACGATCGCCCGGGCCGACCTGGACGCCGCCCGGATCGAGGAGTACATCCTGGGGCCGGTCTTCAACTTCAACTTCTTCTTCTCGCCGCTCGCCCCCCGGGAGGACGGCCTCGAGCTCCTCGGGGTCGACGAGCGGCGGGAAAGCAACCTGGACGGCCTCGTCCGCCTCCCCGCCGCCCAGCAGCTCGAGCTCCCCGAGGCGGAGCGGATCCCCGAGTACACGGTCGTCGGCCACGGGACCCTCACCGTCCGGGAGTCGCTGCTCGAGGAGGCGTTCGCCCTGGGGGAGCGGTTCGTCGACGCGAGCCGGTCGTGGGCGCCGCCCGGGATCCTCGGCCCGTTCTGCCTGCAGAGTTGCGTCGACGCCGCCGGCCACCTCGCGGTGTTCGACGTCGCGGCGCGGATCGGCGGCGGGACGAACGTCCACCTGGCCCTCGGCCATCCGTACGGGAACGCGCTGTGGCGCAGCCCGATGAGCACGGGCCGGCGGATCGCCGTCGAGGTCCGCCGCGCGCTCGACGAAGGGCGCCTTCCCGAGGTGGTGACGTGAGCGGCCCCGCGGTCCAGTCCCCGGCGCCCCCGCCGGTCGCCCCGCTGCGGGCCTCCCCGCTCGCGGAGTTCCACCGGCGGCACGGGGCGCATCTGGTCCCGTTCGCCGGCTGGGAGATGCCGCTCTACTTCTCGGGGATCCTCGCGGAGCACCGGGCGGTCCGCGAACGGGTCGGCCTGTTCGATGTCTCGCACATGGGGATCCTGACCGTGGACGGCGCCTCCGCCCCGGAGCTCCTCGCCCGGCGGACGACGGCGAACGTCCCCCGGCTCCTCCCCGGGCAGGTCCGCTACACGTTCCTGCTCGAGTCGACCGGGGCGATCGTCGACGACCTTCTCCTTTCCCGCCTCGACGCGGGGACGACCCCCGAGCGCCGCTTCCTCGCGGTGCCGAACGCGGGGCCGGTCGCCGAGGTCGAGGAGATCCTGCGGCAGCACCGCGCGCCGGACACCCGCCTGGCCCGCTGGAACGGCTCCGTCGCGATCCTCGCCGTCCAGGGTCCCCACGCCCGGGCGCTCCTCGAGCGGACGTTCGGCTGGGATCTCGGCGGCCTCGGCTTCTACCGGATCGCCGGCTTCCCCGACGCGCGGGGCGCCTCGCCGGCGAGAGGGCAGGGCGACCTCCGCTTCCCGGCCGACCTCGCCGACGGGACGATCGTGAGCCGGACCGGCTACACGGGGGAGCGCGGCTACGAGCTGTTCCTCCGCGCCGAGGTCGCCGTCGAGCGGGCGGAGGCGCTCGTCGCCGCCGGGGCGGTCCCGTGCGGCCTCGGCGCCCGCGACACCCTGCGGCTGGAGCAGGGGTACCTCCTCTCCGGGCAGGATTTCCACCGCGACCGGACCCCGATCGAGGCGGGGCAGGAGCGGTTCGTCGACCTCGATCACCCGTTCGTCGGCGCGACGGCGCTCGCGGCGCAGCGGGCGGCGGGGCCCACGGTCCGCCTCGCCGGGATCGTCACGGAGGTGCCGGGGGCGGTGCCGCGGCACGGGACGCCGGTCGAGTCCGCGGGGGCCGTCGTGGCGACGGTGACGAGCGGCGGGCTCTCGCCGAGCCTCGGCGTCGGCGTCGCCCTCGCCTTCCTCCCGTCGCCCCTCGCCGTCCCCGGCACCGAGCTTCGGCTCCGGCTCCGCGACCGGTCGGTCGCGGCGCGGGTCGTCGCGCTCCCGTTCCGCCGCCCGGCGACGTCGGGCCCGGCCGACCGGCCGCCCCCGCCGCCGGCGTAGCGTAAATAGAGGGTCGACCCCATCCGACGGCCCGAGATGTCGGCCGATGCCGGGAGCGGCCGCGCCTTCGTCGGTCGCGTCGAGGTGGTCCAGGCGCTCGAGCGCCGGCTCGAGGACGCCCGCGCCGGCCACGGCGGGGTGACCCTCCTGGTCGGCGACCCCGGGGTCGGGAAGACGGAGCTCGTCCGCGAGCTGCGCCGCCGGATCGACCCCCTCCCGTGCTCCCTCCTCGTGGCGACGGCGCCGCCGCTCGACGCCCCGCCGCCGTTCGGCCTCCTCCGGGCCGCGCTCGAGAGCGCCCGGCCGGACGACCGCCCGCCGGCCGCCGACGGCCCCTCGCTCGCCGTCCCGGGGGTGCTGATCGGCTTCGCTCCGCGCCTGGACGACGAGATGTTCGCCCCCCCGATCCAGGTCGAGGAGCGGCTGCTCGAGGCGCTGCGCGGCGCCGACCACCGCGAGGAGGCCGGTCACCTCTCGCTGCTCGACGGGATCGCCGCGCAGTTCCTCGAGTTCACCCGGCGGGGCCCGACCGTCCTGCTCCTCGAGGACCTCCACCGCGCCGACGAGCCGTCGCTCGGGGCCGTGGAGTTCCTCGCCCGCCAGCTTAGGGAGCGGCCGCTCTGGATCGTCGCCACGACCCGCCCCCCGGCGACGCTCCCCGAGAGCCGCCGCCGCCGGCTCGACGCCCTCGCCGCGGCGACCCACGCCGAGCGGATCCCGCTGCGGCCCCTCACCTCGGCGGAGGTCGGCGAGTTCCTCGCCCGCACCGAACCGACGCGCTCGTTCTCGCCGGAGGAGATCGCGCGGGCCCACTCGGAGAGCGGTGGGAACCCCCTCCTGCTCGCCCACCGCGATCGCCGCGGCGGGCACGCGGGGCCGCCGCCCGAGCCGGAGGGGGCCCCCGTCCTCCCCCCGCTCGACGAGACGGAGGAGCGCGTCGTCGCGACCGCCGCCGTGATCGGGCCGGAGTTCTCGTTCGCGACGCTCCTCCGCGCCACGGAGGCGGACGAGGAGCGGCTCGCCGAGGCGGTCGACCGGCTCGTCGGGCTCGGCGTCCTCTGGGAGCGCCCGGGGGAGGCGTTCGCCTTCGCGGACGAGCGGCTCCGCGCCCGGATCCACGACGGCCTTACGGAGGAGCGCCGGCGGGCGCTCCACCGGCGGGTCGGCGCGGCGATCGAGGCCACCGGCGCGGACGATCCGACGACGATCTACGCCCTCGCCCGCCACGCCTATCTCGGGCGCGTCGACGACCGGGCGGTGCGGTACAACCGCGCCGCCGCCGACATCGCCGTCCGGGCCCACGCCCCCGAGGTCGCCGTGGAGCACCTCGCCCGGGCGCTCGAGAGCCACCGCCGGGCGTCGCCGGAGAACTGGGATGCCGAGACGGAGCTCGTCGTCGCCCTCGCGCAGCAGCTCGACCTGGTCGGCCGCCTGCGCGAGGCCGAGGGGATGCTCCGCTTCCACCTGGAGCGGGAAGGGCTCGGCGCCCGGCTCTCCCCCGCCGTCTACGCCCTCGGGCTCCTCTACCTCGCCCGGCTGCGGACCGACCAGGGGGACTGGCGCGGGGCGGAGGAGACGATCCGGGGCATCCTTCCCGCCCTCCCCCCCGACGCCCTCGCGGCCCACCCGGCCGCCCGCATCGCCCTCCACCGGCTGCAGGGGGAGGTCTACTACTACGCGGGCCGGTATCCCGAGGCGCTCGCCGAGCATTCGGAGGAGCTCCGCCTCGCGGAGGCGACCGGCCACGAGCTCGCCCGCGCGCTCGCCGAGGTCCGCCGGGCGAACGTCCTCGCGATGATGGGGGAGGCGGGCCGCGCCGCGGGGGAGGCCCGCAGCGCCGCCGAGGCGCTCGAGCGGATCGGCGACCTCAGCGAGGCGGCGTGGGCCCGCCTGTTCGTCGGCGTCATCGTCTCGGGCCTCCCCGGCGGGCCGCCGCAGCGGGCCCGGGCGATCCCCGAGTTCGAGGCGGCGATCCGGCTCGCGGAAGAGGCCCACGACCTCCGCCGCGTTGGCTGGGCGCTGTTCAACCTCGCGGACGTCCTCCGCGAGCTCGGCCGGTACGACGAGGCGGTCGACCGGAACGCGCGGGCGCGGGAGATCCTCGAGCGGATCGGCGACCGGTTCGGGCTCGTCAACGCCCTGATCGTCGCGGGGAAGCTCCTCCTCGACCGACGGGAGTTCGACCGGGCCGAGGTCGAGCTTCTCGACGCCTACCGGATCGTGCGGGAGCTGCACGCGCCGGCCGACGAGGTCGACGTCGTGCTTCGGCTCGCCGAGCTCGCGCTCGCCCGGGGGGACCGGACGAGCGCCCGGCGCCGCGTCGACGAGCTCGCCCGGCGCCGGCTCCCCGAGCTGCGGCCGGATCTCGCGGCGGAGTTCCGCCGACTTACGGAGTCCGTCGGGGCGGAGGAGGGGGACGATGCCCCGCCCCCGTGACCGCCCGGGGTCGGACGGCGCCGACGCCGCCCGGCTCGCCCGCATCGCCTGGGCCGAGGACCGGGCCGGCCGCGACCGGACGAGCCGGGCGGTCCTCCCGCCGGGCGCCCGGGCGCGGGCCCGGCTCGTCGCCCAGGCCGGTGGGATCCTGTCGGGCGGGGCGGCCGCGGCGGCGGTCGCCGTCCGGGCCGGCCTCGACCCGCGCCGGTGCCGCCCCGACGGGGCCGCGGTGCGGCCGGGGACGGTCGTCCTCACGGTCGAGGGGCCGGCCGCCGCGATCCTCGCCGCCGAGCGGTCGATGCTGAACCTGCTCATGCACGCGAGCGGGGTGGCGACG
>JAKABH010000088.1 GCA_021801925.1 Thermoplasmata archaeon | reverse complement strand
AGCCAGCGGTAGCGGCGGGCCCACAGCCCCTCGTCGGACGGACGGAACGGCCCCGCGGGCCGGGCCGGCGCGCTCGGGGCCGGGGAGGCCGGTTCGGCGGCGGGCGGCACCGGCGGGGCCGGCGGCGCGGGCGATTCCGCCGCCGGTTCCACCTCGAAGGTGCGCTGGGCTACGACGCGCGCGCCGCGACGGTCCGCCACCGTTCCTCCACCTCGGCCTCGGTGAGGCCGATCGTCGGGGAGAAGACGACCCGGTCCCCCCATCGTCCGAGCGCCTCGGGGTAGGCCTCCACGCCGATCGGCAGGACGACCCCGTCCGCGCGCGTCGCCTCGGCGAGCGCGCCGACGGCCCCGACCCACCCGTCGGGGTCGGGCGGCGCGAGGACGCGCGTCACCTTGGGGTCGTAGCGGGCGAGGATCCCGTCGACCAGCGGCTCGCCGCCCGGCCCGACGACGACGCCGACCCGGCACCCGCGCTTCATCATCAGCCAGGCCCCGAGCGCGGCGCGGGGTCCGTCGACGTAGGCGACGAGCGTGCCGGCGACCCCGAGCGGCAGTCCGCCCGGGCCGGGGATCCGATCGAAGTAGAGGTAGGTGCGGGGACCCCGTACCTCCACGAACAGCTCGACGTCCGGCCGCTCGAGGTCGACCGTGAGCCCGAGCGCGGGGAACCGGTCGAGGACGTCCCCGCCCAGGTCGCGGGCGAGTTCCTGGCTCGTGAACGGGTGCGAGCCGGTCCGCCGCGCCCGTACCGCGAAGCGCGCCCCCGGCGTGAGGCGGGGGGCGGCCCGCTCGAGGAGGGCGGCGGTGATTTGCGCCCGGTCGGTCGGCACCTCCTCGACGACGGAGACGGAGGTGACGCCGAAGACCCGGGCGACGAGGGGCGCCGCCCGGGCCGCGTCGTCTACCTCGACGTAGAGGTGGCCGTGGTCCGCGCGGACGCGGGCGGGCACGCCCTCCCGGAGGAACTGGTCGAGCAGGTTGCGACGGAGCGTCGCCTCGAACTCGCGTCGGACGGGGGCGGATTTGAGGGCGAGCTCGCCGTAGCGTACGAGCAGGAGCGCCGGCATGGAGAACCGTTAAGACGAGCGCGCCCGTAAAGCGGTTCCCGGACGGTCCGGCGTCGTGGCAGCAGAGCACGTTCCCCCGGATCCGGACCCGTGGGTGCCGTTCGAGCGGGCGCTGCTCGGCGGCCTCGCCGAGGCGCTGGCGGCCCTCGGGAGCGCCTCCGATCCCGCCCTCCTCCGCGGCCTCGTGAACTGGGACGGCGGTCCGCAGGCGGACGCCGCGCTCCCCGTCCATCGGCTCGCCGCCGCGGCGCATCTCCCCGCCCCCGAGTTCGCGACGCGGCTGGGCGGGGCGTTCCGCACGGGGGGCGAGATCGCCGCCGTGTCGACCGACGGCGCCTACCTCAACTTCGTCGCCGCCCCGGAGCGGATCGGGGGCCGGACGCTCGCGACCGTCTTCGCCCTCGGGGAACGGTACGGCCACCGCCCCCCCGCCGCCGAGCGGGCGTGCGTCGAGCACACGAGCGCCAACCCGACCGGCCCGTTCCACATCGGCCGGGTCCGCAACGCGATCATCGGCGACACGCTCGCGCGGACCCTCCGCGCCGCCGGCACCCCGGTCACCACCCAGTACTACGTCGACGACATGGGTCGTCAGGCGGCGATGATCTCCTGGATCTGGGGCCGCGAGCCGGCCCGGTGGCCGGAGGAGATCCGGGCGACGCTCGACGGCGCCCCCGAGGGAGAGAAGGCGGACGCGCATCGCGGCCGGCCGTACCCCGCCGTGAGCGCCTACCTGAAGACGCATCCCGAGGCGGCCGCCGAGGTCGCCGCGGTCGTCGAGGGCCTCGAATCCGGCCGGATCCCCGAACGGCACCGGGCGCTCGCCGAGGAGATCCTCGGCGGCATGGTCGCCTCGCTCGGACGGCTCGGGATCGCGTTCGACGAGTTCGTCTGGGAGTCGGAGTTCGTCCGCAACGGGGCCGTTGCGTCGGTCCTCGACCGCCTCCATGCCGCCCCGCACGCGCGCCGGGAGGAGAACGGGGCCTGGGCGATCGACGCGGGGGGATACGGGCTGCCGAAGGAGAAGCAGACGGTCGTCGTCCAGCGCGGGAACGGGACGAGCCTCTACGTCACGCGGGACGTCGCCTACCACCTCGCGAAGTTCGCCCGGTTCGCGCGGGTCGTCGACGTCCTCGGGCAGGACCACCAGCTCCATGCCCGGACGCTGGAGGCGCTGCTCGCCGAGATCGGGGAAGCCCGCCGGCCCGAGTTCGTGATCTACCAGGACATCACCGTCCCCGAGGGGGGCCGCATGTCGACCCGCGGCGGATCGGCGGTCTGGCTCGACCAGCTCCTCGCCGAGGCCGTGGAGCGCGCGCGCGGCGAGGTCCGGGCCCGCCGGGAGGGACTCGCCGACGACGAGGTCGACCGGATCGCCGAGGCGGTGGCGACCGGGGCCGTCCGCTACCACATCGTCCGGGTCGCCCCCGAGAAGCCGGTCGTCTTCCGCTGGGAGGACGCCCTCTCCTTCGAGGGCCGCAGCGGGCCGTTCTGCCAGTATGCCTACGCCCGCGCCACCAGCGTCCTCGGGAAGGCGGCGCCGCCCGCGGCGTCCGGCGCCGGGGCGCCGCCGTACCCGTACGACGTCGGCCGCCTCGGCCATCCGGA
>JAKABH010000040.1:7674-14637 GCA_021801925.1 Thermoplasmata archaeon | reverse complement strand
GGGGCCCGGCGGCTGCACGTGGTCGATCTCGACCGAGCGCTCGGCCGGGGCGAGAACGCCCGCTGGCTCGACCGGATCCTTTCGGCGGCCCGCATCCCGGTCCAGGTCGGAGGGGGGCTTCGAACGACCGACGCCGTCGAGGCGGTGCTCGCCCGACCCCGGACCAGCGCGATCGTCGGCAGCCGTGCCTTTGACGATCCGGACTGGTTCGCGGGGATGGCGCGGGCCCACCCCGGGCGGCTCATCCTGGCCGTCGACCGGGACGAGCGGGGGATCGTGGTCGACGGGTGGCGCCGCCGGGTCCCCGGTCCGGTCGGCCGCTGGATCGACTGGGCGAACGGACTGCCGCTCGAGGCCGTGCTGTTCACCGATGTGGCGCGGGAAGGGCGTCTGGCCGGCGTCGCTCCCCGGCCGAGCCCGATCGCGGCGCGCTGCGCGCATCCGTCGATCGCGGCCGGCGGGATCGCCTCCACCGACGATCTCGACCGCCTCGCGGGGTGGGGGTATGCGCGGGCGGTGGTGGGGAAGGCGCTCTACTCGGACCGCGTCCCGTTCCAGCCGGCATGGGGGGCCGACCGGTGACCGAACCTCCTGTCGCCGTGCGGCGCCGGTCCCAGGAGACGGACGTGCGGATCCGGCTTTCGGGCCGCGGGCCCCCGGGCCTGGTCGGCTCGGCCGGCGATCCCGAAATCGATCACGGATGGGACTCCTTCGCCCGCTACGCGGAGCTGCGCATCGAAGCGGATGCCCAGGGGGCGCTCCCGCACCACCGGGCCGAGGATTTCGCGCTCGCCCTCGGCCGGGCGCTCCGCGTCTCGCTCGGGGACCGACCGCGCCGCCGGCTCGGCGAGGCGACCGTCCCGATGGAGGAGACGCTCGTCCAGGTCGTCGTCGACCTCGCCGACCGTCCCTACTACGAATCCGACCTCGACCGACGGTCGATGGCCGACCACGTCCTCCGGTCGCTGGCGTTCGAGGGCCGGTTCACCCTGCACCAACGCACGATCCGACCCGGCGAGATCCACCATCTCCACGAGGCGACGTTCAAGGCGCTCGGCCGGGCGTGGGCCGCCGCCGCCGAACCTGCGGCCCGGGCGCTCTCCCCGAAGGGGCGGGTCCGCTGGAGGAGCCGGCGATGAGCCCCCTCCCGCGGCTGATCCCGTGCCTGGACCTGGCCGACGGTCGCGTCGTCAAGGGGATCCGGTTCGAACGGGTCGAGGCGGTCGGCGATCCGGTCGCCCTCGCCCAGGAGTACGAGCGCCAGGGCGCGGACGAGATTGTGGCCCTCGACATCGCCGCGACGCCGCGGGGACGCGAGGCGAACCTCGAGATCGTCCGGGCGATCGCCGATGCGGTGACGATCCCCCTGACGGTCGGTGGCGGAGTCCGAAGCGTCTCGGACGCCACCGCCCGGCTGCGCCGGGGGGCCGACAAGGTGGCGATCAACTCGGCCGCGCTCCGCGATCCGACGCTCCTGCGTCGCGTCGCGGACGAGCACGGCTCCCAGTGCGTCGTCGCGGCGGTCGACGTCCGCGTCGAGGGCCGGGGGTGGACCGTCGTGGCCGAAGGGGGTCGGCGACCGACCGGACGTGAGGCGGTCGAGCGATGCCGCGAGGCGGCCCGCGACGGCGCCGGGGAGCTGCTCGTCACCGCCATCGACCGGGACGGGACGGGTACCGGCTACGACCTCGCGCTCTACACGGCGATCCGGGCGCGTGTCCCCCTCCCGATCGTCGCCTCCGGAGGCTGCGGCACCGCCTCCCACGTGGTGGAACTGTTCCGCTCGGGATCGGCGGATGCCGCGCTCCTCGCCTCGCGCCTCCACACCGGCCGGCTGACCGTGACCGAAGTGCAGGCCGCGATGAGCGAGGCCGGCGTTCCGATCCGCCGCGAGGCGGCCCCATGACCGGGGACGACCTCGTCCCGGTCGTGGTCCAGGACGTCGACTCGGGTCGGGTCCTCATGCTCGCCTACGGCAATGCGGAGAGCTTCCGCAAGACCGAGGAGACCGGCTGGATGCACTTCTGGTCCCGCTCGCGGGGGCGGCTCTGGATGAAGGGGGAGCAGTCCGGCCACCGGCTCAAAGTCGTCTCCTTGCACCGCGACTGCGACGACGACTCCGTCCTCGCACGGGTGCGCCCGAGCGGGCCGGCGTGCCATCTCGGGCGGACCAGCTGCTTCGACGGGGTGGATCCCGACCCGATCGCCGACCTGTGGAGCACGATCCAGGATCGCGACGCCCGACGTCCCGAGGGATCGTACGTTGCCCGCCTGCTCGCCGACCCGCTGCTGCTCCGCAAAAAGGTCGGCGAGGAGGCGGTCGAACTCCTGCTCACCGACGGCGATCGGTCGCCGACACGGGTCACCGAGGAGGCGGCGGACCTCCTGTTCCACCTGCTGGTCTTCCTCTACCAGCAGCGGGTGCCGTATCCGGAGGTCCTCGCCGAGCTCGCGCGGCGACGGGGCCGTCCTCCGCGCCCCGAGCCGTGATCCCGTGCGGGGAAGGGATCCCCAAACCTCCTCGGCCCTCGGGTCGAACGTCGAGGCTCCGGCTCCCGCATCGGGCCCCCGAAGCCCGGGGTTGCGGAGCGGAAGGGGACCGACGTCACGGGACGCATCCATCGTAGGAGGGGGCCGGCGGCAGCCGGCGCACCGCCTCCTCGATCACTTCAAGCGGGCGCGTCACCGACCATCGGACGAACGGCGCCCCACCCGCGCCGAAGGCGCTTCCCGGGGTCACCAGGAGCCCGTGCTCCGTAAGGAGGCGGTGCGCGAAGGCGGCGCCGTCGCCGTCCGGCGCCCGCTGCCACAGGTAGAGCGTTCCCCCGGGGAGCTCGACCGGATAGCCGCGCTCCCGGAGCCCGTTCACGAGACAGGCCATTCGTCGCCCGTACTCGTCAACGCTCCGTTGGACCTCGGGGGGGCGGTCCGCGCCCCGGTAGAGCTCAAGCGCGGCGACCGCCGCCCGCTGGAGGGGCCGGGGAGCGCCCGAATCGACCTGGCTCTTCAGCTGGACGAGGGGGGCAAGCAGGTCGGAGTCGCCGACCGCGAAGCCGATCCGCCAGCCGGCGAGGCCGAACGTCTTCGACAGCGAATGGAACTCCACGGTGCGGGCCCGGGCGCCCGGGAACTCCAGGAACGACGGGGCGCGGGTGCTGTCGAACGTCACCTCGCTGTAGGCGTTGTCGTAGGCGACCCAGAGGTCCCGATCCGCCGCCGCATCGGCGAGCTCCTGCAGCGCGGCCCGATCCGCCACGGCCCCCGTCGGGTTGTGGGGGTAGTTCGCGTAGAGGAGCCGGCCCTCCCGGGGGAGGTCGGTCGGGTCCAACCGGTATCCCCGCTCGGGCCGGAGCGGGACGGGGCACGGGCGGAACGGCCCGAGGAGGGCCGCCCCCCGGTAGGCGGGATACCCGGGATCCGGGACCAGCAGGCCATCCCCGGGATCGAGTACCGCCCGCGGGAAGGCGGTGAGCCCCTCCTTCGAACCGAGCAGCACCGCGATCTCGCTGTCGGGGTCGAGAATGACCCCGAACCGGCGGCGCATCCAGCGAGCGATCGCCTCGCGCAGATCCGGCTCGCCCCGGGAGGTCGAGTAGCGGTGCCCGTCCGGTGCGGCGAGGGCCGCTTGGGCGGCGTCCCGTACGGCCGCGGGGGGCGGAAGATCCGGGTCCCCGATCGAGAAGTCGAGGACCCCCCGGCCGTCGCGGTGCCACCCCTTCGCCGCCCGCTCGAGCTCCGCGAACGGGTACGGCGGAACGGTCGAGAGGAGCCGGGAGGCCCGGGGTCGCCTCCCCTCGGGCGGGATCATCTCCCTCCGGACGGGCCGACCGGCGGCGGGAGAAGCGTCCCGGTGAGATGGGGCGGGAGCCGGGTGCGGGCGACCAGGTCCTCGAACCGTTCTCGCTCCCGGATCGGGAAGCCTTCCGCTCCCCGGACCAGCACTTCGGCGGCGCGGGGTCGGTTGTTGTACTGGCTGGACATCGAGAACCCGTAGGCGCCGGCGATCCCGAGGGCGATCAGGTCGTCCCGTCGCAACCGCGGCAGACGACGGTCTCGAGCGAGCACGTCGGTGTTCTCGCAGACCGGTCCCCCCACGTGCTGGATCGGGTGGGGCTCCGTCTCCCGCCGTTCGACGGCATAGACCGGATGGTAGGCGCCGTAGAGCGCCGGCCGGAGCAGCGTGTGCATCCCCGCATCGACGCCGACGAACGGGATCGGATGCGCCTTCGTATGGGTGACCCTCGTCACCAGGATCGTGCTGTCCGCCACCAAGTAGCGGCCGGGCTCGGCGAAGAGCGTCGGGGCGGCCGTTCCGTCCGGATACGCCGACCGGAGGGCCGTGGCGATCTGTCGGGCGACCTCCGTCACATCGAGCGGCGACTCCGAGGGCCGATACGGCACGCCGAGCCCGCCGCCGAAGTCGAGGAACTCGAGCTCGATCCCCGCCGCCCGGATCCGACGGGCCGCGGTCGCGAGGAACCGGCCGAGCCGCCCGAAGTGGGCAGGGTCCAGGATGTTGGAGCCGGGCATCGTGTGCAGGCCGAGTCGGCGGATCCCCGCGGCGGCCGCCGCCCGGAGTCCGTCCACGACCGGCTCGAGCGGAGCGCCGAACTTGGCATCGGGACCCGCGAACCGGAGCCCTTCGGGGCCGGCCTCCGTCTCCCCGGGATTGACCCGGAACGAAAGGGCGGGGGGCCGACCGCACGCGAGCAACCTCGGCAGCAGCTCGGGGTCGTCGAGGTTGACCCGGACGCCCGCATCGATCGCCGCGGCGAGCTCCTCCGTCCGCGGGTAGGCGCCGGTGTAGAGGATCCGGTCGCTCGGAACGCCGGCGTCGACCGCGATCCGGATCTCGGCGGGGTTCGAGCAGTCGGCGCCGCACCCCTCGCTCGCCAGGATCCGTACGATCGCCGGGTTGCTGTTCGCCTTCACCGCGTACAGCAGGGAGAACCGGGGCCACTGGGGCCGGAACGCGCCGAAAAGCTTCCGGGCATTCTCGCGGAGCCGGGCTTCGGACGTGACGTACAGCGGGGTGCCATACCGGGCGGCGAGTTCGGAGACCGGGACATCCTCGACGTAGAGAGCGCTGTCGCGGTAGCCGAACGGCAACGGGAGCGGCGTTTCCCCGTCGGTCATCGGTCCGCCCTCCCGCTCCGGACCTCCGTTCGGGGCGTCGCAAACGTCTGCGCCCGGTCGGAAAGGAAGAGGCGAAGATCCTGCGGCCCCCGAGCGGCGGCGATGAGCTCCCTTTCCGGAGTCAGGGGCGGGGCGCCCCGCCCGGCGTCGGACGGATCGCAGGTGACGAGGTGGAGCCCGACCCGGGAGGCGATCCCGCGGAACCTCCCGGACGCATGCAGGAGCCGGACGGCGGTCGGCACCTCCTCCTCGTCGAGGAAGACCGTCATCGCGCCGGCCGCCGCGAAGAGGCCGTGCCACCGTTCGGGGGCGACGGCCCGGACGAGCTCGTCGATCGCCCGCCGATCGGGGGAGGCGAGCACGGTGACGCTGCCGATCCGGACCGGCACCGGACCCTCGGCCCCTCGTATGGCCACGTTGCCGTCCGCGAAGGGGGGCCGGACCACGGTCCCGCCCCGGTCGTCCCACGCGGCGCCGAACGGGACGACGCGCAGCCGGGTCGTGGGGAGCAGGTACCGCAGCGCCTCCGGGGCGACGACGCCGGCCCCCCCGCGGGCGAGCGCCGCCAGCTCCTCGGCATGCATCTCGGGAATCGGCCGGGCCGACGGCACCATCCGGGGATCGGCGTCGAAGATCCCGGGCACCTCCTTCACGAGGAGGACCTCGTCCGCCTCGAGAAGCGCCCCGAGGGCGGTGGCGGTGACGTCGCTCCCGCCGCGGCCGAGCGTACAGAGCCGGGCGCCGTCCCGGCCGACGAAGCCGCAGACGACGACGACCTCCTGCCGGAGCCGCGGAACGAGGCCGGTTCGGACCACCTCCCGGCTGGCGACCAAATCGACGCTCGCCCCGAGCGGGTCGCCCGACACCCGAAGGGGCCAGGCCGGATCGTCGGGTTCCAGGGTGCGGGCGTTCACCCCGACGCTCCGGAGGACCGCCGCCAGGATGCGGGCCGCCGCCACTTCCCCGAGGGCCAGCACCCGCGCGACCGATTCGGGGTCGGCGAGCGGGGGGATCGCCGAGAGGAGGCCGAGGAGGTAGTCGGTCGTAGACCCGGGGGCGCTCACGACGACCAGCTTCTCGGCGGCCGGCAGGTCGCGGATGCTCCGAGCCGCCGCGAGGAACCGCTCGCCGCTCGACAGGGTCGATCCCCCGAACTTGACGACGGCGCGGCGGATCGGGGTCACGGTTCGATCCTCGGTGGCGACAAAACGTCGGCGAGACCGTACAGGCCGGGGGCGCGAGGGGTCGACGGGGCCAGCCAGCGGGCTGCGGCCAGCACGCCGGCGGCGAACGCGGCGCGGTCGAACGTCTGATGCTCGAGCCGGAGCCACTCGTGGGGGCCGGCGAGCAGGAGAAGGTGGGTTCCGGGCGTCTCCCCGGCTCGCAACGAGGCGATCTCGAGTGTCCCCGGTGTCCGGCGGCCCCGGGCCGTCTCCCACCTCCGGATCCCGGAGGCGGAGAGGGCGGCCGCGACGCCGCACGCCGTCGCCGACGGATGGTCGCGCTTCCCCCGGCGATGGAGCTCCACGAGGGAGGCGTCGAACCCGTCCGGCATCGGACCGATCGCCCGGGCGAGTCGGGCCAGGAGATGGGCCCCCAAGGCGAAGTTCGCTTCGCGGACGATCGGGATCCGCCGTGCCGCCCGGGCGAGCGAACGCTCCCCCTCCGCCCCGAGGCCGGTCGTCGCCACGACCGCCGGTCGCCCGGCCGCGGCGACGACCGGGAGCGCCGCGATCTCGGCCTCTTTGGTCCAGGCGGAAACGTAGACGTCCCCCTTCCCTAGAAGACCGGGAAGTCCCGAGGGGGGGACGACGGGGATCGGAGAAT
>JAKABH010000040.1:0-7574 GCA_021801925.1 Thermoplasmata archaeon | reverse complement strand
CGCCCGGCCGCGGCGACGACCGGGAGCGCCGCGATCTCGGCCTCTTTGGTCCAGGCGGAAACGTAGACGTCCCCCTTCCCTAGAAGACCGGGAAGTCCCGAGGGGGGGACGACGGGGATCGGAGAATCTCCGCGCGGGCCGGGGAGTGTCGACCCGGAGCGGGCGACGCCTCCGGCCACCGGGATTCCGGCGCGCCGGGCCTCATCGATCAACACCGAACCGAGCCGTCCGGTCGCGCCGGCCACGATCAGCCGGGGCGGGGCCGGCGCAGGGACGTTCCCGGCGGCCGTCCGCGGACCCCGCCGGGCCGGTGGCTCAGTAGCCGTCATACGCGAGACCCTCCCGTGAGGAGCGGTCGGCGAGCCTCCCATCGAGGTCGACGCCGAAGTGGGCGGCCGCGGGTTCGAGGATGGAGGGGGCGTCCCGGCGGAGCCGGACGAGCGATTCGGCAAGCCGCTCGAGACCCGCTCCCGTGAGCCGGCCGAGCGGCGGCCGGCAGGCCCCCCCGGGCAGCCCCACGAGGGAGAGGGCGCTCTTGATCGGCACCGGATTGCGGCTCTTGACGTGGGTCGGCCCGAACGGGGTCGGCTCCTCGACCTCGATCGTGACGCTGCAGGAGAGCGGACGGAGCTGCGCGTCCCGCTCGCGGGCCGTCGCCCAGTCCCCCTCGGCGGCCGCCTCGACCAGCTGTCGGACCGCCTGCGGCGCCAGGTTGGCCGTGACGGAGACGACCCCGTCCGCGACGATCTCCGGGTCCTTAAGCATCGTCAGCGTGGCGTCGTCGTTGCCGCACAGCAGGCCGAACGGGCGGGGGAGGAGCCGGCGCACGGCGCGGGCGTAGCCGAGATCGCCCGTGGCGTCCTTGAGGCCGGCGACGTTCGGACGGTCCCGATGCAGGATCGCGAGGTCGGAGGGGGCGAGCCGGGTTCCCGTGCGCGCCGGCACGCTGTACGGGAGGAATTCCGCCTCCGGGAAGGTGGCCGCGAGGGGGGCAAGATGCTCCCGACGTATCTCCACGGAACTCGGCGCGTTGTAGTACGGCTCGACGACCATGACGGAGCGGATCCCGAGGTCGAGCGCCCGCCGGGTCAGGGCCCGGGTCTCCACGACGTCGTTCGAGCCGGTGCTGGCCACGCAGTCGACCGATCCCGGCAGCGCGTCGCGGGCGACCGCGAACAGCCGCTCCCGTTCGGCGGTGGAGAGGGTCGGCGCCTCCCCGGTCGTCCCGGCGACAACGACCCCGCGGACGCGCGCCTTCGCCTGGAAGGAGAGCAGCTCGCGGAGTCCGGCGAGATCGACCCCGCCGCGGCGGTCGGTCGGCGTTACGAGGGCGGTATACACCCCGTTCCAGGGCGGCATGGGCGCCCCCCATCGACGGGGGGTCTTAACGGTGACGTATTTCGTATAGTATCTACGATATTCGTAGTATCCTGGAATTGGGCGTCGAATGGGGGCGCGTCGCCCCGGGCGTCTCCCGCCGCATTTCCGGTACTGCCCCGCCCTACGCCCTCCGTCGATGCCGCGGAGCCGGGGGGCGCGGCGGTGCGGGCGCGGTGCCCCCCGCCGACGACCAGCGGGCGAGCCGGATCAGGGTCAGCGTCGAGACGACCCCCTCGAGGGACCGGATCGAATCCAAGGTCCGGTTGAGCTCCTCCATCGTGCCGCACTCGACGAACGCGCCCAGGTCATATTCGCCGGACGTCTCGAATACCTCGCTCGCCCGGGCGCGCACCGCCCGCAGGATCGGGGCGGTCCGATCCGGCCGGCAGCGGATCAGGACGAGCCCTTCGGGGCCGAGCGGGGCGGTGACCGCCGTGAAGCGGACGATCGTCCCGTCCTGGACGAGCTGCGCGATGCGCCGCCGGACCGCCCCCTCCGAGAGGTCCACGGCCCGTCCGATCTCGGCGTTGGTCGCCCGTCCGTCCTGCCGCAGCAGCTTGAGGATGGTCCGGTCGGTCTCGTCCACGGAGCGGGGACGGCCGTTCGCCCGTATCTGTGTGACGGCGCCGGGGACCGCTTCGGAACGGAACTTCCTGCGGTGTCGGGGACCCGGTCCGGGGGCCGAAGGGTGCGGCTCGGCAAGGGCTTATGGGTCCCCCGCCCCTCCGAGGGCCGGATGTCCCTCAAGGGCCGCGACCTGATCGCGATCCGCGACCTCTCGTCGGACGAGATCCTCGACCTGTTGGCCCGGGCGCGGGAGATGATCCCCTGCGCGGAGGGGACCCGGGTGCGGGAGCCGCTCAACGGCCGCATCGTCGCGATGGGATTCTTCGAGCCGTCGACCCGCACCCGGCTCTCCTTCGAGTCGGCGGTGCTGCGCCTCGGCGGCCGCTGCATCACGATCGCCGACGCGATGGCGAGCTCCATGCGGAAGGGGGAGAGCCTCTCCGACACCGTCCGGATGCTGACGGGCTACGCCGACGCGATCGTCCTGCGGCACCCGAACGAGGGGGCCGCCCAGCTCGCCGCTCGGGTCTCGGACAAGCCCGTGATCAACGCCGGGGACGGCGCCGGCCAACACCCGACCCAGACGCTCCTCGACCTCGCCACGATCCACGAGCGGTTCGGCACGCTCACCGGCCTGCGGGTCGTCCTGCTGGGGGATCTGCGGTATGGGCGGACCGTGCATTCGCTCGCCTACGCCCTCGCCCAGTTCGGCGCCGAGATCGTGCTCACCTCCCCGCCGGAGCTGAGGCTCCCCGAGGAGCTGCGCTCCGAGCTCGAGCGGAGCGGGGCGAAGGTCCAGATGGAGGGAGATATCCGGAAGGCGGTCCGCGAGGCGGACGTCCTCTACGTGACCCGGATCCAGAAGGAGCGGTTCGGGGACGAGGGGGAGTACCGCAAGGTCGCGGGCTCGTACCGGGTCGACCTGCCCCTCCTGGAGGGGGCGAAGGAGCGCCTCACGATCCTCCACCCGCTCCCCCGGGCCGGCGAGATCGCCCCGGAAATCGACCGGACCCCCTACGCCGCCTACTTCCGGCAGGCGTTCCTCGGCGTCCCGGTGCGGATGGCCCTCCTCGATGCGATCCTCGGCGGGGGACCGGCCGCCGCATGACCGACACCCACGACCTGCGCATCTCCGCGATCCGGAACGGGACCGTCATCGACCACATCGGGGGCGGCCTCGCGCTCGACGTCCTCCGCATCCTCGGGGTCCATGGGATCGAGCGGGAGTCGACCGTCAGCATCGCGCTCCACGTCCGCTCGGGGAAGCTCGGCTGGAAGGACATCGTGAAGGTCGAGAACATGGAGCTGTCCCCCCGGACGGTCAACGCGATAGCCCTGATCGCCCCGACCGCCACGATCTCGATCATCCGCGACTTCACCGTGCGGGAGAAGCGGCCCGTGACGCTCCCCGAAACGATCGAGGGGATCGTGCGGTGCCCCAACCCGAACTGCATCTCGAACCAGGGGGAACCGATCGAGAGCGAGTTCGCGGTCACGCGCCGGCATCCGGTCGTCCTTACCTGCGTCTACTGCGGGCGCGCGGTCGACGACTTCCTCCGCCACCTCGCCTGATCGGGGCGGATGGCTGCCCTCGGCGCGGCGACCGGCTTCGTGGTCGTCTTCGCGGTCATCGGGTTCCTCGAGCTGTTCGACCGGACGAGCTTCGCCCTCCTCGCGCTCGCCGCCCGGGCGAAGCCGTGGCCGACGTTCGCGGGCGGCGCGCTCGCGTTCGTCGCCACGACGGCGCTGTCGGTGTCGGTCGGGGCCGCGCTGGTCGACCTCCTCGGGCCGTCCCGGATCGGCTGGGTCCGCGTCGCCGGCGGGGCGGTGCTCCTCGCCTACGCCGCCTGGCTCGCCCTCCATCGGGAGGAGGCGGCGGTCCGCGGGCCCCCGGGACCGGTCCTGTACGTCGCCTTCGCGACCGTCTTCCTCCTCGAGCTCGCCGACACGACGATGATCTTCGAGATCGTCTTCGTCGCCGCGTGGGGATGGGCGACCGTGCTGCTCGCCGGCTCCGCGGCCCTCGTCACGGTCGCCGCCTGGGACGTCCTCCTCGGGGCCCGTCTCGCCCGCCGGATCCGACCCGAGACGCTGCGCACGATCGTGATCGTGGTCCTCGCCGTCGTCGGGGTGCTCACGATCGCCGCGGGCCTAGCGCCGTCGGCGTTCCCGGCCCTCGGCTTCGGGACGGGGATCTAAGGTCAGTCGGGGCGGGAGGCGGATCGCCCCGAACTCGGAGCCGGGGGCGATCCGGGCGAGGTCGGGAAGGAACGCCTTCCAGCCGGCGGGGAGGGCGGCCTGGGTCGCGGGGTCCCGCAGCGCCGCTTCGAACTCGGCCGCCGACTCGGGGACTCCGCGGGCGTAATCGAGCAGCGCGAGCCGGACCAGCGCCTCGGCCTGCGGGCGGGGGAGCGCGCTCGGGCCGCGGGCGTCGGCGACCGCGAGCCACCAGTCGCGGGCGAGCTCGGGCGTCTCGTCCCGCGAGGCGATCCGTCCTTCGGCGAGCCACAGCCGCGCCAGCAGGGGCGACGGCGGCACGAGGTGCATCATCTCGGCGAGCGTCCGGGCCCGGGCGAGCAGCTCGGGTACCCCCTTGGTCGCGCCCTCGTCCAGGAGCGCCTCGACGAGGCCGAGACGGTGGGAGAGCTCGATCGGCAGAAGCTTCTGCCGCTCGACGCTCGTCACGCTCCGTTCGCGCAGTTGGCGCGCCAGCGTCCCCTCCCCGCGGAGCTCGTGCAGCCGCGCGGAGAGGTCCTCGGCGACGTAGTCGAGCTCCCACCGCCGGGCCTTCCCGAGGAAGACCCGGGCGGCCCGCAGAAAGCGGGCCGCCTGCTCCTGCTCCGGCGCCGTCCCCTCGATGCGGGAGAGGCTCACGGCGACGAGCGCCATGCCCTGCATGTGGCCCTCGGGAAGCCGGCGGGCGATGAGGGCGGCCCGGTGCGACTCCATCCGCGCCCGCTCGAGCTCCCGACGCTCCTGGTTAAGTTCGGCGAGGAGCGCGTCCAGCAGCACCTCGACCTCGAGGGTCCGGTCGTCGTGCGCCCGCTCCGCGAGCTCGGAGAGCACCGCGACCAGCGACGGCCGGGGTCCCACCGCGCGGATCGCGAGAAACAGCGGTTCGATCCATTCGGCGATCAGGTCCGGCGGCACCTGCGCCTGGAAGGCGGCGCTCAGTCCGTCCCGCAGCTCCGCCTCGGCCTCGGACGGTCGGCCGGCGTAGAAGAGGGCCCGGGATCGCAGCAGCCGGAGGTCGGCCTCGGTCGAAAGTCGTTCGTTCGACGGCGCCGCACCGGTGCAGGAGAGCGCCTCCCCCAGGAGCTCCACCGCGCGGTCGAACGACTGCACCTCGAGGGAGAGCTCGGCGGCGTCGAGCAGCCACCGTAGCGCCATCGGGCCGTGCATCCAGGCGAGGTAGTGGTGCGCCACCTCGATGCGGCGCTGCAGGTTCGGCTCGGGAGAGAGGGCCGCCAGGGCGTTGGCGATCTCGAAGTGCATCTCCTTGCACTGGGGGTCCGGTATCTGATCCGCCAGCAGGGAAATCCACGGCTGGTGGGGGATCGTCACCTTGCCGTCGACGACCTTGAGGAGGCCGGCGCCGGCGGCGGGGAGGATCGCCTCGGCGAGCTGCGGGAAGTTGAGGCGGGTCACCCGGGAAAGGACGACCTCCCCGACCGAACCGCCCAGCAGCGCGACGTAGCCGGCGATCCGCTGGCTCGCCGACGGCTGGTCGTCGTAGATCGCCTTGAGGCGGTGGGCCTCCCGGGGGTCGGGCAGGGGCTCGGGGATCGAGATCCAGTCGACATCGCCCCGGCCGACGAATCCCTCCTCCCACGGCAGATACCCCGGGTTCGAGGTGTCGAGCGACAGCGCGATCACGAGCGGCCGGAGGCGGGCGCGGCGGGTGAGGGCGACAACGAACTCCCGGCTGTCCGAATCGAAGAGGGTCGCGTCCTCGATGAGGATGACGAACGGCGTCGCGGGTTCCGGGCCGCGGAACTGTTGCACGAGCTGGCGCCAGTAGGCGACCGGATCCCCCTCGTTCGACGCGCGCGGCCGGGACGAGGCGACCAGGAGCGAAGATCGGCCGCGGCCCCCCCGGGGCCTCCGGCTCCGGGGGAGGTCGTCGCTGAGATACGGCACCGCGACCACCGGACCCCCGGTAAACTCCCCGGGGTCCGCCTCCGGATTGCCGGGCTCCGGACCGGCCCCGCCGTCCTCCGGGGCCGCACCGCCGCCGTGGAGGCCGTCCAACGCCCCGAACGGCACCGACCGGAGCCGATAGCTCCCCTTCAGCTGGGCGATCCGCCCCCCGCGCTCCAGCACGGCGTTGCGGAACTCCCCGAGGAGGGCGGACTTGCCGCTCAACGGCGGTCCGGCGACCACGATGGTGCGCCCCGAACCCTCCGACAACCCCTCGAGGGCGCGGAGGAACGGGGAGGGGAGCGAGGACACCCGGTTGACCTCGTGTAATCTACGATGGAGGGGATTATGAGGCTACCGCGACCTTTGGGGGATCGCCCGGCGTCGGGCTATTTGAACCCCTCCGCGCTGGGCCCGGCGTGTCTCCCTCCGTAGCCTCGCGACGCCGGGCGCTCCTCAGGAAGTCGGTCCAGCCGGTGGACGTCACCCGGAACGCCGGGATCGGGGATCTAGTCGACCAGTTCCGCTCGAGCTCGATCCAGGCCCGCAACCTCGGCCGGGCCCTCGAGGTCTGGGAGAACGCCCTCACCGATCCGAAGCGGCCGACGATCCTGCTCGGCCTTGCCGGGCCACTGATCGCCGCCGGGTTGCGGAAGGTGATCCGGGATCTGGTCGACTGGGGGCTGGTCGACGTCGTCGTCTCGACCGGCGCGGTGATGTACCAGGACCTTTACCAGACGATCGGCGGCCGCCACTGGATGGGGAGCCCGACCGCCGACGACGTGCAGCTCCGCTCCCTCTACCTCGACCGGATCTACGACACCTACGTCGACGAGCTCAAGTTCGAGGAGACCGACCGGGCGATCGGGAAGATCACCGAGGAGTTTCCCCGCCGGCCGGCGTCCTCCCGGGAGTACCTGCAGTTCCTGGGGGGGCGGTTCGACGACCCGGCGTCGATCCTCGCCACCGCCGCCCGTCGGGGCGTTCCGGTCTTCTCGCCGGCGCTGATCGACAGTTCGATCGGCATCGGGCTCACGCTCTACTATCAGGCGAACCGCACGGCGAAGGAGCGGTTCATCCTGGATGCGATCCGCGACAACTACGAGCTCGTCCAGATCCTGGGCCAATCGCCGCGGACGGCGGTCGTCTACATCGGGGGCGGCACCCCGAAGAACTGGATCAACGACGGGATCGTGATGGCGAACTACGCCTTCGGCCGGGAGGGCGAGGGGCACTACTATGCCCTCCAGATCACGACCGACGTTCCGCACTGGGGTGGCCTATCGGGCAGCACGCTCGACGAGGCCCAGTCGTGGGGCAAGATTTCGAAGACCGCCACCCGTTCCATGGCCCACGTAGATGCGTCGATCGGGCTGCCGTTGCTCGCGGGAGCCCTCTGGGAGCGCCGCAAGCGCTGGCAGCCCCGTTCCCGGCTGACGTTCGACTGGAACGGCGATCAGGTGCGGGTCCGTCGCTCCCGGTGAACC
>JAKABH010000087.1 GCA_021801925.1 Thermoplasmata archaeon | reverse complement strand
CCCCTCGGCCGGATCGGCGCCTCCCGGCTGCAGCTCCTCGGCGCCCGGCGGCGCCCCTCGGCCGGCCGGGGGCCCCGCTACGGGCTCCTCTACCGCGCCGCCCGGATGACGGACGTGCCGCCCGGCCGGCGCGGGGCCTACGCGCGGAGCCTCGCGGCGCTCGCCGTGATCGCCTCGAGGGCCGACGCGCTCACCCGGGCCGACCTCACCGGCCCGCTCCTCGCCCGGCGGGACCGCCGCGTCGAGGCGCTGCGGCGGGGGCGGCCGTGAGGAGCCCCCGGGCGTTCCGGTCGACGCGGGAGAGCCCGCGGCTCGCCCGCGTCGACGCCGGCGCCGGGCGCGTCGAGTGGTGGACGGAGACGGCGGCGGAGGAGCCGCCGGTCTACGGGGAGCGCTGGGCCTACGTCGGCGGCCGCGCCTACCGGGCCTTCGAGCCGGCGCGCTCTAAGCTCGCCGCCGCGCTCGCGAAGGGGTGGGCCGGCCCGCGGCCGCGCGAGGGGGAGCGGTGGCTCTACCTGGGAGCGGCGAGCGGCACGACCGCCTCGCACGTCGCGGATCTCGTCGGGCCCTCGGGGCGGCTCTTCGCCGTCGAACGCAGCCTGCGCCCGTTCGGGCGGCTCCTGGCGCTCGCCGAGCGGTGGCCGTCGCTCGAGCCGATCCTGGCCGACGCCCGCGACACGCGGGCCTACGCCGGCCTCGTCCCGCCGGTCGACGGGATCTACGCCGACATCGCCCAGGCCGACCAGGTCGAGATCGTGCGGGCGAACGCCGCCCTCTTCCTGCGCGGCGCCGGCGGGGCGCTCCTGATCGCCCTCAAGACCGCGAGCATGGGCCGGGACGCTTCCGCGCCGGAACACGTCCGGCGGGCGGAGCGGGAGCTCGAGCGGGACGTCGACCTCGCCCCGAGCGTCCGGCTGGACCCGTTCCACAAGGGCCACTACTTCGTCGGCGGCGCCGTCGCGCCGTCCCTCTTCCGGGATCCGTCGCCCGCGGCCGCGGTCACGCCGCGTTCCGGGAGGCCCCCCGGGCGATCACGACCGTGACGACGTCCTCGTCGGCGAGGACGTGTTCGCGGCCGACCGTCTGGCCGGGGAAGCGGGCGCTCGGGCCCCAGACCTGCGCCGCCTTGAACGTCCGGCCGAGGTCGGAGGGGAGCCGCGCGAGGAGCTGGTCGATCGTGTCCCCCTGCCGCAGGATCAGGGGCTCCTCCCGGTCCGGCGGTCCGCCGGGCGGCTTCATGTAGATGCGGATGAAGCGGAGCGCCCGGCCGATCCCCTCGACGAGCTCCTCGAGGCCGATCCGCGAGCGGGCGGAGATGAACGTAGGGACGCTCGGCCGTAGCTCCGCCTCGAGCCGGGCCCGGTCGGCCGGGGAGAGCAGCTCCGCCTTGTTGACGGCGGCGATCGCCGGCAGGTAGACGCGGTTGCCGGCGAGGACGTCGATCAGCTGGTCGGCGGTCGCATCCTCCCGGAAAACTATCGACCCGTTGTGGACGCCGAACTCGCGGGCGATCTGGGCGGCGATCCCGCCGGCGAGGTGGGAGAGCTTGACGGTGCTCGAGACCGTGAGGCCGCCGCGGTCGGTCCGTTGGACCACGATCCGCGGCGGCCGCTGGTTGATGCGGACCCCGGCCCCCTCGAGCTCCGCCTGGAGCGCTCGGAGGTTGGTGTGCTCGGGGTCGATGAGGAACAGGATCAGGTCGACCGACCGGACGACCGAGAGGACCTCGCGGCCCCGACCCCGCCCTTTCGCGGCGCCGGGGACGAGCCCGGGCATGTCGAGGATCTGGATCGACGCCCCGCCCCAGCGGAGCATCCCGGGGATGATCGTGAGGGTCGTGAAGTCGTAGGCGCCGGTCTCGCTCTCCGCGGCGGTGAGCCGGTTCAGGAGCGTCGACTTCCCGACCGACGGATAGCCGACGAGCCCGACGGTCGCGTGGCCGCTCTTGCGGACCCCGTAGCCGACGCCGCCGCCCTTCCCCTTCGCCCGGGTCTCGCGCTCGATCCGCAGGACCGCGAGTTTCGCCTTGAGGCGACCGATGTGCAGCTGGGTCGCCTTGTTATAGTTCGTCCGGCGGATCTCGTCCTCGATCTCGGTGATCTGGTCTTCGAGGGACGACATCGAGGGGGACCGGCCCCGTCCGGGGGGGCGGCCCGGTACTTGAGCCTGACGCGGAGCAGCGTTCATCCTCCGCCGGCCCCCGGAGGGGGAAGTACCCGGGCCCGGCTTTCACGCCGTGGCCCCCGCCGTGCGGAACGCCCTGGCTCCCGTCGCGGTCGCCCGCTGGCGGTTCGTCCCGCACCGGGCCTCCGAGACGAGCGCGGCGGAGGAGGCGGCGTTCCGCCTCGCGCTCCCGGCGGCGGTGCGCAGCGGCCACGGCCTCGGCGTCCGCCTCGCCTTTGTCCTCACCTCGGGGCCGTCCGCCTCGCTGTTCCTCGAGGCGCTCGATCCCCCGTCGGCGCGGTGGGCTGCCCGCACGGTCCCGCTGGTCTACGGGCCGGGCCACTGGGTCGAGGCGCCCCCGCCCCTATCGCCCGCGGCGGGCCCCCTGGGCCGGTGCGTCTGGGGGCCGGCGCGCCGTTGCTTCGACTGGCCCGAGCCGCTCTCGTCGCCGGACCCGGCGCCGCCGCTCGCCGACCTCGCCGCGCTCGTCCTCCGGGCGGCTCCCCCGGGATTCCGCCTTAGGTGGGCGTGGGAGCCGATTCCGCCGCCCCGCCACCGGTGGTGGCACACTCCCCCCGCGGCCCCAGG
>JAKABH010000005.1 GCA_021801925.1 Thermoplasmata archaeon | reverse complement strand
TCTTCTCGGGTCCCGGGGGGGTTCCCCCCCGGGACGGAATACCTTGGGACCTTTCTCCGCGAGGCGGGCGACCGCCCTCTCTCGGGGGAACTCCGCAGCAGCCGTGACCTCGCCGGCCGGGCCCGGTCGCGCTCCCGAGGGCGGCGGCGTGCCGCCGGGAAGCGGCCCTCCTCGCCCGGGCGGGCCGCCGCGACACCGCCGGGGCGCCACCCGCGCGGTCGTGCGGGGCCGGTGTCCAACGACGACCTCCCCCGAAATCGGCCGCCCCACCTTCCGGTGCGGGACGGTCGGCGGGGCGACCTCCGGCGGCCCGCGCCGGCGCGCCCCCGCCAGGAGCCGCGGCACGGGTCCGTGGCCCCCCGGGTCTATGGTCGTCGTGCGGGGCCTCCGGCCGCGGGACCCCGCTACCGCCCTTGGGCGCGGGACGGGCGGATAGCCCTAAGTGGCCCCCGCCTTCCCGGACCCGATGCCGCGCGCGGGAGCCGGTCACGCCCAGCGGCGGGAGTTCGACCGGGAGGCCCGGGAGTACGACCGCACCGCTTCGGAGTCGATGCCGGGGTACACCGACCTCCACCGAGCCCTGCTGGGCGGGATCCCGTTCCTGCCGACCCGGTCGTTCCGCGTCCTCGAGCTCGGGGTCGGTACCGGCACGTTCACCGCCCTATTGCTCGCCACGTTCCCGCACGCCGAGGTACGGGGGATCGACCTGTCACCCCGCATGATCGCGCGGGCCCGGACGAAGCTGCGGGCCGATCGCCACCGGGTCGAGCTGGTCGCGGGGGATCTGGGGGAGTTCCCCGAGGAGCGATACGACGCGGTCGTCTCGGCCCTCGCCATCCATCACCTGTCCGACCCGCAGAAGTGGAGCCTCTTCCGCCGGATCCACCGGGCCCTGCCGCGCGGCGGATACTTCGGCGATGCCGACGACCATCTGCCGGAAGACCCGCTTTTCGACCAGCGGTACTCGCAGATGGCCGCGTCGCTGTCGGAGGGCGCCCGCTCCGGGGCCCGATGGACGACCCTGCAGGAGGTCTGGCATGAGCACGAGCGCTACGACCATCCCTGTACGCTCACCGCCGAGACGGCGGCCCTCGACCGCGCCGGATTCTCGCACGTGGGGGTCCCCTGGCGGTTCTTCGGCCAGGCGGTCGTCTGGGCCTACAAGTGATGCCCCCCGGCGGCGTGGGGGAGGGAGACGAGCATGCTGCGGGAGACGACGTTCCTCCTCGGGGGGGCGGTGACGATCGCCCTCGGCATCGCCTTGGGCGTTGGCCTGGTCTGGGCCGGGGCCGATTGGATCTTCTTCGAGGCGTACCTCGCCGCGGCGATCGCCGTCGGGCTCGGCGTCTTCTTCCTCTATGTCGGGTGGGCGGAGGGCGCCGAACGCCGCCGCCACCTGACGACCGCTGACCCCGAGTCCGGCCGGCCGCGGTAGCCCGCCGGACCGACGGAAACCTTTTCAGCCGGCCGCTCCGTCCGGGCTCCGTGGCCGGGATGGGGTAGCTTGGCCTATCCTGGGGGACTGTGGATCCCTCGACCCGGGTTCAAAGCGCGGCGGGGTCTCCCCCCGTCGCCTGAGACTCTCGGTCCCGGCCCTACGCCGACCGCTTCGGGGCGGACGAGCGCCGCCCCCCGCGGCGGCTCGGGCGCGTGAGGCGCTCGAGCGCCTCGGGGAGCCCGCCGAGTTCGTAGTCGGCCCACACGGCGCCCCACTGGGCAAGATCCTTGGGCGTCAGCGTCCAGCCGGGCACGCGCGACGCCCGCCCGATGGCGGCGACTCCCGGGGTCGACTGCGCCGCCTCCATGTCGAACCGCGAATCGCCGACCAGGAACATCGGCCGATCCGGGAAGCGACGCCGGTACTCCTGCAGATGCTCCCGTTTCGTCCCGTCGCCCGATCCGAGGACCTCCTCGAACCAGAACCGGAGCCCCTCCCGTTCGAGCAGCAGGTCGGCCATCTCCCCTTCGGCCCCGGTCGAGACGGCTAGGGTCCAGCGGTCGCCGGCGAGGCGCTTCAACAGCTTCGGCACCTCCGGGAACGGTTTGGCCCGTGCGTAGGCCTCGGTGACCTTGCGTTGGTGGAACGTGCGGGCCGTCTCGCTACGGAGCGCCGGCGGCGCACCCGGGTAGAGCTGCGCCAGTTGCGCCTCGAACGGCATCCCCGTCGTCGCGAGGTAGTGGATCCGGCCTTCCTCGGCCGGCGTGCCGAACGCCTTCTCGAGGAGGTCCCCCGCAACGGCGCTGACCAGGCCCATGTCGTCCAGGATCGTGCCGTCCAGATCGAACACCACCACGCCGCGCTCCACGAGCCGGGGGGCGACCGGGGGTCGGGGGGCGCGGACCGGTCGGGCGACCTCGGCGAACTGGCTCGTCGAGCGGACCAGCGGGAGGGGCTCCTCAACGAGCGGCGGCGCTTCGGAGGACGGCGGGGACGGGGCGGGGCGGCGGGCGCCGTGCGGCATCGACCGGCCCATCCCCGCCTCCGCTTTAAGGCGCCCGCGCCCCCCCGGGTCCCTATTAGGCCCCGCGCGGGTGACCCGGCGGGTTGCCATGCACCCGAGCCGCGTCATCCGGGGGACCACGAGCCGACTGCTCGAGGGCCGGCACATCCTCATCGGCATCACCGGGTCGATCGCCGCCGTCGAGATCCCGAAGATCGTACGCGAGTTGCTCCGCCACGGGGCGGAGGTCGATGCGGTGATGAGCGGGGAGGCGACGCGGATCCTCCCGGCCGAGGCGGTGGAGTTCGCCACCGGCCGCCCCGCCATCACCCGCCTGACCGGGGCCGTCGAGCACGTGAGCCTGCTGGGGCCGGGGGAGGGACAGGTCGACCTCTACCTCATCGCACCGGCGACGGCGAACACCCTTTCCAAGATCGCCCACGGGATCGACGACACGCCGGTCACATCGTGCGCCGCCGTCGCGCTCGGCGCCAAGGTGCCGATGCTCGTCGCCCCGGCGATGCACGCCCAGATGGCCGAGAATCCCGCGCTGCGGGAGAGTCTCGCGCGGCTCGAGCGGTGGGGGGTCGGTTCGATCTCGGCCACGAGCGGGGAAGGCGAGGCGAAGATCGCCGCCCCCGAGACGGTCGCGGCCGCGGTGCTCCACCGCCTCGCGCGCGGGCCGTGGGCGGGGCGCGGCGCGGTGGTGATCGGCGGGGCGGGCCGCGAGCCGATCGACTCGGTCCGTTCGATCACCAACGAGAGCTCCGGGGCCTCGGCGGTCGCGCTCGCGACCCAGGCGTTCTATCGGGGGGCCGCGGTGGAGCTCTGGGCCGGGGCGATGCAGGTGGCGATCCCCCCGTGGATCCCGACCTATCCGTGGCGGTCGATCGAGGACCTTCGGGCCCTGGCCCGGCGGCGGCGCGCCGTGCTCCGCCGGGCCGGCGCCGTGCTCGTGCCGGCGGCGCTGCCGGATTTCACGCTCGATGCGAGACCGGGCAAGATCGACTCGCGGGCCGCGGCCGGTCTCTCGCTCGAGCTCCGCCCGGCGCCCAAGCTCCTGCCGGAGCTTCGCCGGCTCGCCCCGTCCCCGACCCGCCTGGTGGCGTTCAAGCTCGACGCGGGCCTTTCGCCGGCGGAGCTCGAGCGGAAGGCCGAGCGGCTGCGGACGGAGACCCGGGCCGACTGGGTCGTCGCCAACGACGCCCGGACGATGGGAAGCGACCGGACCGAGGCCCTCGTACTTCCCCGTCCCGGGGAACGTCATTGGATCCGGGCGCCGAAGCCCGAGTTCGCGGGCGCCCTGCTCGACGAGCTCGCTGGAGATCTCGCCGCCCTCGGGGGGAGCCCGGCCGGCCGGCCGGGTTCGCGGCCGCGCCCCCGTCGGCGGACCCCGGCGCGCCGGGGTTAGCCGACCGGCACCGGCCGTCTAGCCTCCGCCGCCGGCGGGGTCGCCGCTCGGAGTCCCTGGAGCAGGAGCTCGTGCTTGCGTTCGTCCGCCTCCATGCTCTCCCACAGGAGCTGCATCACCCCTCCCAGATCGGGCGGGGGACTCCCGGCGGTCGACGCCTCGGCCGCGTGCTCCCGCCGCAGCAGGGCGTCGATGTCCCGGCGGGTCACGCCGGTCGGCCGGCTCGCCGAGATCCCCCGGTCGAGGTAGGCCCCGAGCGAGGCCACGATCTCGGCATGGCGGAGGCTGTCGGAGGCGATCTGCCGGAAGAGGGCCCGGGTGAGTTCGTCCCGGGCGCGCTGCGCGAGGCGCATGCACTCGGCGACGGCGTCCTGCTCCCCCGCGATCCGCTGCCGGATCCACCGGGGCACCCCGCTCCGCGCGGAGGCGGGGAGCCGCGCCGCCGCCGGGGGGCGGCGCGCCGCACGGTCCCCCGACGGGCGCCGCTCGGAGAGGGCGACCGTCGCTTCCAGGACGAGGCGGGGGCTCGCCGGCCCCTCCACCAGGGCCTGGGCGGTCCGTCGGGCCAGCCGTCGGGCCTCCGGGTCGTTCAGGTGGCGTGCGAGGCTCCCGCCGAGCCGCTTTCCCGAGAGGTACTGGGAGACGGAGGACGGGACGATCCCGAGCAGCGGGGCCGCCTGCCGTTCGGAAAGGCCGAACGACTCGACGAGCTCGCGGGCGACGAGGGCCTGCATCACCTGGACCCAGGCGACCGGGGACGGGGCGGGGTCGGTCACGGTCGTCCGCCCGCCGCCCGGTCGGGCGCCCGAACCGGTGCCCGTCGACCCCGGCTGGCCCGGACCACGGCCCGCGGGCATTCAGATCGCGTTCACGGCGAAGCCCAGGAGGAACCCCACCATGACCCCGAGGTAGACGATCTGGTTGCGACGGGTCGTCGCGGCCCGGTCCTCGAGGGGCCGGAACGCGACCCGCAGCATCGGCAGCAGCACGTAGGCGATCGCCCCGATGGCGGCGGCATCGAAGACCACGAGAAAGAGGTCGCTGCTCCAGAAGTAGCCGATCGCCCCCCCGAGGATCGTGGGGAGTCCCCCGATCAGGAACAGCCCAACGATCTCGCCGAAACGCCGGCGTTCGGCCGTCCCCAGGAACGGGGAGACGATCGGGAACCCCTCGCTGATGTTCTGGAGGAAGAAGCCGAGGAAGACGACCGCCACGATCCCGAGGTTGCCGAGGGTCCAGTTGACGCCGAAGACCAGCCCCTCGGTCAGGTTCTGGAGGCCGATCCCGATGGCGATCATCGTGGCGATCCGCAGGGGGCCGGTCGGGCCGGGTTCGGCGCGGCCCCGGACGGCCGAATGGTCGACAAGGTAGAGACCCACGAACGCCAGCAGGAACGCTCCTCCGAAGGCGAACGCGTAGGCCGGGTTCGCGACGTAGCCCCGCGGATAGAGGATCGGGCTGGCATCGGAAAAGACGTCGGCGAGCAGGAAGAACAGGATGCCGATGGCGGCGGCGTTGAGCCCGACGCCCCATCGGCCCTGCGCCCGCCGGCTGTAGATCAACGGGAGCGACAGGAGGATCGACAGGCCCATCGCCGCCGTCAGCGCCAGGAAGACCGGGAACCCGTACATCGGAGGTCGGCCGGGGACCGACGGCCCGCATATAACCGATTTGTCCGTGAACAGGCTACAACGCCCGTTCACAACGTGAACGCGGGGGCCCCCGACGGCCGGGCCGGCCCCGGTCCGGTCCGGGGAGCGGCGCCCCGACCGTCGGCCTTAAGTGACGGGCGACCTCGACGGGCGAGGTTCCCATGGTGAAGCTCGCGGAGTGGCGCGGGAAGGACGTGTTTCGAACGTACGGCGTTCCCCTCCCGAAGGGCCACGTGGCCCGGTCGGCCGAGGAAGCCGAGCAGCTCGTCCGGGCCGGCACCGTTCCTCTCCCGTGCGTGATCAAGGCGCAGGTGCTCGCAGGGGGACGCGGGAAGGGCGGGGCCGTCCAGTTTGCCGGCACGCCGGCGGAGGTCCGTGCCGCCGCCGCCGCGATCCTCGGTCTGGAGTTCAAGGGCGAGCGGGTCAAGGAGCTCCTCCTTGAGGAGAAGCTGCCGATCGCCCGGGAGCTGTATCTCGCCCTTACGCTCGATCGCGCCGCCCGGATGCCGATGTTGATCGTCTCCGCCCAAGGGGGCGTCGAGATCGAGTCGGTGCCGGACGAGCAGATCGTCCGGCTGCCGATCGACCCGTTCCCGGGGTTGACCGGCTATCAGAAGCGGCGCGCCGCGAAGGTCCTCGGCCTCTCCGGCGGCCCGGCCAAGGCGCTCGACCGCCTCCTGGACGCGCTCTGGGCGGCGTTCGACGGGGAGGACGCCGAGCTGGTCGAGATCAACCCGCTCGCGGTCGTCGGGGACGGACTGGTGGCGCTCGACGCGAAGGTGATCATCGAGGACGACGCCGCCTTCCGGCATCCCCAGTACGCCGAGATCCGCGACGATCGGACCCCGCTCGAGGAGATCGCCCGGGAGAAGGAGATCGCCTTCGTCCAGCTCGACGGCAACATCGGGGTCATCGCGAACGGCGCCGGGCTCACGATGGCCACCCTGGACGTGCTCGCCGAGTACGGCGGCCGGCCGGGGGTCTTCCTCGACCTCGGCGGGACGGACGACCCGGCGAAGGTCACGGAGGCGTTCCTGCTGATGGCCCGGGCGAAGCCCCGGGCGGTCTTCCTGAACATCTTCGGCGGGGTGACCCGGTGCGATACCGTGGCGAAGGGGCTCGTCGAGGCGATGCGGCAGGTCCCGGCGTCGGAGCGGTTCCCGCTGGTCGCCCGGATCCGGGGCAACAACGAGGCGGAAGGGATCGAGATCCTCCGGGCCGCCGGGATCACGTCGATCCCGCAGCTCCGGGAGTCGGCGCAGGCGGCGGTCGCCGCCGCGGGGGGCCGGCCGTGAGCGTGTTGGTCGACGCCGGCACGAAGGTCGTCGTGCAGGGCATCACCGGCCACCAGGGGACGGTCCACACCCGCCAGATGAAGCTCTTCGGCACGGCGGTGGTCGCCGGGGTGACCCCGGGCAAGGCCGGTTCGACCGTTGAGGGGACGCCGGTCTTCGACTCCGTCCGCGATGCGGTCGAGCGGACCGGCGCGAACGCCTCCTGCATCTTCGTTCCCGCGCCATACGCCCAGGATGCCCTCCTCGAGTCGGTCGACGCGGGCATCCGCCTCGCCGTCATCGTCACGGAGCACATCCCGTTCCACGACATGCTGGTGATGTACCACTACGCGCGAAGCCGGGGGGCCCGCATCATCGGGCCGAACTGCCCCGGCATCGCGGCGCCGGGGACCGCCAAGGTCGGGATCACCCCGAACGTGGTGTTCCGGCCCGGTCGGGTCGGCGTCATCTCGCGGAGCGGCACCTTGACCTACGAGATCGTGAACGGCATCAAGGAGCACGGGCTCGGCCAGTCGACGTGCATCGGCCTCGGCGGCGACCCGGTGGTCGGGACGTCGTTCGTCGACGCGCTCCCGCTCTTCGAAGCGGACCCGGACACCGATCTGGTCGTCCTCGTCGGCGAGATCGGCGGGACCGCCGAGGAGGACGCCGCCGACTACATCCGGCAGCATTTCTCGAAGCCCGTGGTCGCCTACATCGCGGGTCGCAGTGCCCCGCCGGGCAAGCGGATGGGACACGCCGGCGCCATCATCTCCCGGGGCCGCGGTACGGCGGCGACCAAGGTCGCCGCGCTGGAGGCGGCCGGGGCGACCGTCGCCCGCTTCCCGTACGAGATCCCCGACCTGGTCGCGGCGGCGCTTCGGGACGGGGCCCGTCGCTGATGCCGGACGGGCCGCGGCCGCGGGCGGCGGAGGCACCGGAGCCGTGCGTTGTGCCCGGATGCGGCGCCGACTCGGTCCGTCACCTCGCCCTCGCGGAGGCGCGCAAGGCATTCGCCGCGCTGCCGGAGAAGGGGCGGCGGGCCCCGCTCTGCCGCGACCACTACCGGGAGTGGAAGAAGAGCACGAAGGCCGCCCGGACCCTCGACCGCCTCGGCTGGAACTGAAGGGAAACCCGCCCGATCGGGCGGGAGAACGGGTTCGGGCACGGTCCCCGACGGAACCGACCCTCAGCGCTTCCGCATCTTCTGCGCCCGCATGCGGCGGCGCATCCGCTTCTTGCGCCACTTCCAGCGCATGTGGCCGCGCTTCTTCCAAACCCGCGAAGAGCGTTTCATGACGAGACGGGCGGGGGGACGGTAGGCGGTTTATTAGGCTATCCCCGAGGCGCCCCGGCGGCGGGGCCCGCTCCGGCCCCGGACGTTATGTGGGGGTTCCCGCTCCGAGCGGCGTGCTCTCCGATGCCGACCTCGAGGTGAACGTCCTCGAATTCCGCCAACGCTCCTTCTCGTTCGACCACGCGGGCGAGTGGGACGGCGAGCCGTACGCGGTCTTCGACCGCACCGAGACGGAGAGCGAGAGCCAGTTCCGTCCCCGGCTCGTCCGGCTGCGCCTCGTCGTGCCGCGGGCGTGGATCGTGCTCGACGAGGCGAACGACGAACTGCGCCTCGCCCCGGCCGGGGGCGCGCCGCCCCCGCGCCTCATCGAGACGGTCGTCGAGGTCGGGGCGGAGCCCCCGGAGTTCACGGAGGGGGGCGTCGTCTGGCAGCGCACCGCCCTGCCCGAGGGGGTGCGCTGCTATCTCCCGAAGGAGCGGGCGTCCGCCCTCCTGTCGACGCCGGCGCGCACCGCCCTCCGGATCTGAGGCGGTCGGCTCAGTCGATCGCGTGGGCGGGCCGCATCACCCGGGCCAGCCCGGCCGCCAAAAGGGCCCCGACGATCGGGGCGACCCAGAACAGCCAGTCCTGCTGGATCGCCCACGTGCTGCCCGACCAGCCCGCGGAGAGGATCGCGGGCGCGAAGCTCCGGGCGGGGTTCACCGAGGCGCCGTCGATCGGGATCCCGATCATGTTCGCCATCGCGAGCGTGAGGCCGATCCCGACCGGGGCCAGGTTCTTGGAAAAGTTCTCCGATCGGGTCGCGATCAGGATCACGATCACGAGGAAGAAGGTGAAGACGACCTCGAAGAGGAAGACGGAGCCGACCCCGACCGTGTAGGGGGAGCCGTTGCCGGCATACCCCTGGGAGGAGAGGGCGATCGAACGGGCGCTCGCCCAGAGGCTGGACGAGCCGTAGGCGATCCCCGCGACCGCCCCGACGGCCAGGACGCCCCCGAGCAGTTGCGCGACGATGTACGGGACGACGTCCCGGGCGCGGAAGCGGCCGACCGCCCACATCGCCAGCGTCACGGCGGGGTTGAAGTGGGCCCCCGAGATGTCGCCGAACGCGTAGATCATCCCGATCACTCCCGCCCCGAGGGCGAGGCTGATGAGGAGGACCCGGGCGTCCGAGCCGGCATCGAGGGGCAGGTTGAGCGACAGGACCGCCGGCCCCGCGACGGCCAGGAGCAGCCCGAACGTTCCGACGAATTCGGCGAGATACTTCTGGCCCGAGGACCACGTCATCGGGGGGTAGCCTTCCTCCCGGGAGTTAAACCCTACGCTAGCGGGGGCCGCCGGCCTCCGCCGGGGGCCGGTCGGGCGCTCCGTCCCCTACGGTCCGTCGCGGTCGACGATCACCGACAGGCCGTTTCCCCCCCCCATGCAGAGGGTGGCGAGACCGAGCCGCTGCCGGGCGCGGGCGAGCTCGTGGACCAGGGTCACGACGATCCGGGCGCCGCTCGAGCCGATCGGATGCCCGAGCGCGATGGCGCCGCCGTGGACGTTGAACCGGTCCTCCGAAAAGCCGAACGTCCGCTGGACGGCGATCGAGGCCGAGGCATACGCTTCGTTGTGTTCGACCCGGGCAAAGTCGGCCGCGGCCAGGCCCGTCGCCTTGAGGTGGGCCTTGACGGTCGGGATCGGCGCCTCCATGACGTCGCGGGGATGGACGCCGCCCTCCGCCACCGAATGGATCCAGGCGACGGGCCGGGCGTCCCGACGCCGGACCTCCTCGGAACTGGCGAGCACGAGCGCGGCGGCCCCGTCGGAGAGTTTCGAGGAGTTGCCCGCCGTCAGCAGCCCGTCCGGGGCGAAGGCGGGCCGCAGGCGGGCGAGGCCCTCCAGGGTGGTGTCGGCCCGCGGGCACTCGTCCCGTGCGAGGCCGCCCGGGGTGCGGGTATCGGCCTCGGGCACCGGCTCGACCTCCGCGTCGAACGTGCCGTCCTTCACGGCGGCCGATGCGCGGAGGTGGCTGCGCAGGCCGAAGGCATCGACGTCGGCGCGCGAGAGGCCGTACTTCTTCGCGATCCGCTCGCCGGTGAACCCCATCAGTTCGTGCTCCCCGTAGGCGTCGACCAGGGTGTCGTGCTGCATCGCGTCGTCGAGCGTCTGGGGACCGGGGTGGGGGCTCCATCGCATCGCCCCGGGGACGAGGTACGGGGAGCCCGACATCGACTCCATGCCTCCGACCACGACCCGGTGGGCGAGGCCGGCGCGGATCATCGCGAAGCCGAGGTGCAGGGCCTTCATTCCGGAGCCGCAGACCATGTTGACGGTCGCCGCGCCGACCGAATCCGGGACCCCGCACCCCCGGAGCACCTGGCGGGCCGGGTTCTGACCGGCCCCGGCCTGGATCGCCATGCCGAACAGGACCTGGTCGACCTCCGAGGGGGCGACGCCGGCCCGGGCGAGGGCGGCGTGCGCCGCGATCGTGCCGAGCCGGGTCGCGGGGACACGACGCAGCGTGCCTCCGAACTTGCCCATCGGGGTACGGACGGCGGAGAGGATCGCCACGGACGGCTCGCGCGGAGAGGTCATCGCCGTTCCAGCGGCCCGGCGATTATGAAGGCTGCCCCCCCAGGGTGGGGGCCGCGGACCGCGAAGAGGTCAGTCCTCTTCGACGCGGGGGGCGAGGAGGTAGCGGCCCTCGCCGCGGCCGGCGCCCATGGAGAACTCGATCTTGAGCGGGTATTCGTTGCCGACGTGCAAGGTCGCCTCGTCGGCGGTGATCGCCTTCACCATCGCCGCGAAGAAGTCGAGCGGATACATGCTCTTCACCGCCTCCTTCGTTTCGATCCGGGTGAGGGCCTCCTTCGGCAGGCGGAGGTCGAGTCGGTCGGTGTCCCCCTCCGAATGCATCGTGAACGCCTCCGGCTCGACGCTCAGCGTCACGTGGTCCGTGAAGCTCTCGCTCCCCCGAATCCCCTGCCGCAGGTCGTCCATCTTCACCGTCACGCTCGCCGGGGGTGAGACGTTCGGGACCTTGGGGTCGGTGATCCCGGCGGGATCGACCACGGCCATTTGGCGCGTGAGGCGGCCCACGCTCGCGACCAGGCGCTTGCCGTCGAATTGGAGCGCGATGACGTCGCCGGGCTTCGACAGCCGCAGGACCTCCCGGAGCTTGTCGATGTCGACGCCGATCTCGGTCGGCTCCCCGGTGAACTCCTCGAAGATCGGCTTCTCGAGCTTCAGGACGAGCATGGCGACGCGGGACGGGTCGACCGCCTTCGCCTCCAGCCCGTCCTTGGAGACCGAGAGCTTGACCTCGGTGACCAGCGTGGAGACGACCTCGACGATCTCGCGGAGGTTCTCCATCTTGATCCGGAGCTGGAACATCGCGACCCTCGCGGTCGGACATCGGTCCCCTCTAAAAAGGTTGCTTCGGCCTTCGAGGGAGCTGGAGAGGCGCAACGGGTTTGGGGGCGTCGCCCTTCCGGGCGCGCGATGACCGAGCTCGCCTACCTCGCCGACGGGCCAGCCGGCTACGTGCGGAGCTTCCGCGCGCGGATCACGGCGCTCCCGCCGGGCGGGGTCGTGCTCGATCGGACCTATTTCTACCCAGGCGGCGGCGGCCAGCCGCCGGACCGCGGCGGGCTCCGCGTCGCCGGCGTCGAGTTTTCGGTGGTCGACGTCGCCCGCTCGGGCCCGGCGGTAGTGCACCGCCTCCGTCGCGGACGCACCGGGGGATCGGCCCTCGCGATCGGGGCCGAGGTCGAAGGGACCCTCGACTGGGACCGACGCTACGGCCACATGCGCCTGCACACCGGCCAGCACCTGTTGAGCGCCCTCGTCTTCGCCCGGACCGGGCAACGGACCGCGGCGGCCCGCCTCCAGGGCCGCTCCGCGTCGATCGTGCTGGAAGGGCCCCTGCCGGCGGGGGAGGAGGCGGCGCTCGCCCGGGCGTTCGAGGAGGCGGTCGCCCGGGCGCGGCCGGTGACGATCCGCCACGTCCCCCGATCGGAATGGGAGTCCCGTCCCTCCGCCCCCCGGTCGGGGTTGGTCCCCCTCGCGCCGCACGTCGATCCGGTGCGGATCGTGGAGATCGAAGCGGAGGACGCCTGCCCGTGCGGCGGCACGCACCTCGCCTCCACCGGCGAGATCGGACCGATCCGCCTGGAGGTCGGCGACGGGGACGTCGCGCGGACGCGGCTCGGCTTCACGCTGGTCGGGCCGGGGGACGCCGCTCCGCCCGTCTGAGCCCGTAGACGGCGACGTCGTGCCAGCGCCCGTGGTGGAAGAGCGCCCCGCCGAGGGTCCCCTCCCGACGGAATCCGAGCCGCTCGGCGAGCCGCACGGACGGGAGGTTCTCGACGTCGCAGCTGATCCCGATCCGATCGACCGCCGTGGTCTCGAAGAGGTGCTCGACGAGGCGGCCGACCGCCTCGGAGCCGTACCCCCGGCCGCGCGCCTCCGGCTCGCCGATCAGGTACCACACCTCCCGCGTCTCGAGGACCGGATGGGGAACGTAATGGCCGACCACCCCGACGATCGGCCCGCCCGACCGCGGCTCCACGACGAACCGCGGGGCGAGCGACGCGGGGTCGGGCGGGGCGTCTTCGCCGGGGGCAGTGAACGACTCGTACGGCTCCGAGGCATATCGGTCGAACGGCGCGACGACCTCGGGATCTCGGTACCACTCGAAGATCCGGGGGGCGTCGGCGGCGACCGGAGGGCGCAGGCGGACTTTCGGCCCCTCGAGCGCCCCCATGGCGCTACTCGGCGGAACGGTCCGGGGGCCGGCCGAGGCCCTCGGGGTCGGCCGTCGGGTCGCCGTCGGCGGCGACGTGGGTCGCCACCGGATTCCGATCCCGGGTCGCCTCGCTCTCGAATGCGCCGTCGTGGGTCCGCTGGATCTCGAGAGCGGCCCGGTGGCCGGCCGGGGTGAGCGACAGCACGTGCTTCGGTTCGGAATAGCCCACCACGTACTGGGTCCTTCGGTAGACCATGCGCGACATCTCGAGCAGCCGCATCGCGTTCTTGAGGAGCCCCGGGTCCTCCGCCGCGAACTTGCGGAGGATCCCGAACTCGGTGGTCCACTGGTCCGCCTCGAAGCGGACCTGATTGCCCCGGTGCTCGAGCAGGTGCACGAGGAGTTGCCGTTCGAGGCGGCCGAGCTCCTGCCGTGCCATGGATACGAGAGGTCCCTGGGGAGCACGCTCAGCTGATCGTCGTGATCTCGTAGCTCACGTCCAATCCCTTCAGCGCCGCGTGCATCGTCGTCACCAGGTGGACGACCTCGTCGATCGAGGCCCGATCCCGCCACTTGTGGACGAAGTCGTGCATTCCCATCGACTCCTCGAATCCGACCGACCGCATCACCTCGAGGACCCGCGTCGGGTCGGCCCCTTCGGAGTGGAATACCATCCGTACGTACGTCCGCATGTGGCCCCCCAGGGCGTAACCACGCGGGGGGGATTTAGGCGCCCCTCGGTTTATATATGCTTGCCCGAGTGCCGCCGCCGCGATGCCGTCCGCACCGACTTCGGGTCCCGTCGTCGTGACCGGAGGTGCCGGCGCCATTGGCTCGATCCTGGTCGCCGCGCTGCTCCGGCGGGGGCACGCGATCCGCGTGATCGACAACCTCTCGGGGGGCCGGGTCGAGCAGCTTCCCTCCAGCGACCGGCTCCGGTTCGTGCGCGCCGACCTCCGCGAGCCCGCGACCTTCCAGGCGGAGTTCCAGGACGCGGTCGCCGTCTGGCACCTGGCGGCGAACCCGGATATCCGGCTCGGCACCGAACAGCCGCGGATCGACCTCGAGAACGGCACGCTGGCGACGTTCCACGTCCTCGAGGCGGCGCGGCGGGCCGACGTGGGTTCCCTGGTCTTTTCCTCCTCGAGCGTCGTCTACGGCGCGGCTCGCGTCTTCCCGACCCCCGAGGAGTACGGGCCGCTGCTCCCCGAATCGATGTACGGGGCCGGGAAGCTTGGGGCGGAGGCGCTCGTCTCGGGCTACGCGCATTCGTATGGGCTCACGGCCCACATCTATCGGTTCGCGAACATCATCGGGCCCGGGATGAACCACGGCATCCTCCCCGACTTCTTCGAGAAGCTGCGGCGCGACCCGACGCGGCTCGAGGTCCTCGGGGACGGGAGCCAGGCGAAGAGCTATCTCCGCACCGAGGATTGCGTCGACGGCATGCTCACCGGCTTCGATCGGGCCCGGGAGCCGGTGAACGTATTCAATCTCGGAACGACCGACCGCATCTCGGTGCGTTCGATCGCGGAGAAGGTCGTTGCGGCCCACGGCGGTCGCGCGCGGATCGACTACACCGGCGGCCCGCGGGGCTGGGTCGGGGACATCCCCCAGCAGCTCCTGGCGATCGACCGGATCCGGCGGCTCGGCTGGAACCCTTCCACCGACAGCGCCGGGGCGATCGACCGGACGATCGCGGAGATGCGCCGCGAGCGCTCCCCGGCCTAGCCGATCGCCCGCCGGTAGACGGCCCGGTGCGCCGCGACGATCCGGGGCCACGCATACCGCTCCTGGGCGGCCGCGCGGGCCGCCTCGCCCATCGCCCGTCGGCCCCCGTCATCGCGGCCGAGCTCCTGGAGGTGCTCGCGCAGGCCGTCGACGAACCGCCGCTCGTCCGCATCGGGGACGGTCCAGCCCGTCCGCCCGTCGTCGACGACCCCCTCGAGGACCGGGCCCCCGAGCACGGGGAGGCCGGCGGCGAGCCCCTGCAGGACCGCGCCGGAAAGCAACTCGACCCCGCTCGGATGCAGGAGGACGTCGCTCTCCGCGTAGAGGCGACGGAGCGCCGGCTCGTCGACCTCCCCGAGGATCTCGACCTCCTCGCCCGCCGCGCGGACGCGCGCGGCATACTCGGCAGAGGGGGCCGGGCCCGCGATCCGGAGCGAGAGGCCGGTCCCCCGGAGCGCGGCGGCGGCGAGATGCCAGCGCTTGAACGGGAGCACGACGCCCACCCCCAGGGCCCGCCGACCGCTGCGGGCCCCCCACTCCGGCCGGAACGCCTCCACGTCGACGCCGATCGGGATCACCTCGATCGGCAGCGGGCGCCGGGCCGGGACCGCCTCTTGCATCGTCCGGGCCAGTCGCGGGGTGAGCGCCACGGTGACCCGAGCGTGGCGGACCGCCCGGCGCTCGAGCCAGTAGCCCCATCGGTGGGAGAGCCGATCGCGGAAGTACCAGTGCCGCGAGTGGGAGGTGTAGACGAACGGCGTGCCCCCGAGCGCGAGCCGGTTCGCGACGACCGGCGTGTGGACGTGGACGACGTCGTGCGGCTCGCGGCGCAGCGCGCGCGGCACCTCGAGCGCGAACGGGATCTCGTCCCGGGTGCGACGGCGCCGGACCCGGTTCAGGACGACCACCTCGATCCCGTCCGCCTCGAGCGCATGCCGCAGGTCGTCGAGGAACCGCTCGACGCCCCCGTAGCCGGTGGGGGGGATCGGTTGCACGCCGCCGCCGACCAGCACGACCCGCACGCGCCGCCACCGCCCGGCAGACTAATTAAGCGGGGGGCGCGCTGGGCCGGGCGACCGGATGCGCCCGCGCGGCCGGCCGCAGATCGATGGGCACCGTGGTCGTCGAGATCGCCGTCAAGGACGACGAACGGTTGCTCGCCGCCCTCGACTCGCTCGCGCACCAGACCCGGGCGCCGGACCGCGTCTTCGTCGCGGCGTCGCCCAAGACCCCCGAGCCGCTGGCGCGCGCGGCGACGACCGGCTGGCCGTCCCTGCACGTGGAGCTCGTGCGCTTTGCCGGGGGACCGGTCGACGCCCGCGCCGCCTCGCTCCCCTACCTGCGGGAGGACGTCATCGCCTTCCTCGATGCGGACGAGACCGCGCCGGCCGGCTGGCTCGCCGCGGTGGTCGCGCCGATCGAGGACGGCCGCGCGGCCTACGCGGGCGGGCCGACCCGCCCGCTCCGCGCCGCCGAGAACCCGATCGAACGGTACTACGAGCTCCTGGAGGCATCGATCTACCAGGACCTGGTCCCGGCGAGCGTCACGTACCTGCCCCTCGGGAACTCGGCGTGGCGCGGCGACCTGGTCCGCCGGTTCGGGTTCGATCCCCGCGTGACCGCGGAGGACCACGATCTCGAGACGCGGGTCGCCCGCGCGGGCTACCGCGGGCTCTTCCTGCCCGAGGCGTGGGTCTACCACGACAAGAGCAACGAGACGAGTTACCTTCGATGGGCGCGCAAGCGCTACCTCTACCTCTTCCAGATGGCGATGTCGATGCTCAAGAACCACGAGCTCGCGGAGCGGCTCGGGGAGCGGCGCCGACCGGTCCGCCACCCGCTCCGGTACGTCGAGGCGCTGATGAAGCCGGTCGCGCTGGTCCACGCCTGGGTCCGCTGGTCCCGGGTGGGGGACCGGCCGCCCGGCCGTCCCCCGGCGGCGACGTAGCGGCGTCCCCGGCGGGGACGGCCCTCAGGGCACCTCGGCAAACCTTAAGGAGCCCCCCGATTCCGCGGGGCCATGCCGTCCGAGGGCGCGAAACATGCCGCCGGGGCCACCCAGCCGGGGGACCTCGTCCGACTCGACTACGACCTGTGGGCCGAAGGAGGCGGACGGACGGAGCTCATCGAGACGACCCACCAGGAGGTCGCGCAGGAGGCCAAGGTTCCCGAGACGACGGGGCGGACCTGGGGCCCTCGGCCGCATCAGATCCGCGGCGACTACTTCCCGCCGGGCGTCGAGGAGGCGCTGGTGGGCCTGCGGGTCGGCGAGTCGCTCGAGAAGGAGTTTGCGCCCGCGGAGGCGTTCGGGGAGCGCGACCCGAACCTCATCGAACTGTTCTCCATGCACCAGATCTCCCGCCTCCCCGAGATGCGCCGGGAGGACGCCCATCTGGACATCGGGACGGTCCTCACGATCGACGGCCGCCGCGGCCGCGTCGTCAGCCTGACGCAGGCGAGGGTCCGGGTCGACTTCAACCCGCCGTTCGCCGGGCGCAAGCTGCGCGGGAAGTTCACCGTGGTCGAGCGGATCGCGGATCCGGCCGACCAGGTCCGCGCCGTGATCGAACTCCTGTACGGCCGGGCCGCGGAGTTCCAGATCGGGATCGCGGATCGCGTCGTGACCGTGCAGGTCCCCGACCGGACGAAGTTCGACCTCAACTGGTTCGCCGCCAAGCCCCGCGTCGTCGATCGGATCCGGACCCAGGTCCATCCGACCGCCATCCGAGTGGTGGAGGAGTACCTCACCCCCGTCGAGAAGGAGGGGCCCGCCCCCCCTGCGGCGGAACCCAAGCCGGCGGAGCCCGCCGCCCCACCTCCCTCCGGCGGGAAGGCGGCCGCGACCCACTCGCATGAGCCGGCGCGGGGCAAAGGCGCGAAGGGGAGCCCCGAAGCATCGCATTCCGCTCCGGCCCCCGCCGACACCGACTGAGCGGGTTTCCGCTCGTACGATGGGGGTATGAACCCCCCCGCACGTCGTACGTCCGATGCCGGCCGATGCGCCCTTGCCCCCGGTGAACCCCATGTTCGTGATCGTGACGTTCTCCGTCTCCATCGCCATCGGTATCGCGGTGGCCCTGCTGGGCATCTACGGAATGATCGGGACCCCGATCCCATGACGGCGACCCGCTCGCCGCCGGGCCCCGAGATGCGGGAAGGCAACTACACCGGCTGGTGGGTGTCGGTGGTGATCATCGCGCTGGTGCTGGCGATTGGCGGCGGGCTCTGGTTCGCCTACCATCCGATCTGACCCGGCCGGTCCGACGGCGCGGCCGCGCCGCGGTCGGTTCCCGTCGAACGATAGGTTCATCCCGCCGGCGGCCGGCCGTACCCGGCGATGGCCGGGATGCCGCGACCTGTCGGGGGATCGCGGCCCACGGTCCGCCGGGCGCTCTCGGTGCGACCGTACCTCGTCCCGGGGGCCGCGGGCGTGGTCGCGCTCGCCGTCGGAGCGTTCCTCGAATCGGAGCGGGGGGCGCTCGCGGCGCTCGCCGGGGGGCTGTTCGCGGCGGGGTTCGCCGGGTGGATGATCGAGCGGCATCGCCGACGCCCGCTCCTCCGTTCGGCTCCGATCCGCGCCCCGGTCGGCTCCCCGTCGAGCCGTCTCCGCCGGCCGGATCTCAACCACCGCTTTCTCCCGCTGCAGTCGACGGTCCAGCTCGGCGAGCTGCGGTCGGGGGGGCCGGTGGCGGCCACGGTCGCCGAGCCGGTGCCCGCGCTGATTCGGGAAGTCCTCTCGGCCGACCCCGACGGCTCCGTCCCCGGGTCGGTCCCGCTCGGGGGGCGCGACCGTCCCGCGGACGATCGCCCCCCGGTCCCGCCGCCCCCGTGGAGGATTCCCCTGACAGGTCCGCCCGCTGGGACGGTCGGCGAACCGCTCGATCCGAGCCGGAGCGGGGCGAGCCGTTCGCCGGGGGGGCTCTGGGCGGAGGCCGAAAACCCCTGGCCGCCCCACCTCAGGGCTCCGCGCGAGGATCGGTTGCGGGGCCGGCCGGCCGCCCCCTTCGAGCGCCGGATGCCGCGGGGTCGACTCCCCCACCCCCTCGCCGATCGGGGCTCCCGCGCGACCTTGCCTCCGGCTAGCTCCTCGGCGGAACCCCTCGGTGCGGAACGAGGCCGGCGGAACGACACGGCGGAGCCGTGATCGTCTCGGTCGGTCGGGCGCCGTTCAGAACCGGGAGTTGAGCGACGCGTCCGGGGTCGGGCCTGCCCGCCGGACCGGCGGCAGTTCGCCGCGCGGGATCTGGATGCGGCTGCGCAGGCGAACCAGGCCGGTGCCGTGGAGGTAGATGTCGGAGAAGAGCCGGCCGAGGCGGGTGCGACGGGTCTTCCGCTCGACCCAGTAGACGGGCATCTCGAGCACCGGGACGTTCGCTTGGAGCGCCAGCACCAGAATCTCGGTGTCCCAGAACCACGAATCCTCCCGCGAGGCCGGTAGCAGGCGTCGGATCGACTCGGCGCTGAAGACCTTGAGCCCGCACTGGTGGTCCCGGATCCGCTCCCGGAACGTCAGCCGCAACAGAGCGTTGTAGACCTTCGAGACGAGTTCGCGCAGGGGCGGTCGATGCACCTCGGCGCCCGGGGCGTACCGGGAACCGACGACGATCTCCTCCCCGTCCAGCACGTGGCGGATGGCGTCGACCACGGCGTTCGGGCCGGTCGCGAGATCGGTGTCCGTGAAGCAGTAGATGTCGGCGTCGACCTGGGCCCAGAGGAGGCGAAGCGCCTTGCCCCGCCCGAGCGACCGCTCGTGTTGCTGGATCAGGATCCCGGGAAACTCGGTCGGCAGGCGGGCGAGCAGCTCCTTCGTGCCGTCGGTCGACCCGTCCTCGGCAACGGAGAGGCGGTACCGGAACCCGGCGGCATCGAGCGCCGCCGAGAGGGCGCGCAGGGTATCGACGAGCCGAGGGGCTTCGTCGCGGACCGGCAGCGTCACCAGCACTTCGGGCCGGCCTAGACCGGCGGCCGACCGGCCCTGAGCCCCGAATGCAGCGGTCGACACGGTCGTCATGGCGCGTCGGAGCCGAAGGCGCCGCGTCCCTTCATAAACTCTTGTTCCACCGACCGCTGGGTCGTGCGACAGCATGGCGCACCCGACAACGCCCGAAGCATCCGCGCTCCTGGAGCCCGACCGGGCGGCCCGTTCGGACGCCCCCGACGCCGATCGGCCCCGATCGCCGGACCGGCCGGGAATGCTCCCCGACTCGGGGGCGTCGTCGGGGCTCGCCCCGATCTTCCTGCTCGACGACCAGCCCCCCTTCAGCGGCATCGGGGTGTTCGCGCGAAAGATCTACGACGGCCTCCGACCGGCCTTCCCGACGCTCCGGTGGTGGGACCTGAGCTATCGGGACCACGGGCAGCCGAACCCGCCCGGCCGGGAGCGGCCCCCGGGCCTGGTCGCCTCGGCCGGGGTCCTCGGCGCCCCCCGCGCACGACGACGCAACCACCGGGCGCTGGTGGCGGCAAAATATCTCCGTGGTCAGCGGGTCCACGTCTGCGGCGCCGGCTACTCGGTCGGAAACGAGGCTGCCCGCCGGATCGTCACCGTCCACGACTACTATTACCGGGGGATCGACCGTCGCTCCCTTCGGCACCCCGAACTGCTCCTCCGCGATCTCTATCAGGACCGGCTCAATCTTCGCCTCCGGCGGGAGATCGCGTCGGCGGACGCGGTCGTCGTCCCCTCCCGCCACGTCCAGTCGGTCCTCGCCCGCCGGCTCGGGATCGAGAGCACGGTGATCCCGCAATGGGTCGATCCGGCCGTATTCCGTCCCCGTTCGCGGAGCGAGGCGCGACGGACGCTCGGACTGCCGCCGGACGGCCGCCTCGTACTCAGTGTCGGCGCCCCGACCTGGAACAAGAATCTCGCCACGATGGAACGGGTCGTGCGCCGGCTGGATCCCGGGACGGCCTTCGTGAAGGTCGGGGCTCCGCTCTACCGGGTCGGCCGTCGCATCGTCCAGCGGGACCGGGTCCCGCCGGACCTCTATCCGCTCTACTTCAACGCCGCCGACGCCTACCTCCACACCTCCCGCGAAGAGGGGTTCGGACTGCCGCTCCTCGAGGCCCTCGCCTCCGGGACCCCGGTCGTTGCGCCGCCCGGTTCGGGCGCCAGGGAGATCCTCGGCGAGGTCGGCTACTACGTGCGGTCGCCGCTCGACATCGACGGCTACGTGGCCCAGCTGCGGGAGGCGCTGGCCCGCGGGATCTCCGACTCGTTCGAGCGGGCGTCGCTCCGCCAGGCGGCCCGCTTCGCCCCGGAGCGGGGCTTGGCCGCCTATTCGACGATCTACCGGCGCGTGTTCGGATAGCCGATGTGGCCGGGAAGCACGGCGCAGCGGGGGCGAACCGGCCGGTCGACGCGGCAGGCGGTCGCCCGCCCGCCATTCAGAAGGCCTATCCCGTGCGCGCGGGTCGCCCCCGGCGTGGGGGAAGCGGAGCCGGCTCCGACCTCGACGCGGCCGTCCCGGGTCCCGGGACCCGACACCTCTTCCCCGGGGTCCCCTGACGGCGCAGCGGCCAACCCCACCGAGGGTGCGTGCGGGCCGTCGGCCCGCGGCGAGGAACTCCCGTGCGGACCCCCGATCACCGCCGCCTCGCCGCCGGCCCCGCGCGACCCGAACCTGCCCCCGGCGCCCGTCGGACCCGGGGACCGCGCCCGGCCCCGGCTTCGGGCGTTCCTCGCGCGGCCGATCGTCTGGCAGAGCGCTGGACTCACGCTCCTCGCCCTCTCGATCCTCGGCGTCGGGCTTCTCCGGTTCGATTCCTACGTCACCTTCGGGAATCTCGAGCTGCCGTACACCGTCGGCCAGTACCGCGCGCTGTTGTCGCCGCCCGGGGTCTGGACCCCCTTCCAGTACTTCGGCTTCCCGACCCCGGCCCCGTTCGTCGACCTCGTCAACTACGGGACCGAGGTGGTGCCGCTCGCGCTGCTCGCGATCGCGATCGGACCGGTCGCCGCCGCGAAGGTCTTCCTGGTCGTCTCCACGGTCTTCCTCGGGATCGCGTTCCTCCTCTTCGTCCGCACGTTCGTTCGGAGCCCCGCCGGACAGTTCCTCGCGGCGGCGTTCCTGCTCGCCGGCCCGTTCCAGCTGGCGCTCTACGGGCAGGGGGATTTCCAGCAGTTCGTCTCGCAGGGGTTCATCTTCCTGGGCTTGGCGGCCCTCGCCCGCGCTGCCGACCGGCCGGCCGATCGGTGGTTGTTCTTCCCGCTCGCCCTCTGGCTCCTCGTCCTCTCGCTCTGGAGCCTCCAACTGTTCCTCCTCGGGGTCGCGCTGTATCTCGTCTTCGGCGCGGTGTATCTCGGACGCCACCGGCCGCGCGCGACGTGGCGGCGCGCGGCCGCCACGTTCTACGCCCGCTTCGGGATGCTCCCGATCCTGCTCGCCCCGCTGCTCGTGACCGTGCTGTTCGGCGCCCTCAACCTCGGGGCGACCTCCCCGCAGGCGCTGCCCCTGTCGACGTACGTGCAGTACAGCGCCGCGCCGTGGCGGGTGTTCTTCCTCTTCGGCTACTTCAACCTCAATTTCAACATGGTCGCTCAGGTGAGCACGGGGCTGGCCGTCGGCTGGTCCGCGGCGGTCGTCGCGCTCCTCGTCCTCATCTGGGTCGGAGGGATCGCCACGCGGGATCGACGCGTCCTGCTCTGTTTCGGCCTCGTCCTCCTGGCGTCGTTCTTCGGGGCGGGCGCCAGCGGTCCGATCGGTCCGCTGAACGTCTGGCTCTATCTCCACGTCCCCGGCATCCAGGCGCTCAACGCCTCCTACTACTGGGACTGGATGGTGGTCGCGCCGCTCTACGCCCTGGCGGCGGGGGCCCTCTGGGAGACGTTGCACGCCCGGACGACGGCGCCGACCGTGCCCCTGCGCGGGCCCCTCCGCCGGGCCGTCGGGGTCCTCCGGCGACGCTACCCCCGGCCCCGTCTCCAGCGGTACTACCGCTACACGACCTTCGCGCTGGTCGGCGCCGTGGTCGTGGTCGCGGCGATTCCGTACGGCTCGTTCGCCCCGTATGGCGGCAGCGCCGGCATGCACGCCATCGACTACCCGGCCGACTACGCGACGATCCCGCCCCTCTTGGAACAGCTGGTCGGGCACGGCTACGCCGGCGTGGCGCTGTTCAACCCCGACGTGAACTGGTTCCTGTTCAACTCGACCCATCCCGTGCAGAACGTCTTCTTCCTCTACCCCAGCGTCCGGACGGTCGGGATCTCCACCTACGGGTCGTACCCGACGCAGTCGAACACGTTCGCCTACTGGCTCTACCAGCAGTTCTACTCGAACTCCACCCGCTACATCGGCGAACTGTTCGCGACGATCGGGGTCGAGTACCTCCTCGTCCTCAACGGGACCCAGTCCTCCTCCGCCGGCTCGGGGACGTTCCTCAACTTCTCGTACGGCCAGTCCGCGAACCGCCTCATGGCCGACCAGGTCGGGATCGTGCCGGCCTACTCCTCGGCCGATTTCGTCCTGTACCGCAACCTCTTCTACGGGGGCGTCGCCGCGTCGGCCGACCACCTCTCCCTGGTGGCCGGCGACTACGGGGAGCTCAACGCGATCGCCTACGCCGGCGTCAACCTCACCGCCCAGGCGTTCCTCTACCCCACCGATCTCACCCCGTCGACCTGCCCCGACGAGCTCCCCCTCGTCGATCGGGTCTACGCCCCGAATGCGAACGCCCTGCTCGGCATCGGGCTGCGGTGCGACGCGCTGGCTTCGGCCGATCCGCTCCTCGCCGCCTCCCCCAGCGCGCAGCCGAGCGCGGCGTGGACCTCGAGCACGCGGGTGCAGGGGGTGCCGAGCGTCGTCGATGCGTGGCCCGGCCCGCTCGCCGTCTCCGACGGAGGCGAGCACGTACTGAGCCTCTCCGTCCGCGCGGCCGGATGCGGCGCGACGGGCTGCCGCCTCTGGCTCCCCGTCCGGTTCGGGGCCGAGGGCGGGGTCCTCTCCTTCTCCTGGGCCGGGGCGACCGCGACGTACCAGACCGGCCAGGGCTACGCCGGGGCCAACAATTCGATGGTCTGGATCGAGTTGCCGTTCGCGCTGGGCGACGGCTCGGGGACGCTCCGGATCTCCGCCAGCTCCGGGTGGAACGCCGTCGGCTCCGTGCTGGTGGAGGGACCCGCCTTGTCGTCTCCGTCGTCGGTCCTCTCGGCGGTGCGCGCGGCGCTCCCCGACGCCGACTTTTTCGAGGCGGCCCCCGGCGTGACCGTCGACCGGGTCGACCCGGGCAGCTACGCCCCGTCCGGGGGTCAGGGCGGATACTACGCCTCGTCCTCGAGCGGCTACGACCCGGCCGGGAGCGCCCTCCTGCTCCGCGATCTCGTCCCGTCGCCGATCGTCCTCCCGCTCTCGCTCGCCGGGGCCCCCGCCCCCGGGTGGCTCTCGCTCCTGGTGCTCGGGGGAGTCCCGGTCCGGTTCGAGGTGTCGATCGGGGACCAGAACCTCACGCTCGGCTCGGTCGCCCCGGGACCGCCGGCCCCGACCAACTGGACGTGGGACCGGATCTACCTCAACGGAAGTTCGGCCCCCCTCGGGCAGCCGTGGAGCCTCACGCTCGAGAGCGGCACGCTCTACCTGGCGGAGGTCGCCTTCGTCCCCGCCGCCGATTCGCCGGGGTCGGCGCCGATCGTCCCGGGCCCGGCGCTCTCGCTGGTCCAGACGACACCGGCCAACGGGGCGACCAACGTGAGCGTCCGGATTCTCCCGACCGCCTCGGCCTCGACGATCGCGGTGAGCGGGCAGTTCCCCCCGGCCCCACCGCTGGCCCCGTATGCGACGTTTGCGCTGAGCGGCCCGGTGCCGGCCGCGGACCAGATCGTCGTCACGACGAACGCCCCGCCGGGGCTGCTCTTCGCCGTGAACGGGACCCTGATCGGAGGGACCACCGCGCCGGACGGGGTCCTCCTGCCGTCCCCGTTCCGGACGGGCGGAGCCGGGACAGCTCCGCTCGAGGTGACGGTGTCCGTGCTCTCGGACGGCGCGCCGTCGGCCGCCCGGGCCGAGAATCTGTCGATCTCGATCGGGGTCTCGAACGCGGTCGCCACGGTCCCGTTCGGGGACCTCGCCCCGACCCCTAGCCCCACGGTCCGGGCCGACTCGGCCGGCTACACCGTCACCGACCCCGGCGCGAGCGGGCTTCTCTGGGTCCGGGTCGCCTACTACCCGGGTCTGACCCCGACCGGTGGAGCGGCCCTCGACCCCGCCTTGGGTTCGCTCACCACCTTGCTGTGGAACCCCGGCCGGGCGACGAGCGTGTTCGTGACGACCCGCGATGCCGCGGCCTACGCGATATCGATCCCCGCGATCGTGGCCGCGACCGGGCTCTGGATCGTCGTCGAGCTCGCGGTTGTACGGCGGAGCGCGAGCCGGCGGGGACCGAGCCCCCCGGCCGGCCCTCGATCGGCCGACGGCCCCCGAACGCCCGCACGGGTGGGCCCGGCCTCAGGCGAGCTGTCGCAGACTCCGTAGGAAGGCGGGCCAGTCGTGCGACTCGGCAAACGATCGCTGCCGCTCGGCCAGGGTACGATGCAGTGTCCGGTCCGTGAGCAGCCGCTCGACCCCGTCCGCGAAGCCGTCCGGGCCCGGATCGACCGGCCAGACCCCGGCCCCGATCGAAGCGAGCCATTCGAACAGGGGCAGCCGGGGGGCGACGACCGGCACACCGGCCGAGGCGAAGCGGGAGAACGTCGAGCTCCCTCCCTGCGTCGAGGCGTACGGCATCAATCCGACCGCCGTTCGGGCGAGCAGGCGGTCGAGCTCCGGGTCGTCGATCCGCCCGAGGGGATCGATGTCGGCGGCCCGCAGCTCCCGCAGCAGGGCCTCGTGGGCGGCCCGATACGCCGGGTCCTGCATCAGTACCCGATGGGGCCCTCCGACGACGACGAAATGCGCGGGCGCGCGGACCCGGGCCCGGATCCCCGGCAGCGCCGCGTGGCCCTTGTATGGCGACAGGTAGCCGAGGGCAACCACCACCGGCGGCTGGGCGGGCTCGTCCGTGGCCGCCGGGATCGCCCGCGGGCAGGGGATCGGGGTGACGAGATCGGCACGAAGTCGATAGTGGCTGCGCAGGACCTCCTCGACCGAGGGGCTGAAGACGACGAGGCGGCTGCCGCGCAGCAGCGCGGTGGCGAGGTGGGCGCCGCGGCCGACCAGGGAGTCGATCCGGTAGCCCGCGGTGGCGACCTCGATCACCTCGATCGGGTTGTGGACGAAGGCGATCGTCGGTCGCCCGAGGCGGATCCGGGCGCCGAGCGCGGCGAACCCGGCGAAGTTGCGGGGGCCCGACGCGCCCCACGCCGTCAGGCCCACGTTCGCCAGCAGCGTGCCGGGCCAGCGGAGCGCTCGGGCGAGCTGCGCCGTCTCCTTCCGTCCGTCGGGGCGGGTCTCCTCGTAAGCGAGGGGGATCCCGGCGGCGGCGAACGTCCTCCCAAGCTCCGAGCCAAAGTCCCCGATCCCCGTCAGCGGGTAATTGTTGAGCAGCAGGTAGGAGGGGTCCGAACGGGGGCGCTCCACCGCCCTCCGGTCGGGCTCCGTTGCGGCGGCCTCCGCCGACATTCGGCCCCGGCGAGGCGACCGCCCCCATGACTCCTTCGGCCGCCGACCGTCCGAAGCCAGGTCGGGGGCTGGCGACGCGTCACCAGTCGACCGTCGCCGAATCGCTCCACGTCCGGACCAACCGCTCCCCAGCCTCGGTCAGGGCGAGGTCCTCGTCGCCCCGACCGTCCCGCACGTACCCGCAGCGGCGGGCCCAGTCGAGCGCGGGCGCGAGCCGCGGGGGAATCGCCTCCGGGCGCCCGAAGACGAACAGTTCGAGAAGGAGGACGGCCGGATCCTGCGACTCGGAGAGCACGACGTGGGAGTGGTGCCTCCCGAGCTCCCGGAGGACCTGCGGGGCGACTCCCGGGGGCAGCCGGCGGAGATCGTACGGGCAGAGGAATCGGGAGGCGTCCCGGGATTGCGCCTGGAACCACGCCTCGTACTCGAGGTAGTTGGGCGCCGTCGTCGAACTCCAGTGACGATCGAGGGTGTCGGCGGCGCCGGTCACCCCGTCGGGATGGCCGGAGACGAACTGGGCGATCGTCTCGACCGGACGCAGATGCCCGTTCATCGGGCGGACCTGTTCCTCGTCCAGGATCGCCACGCAGCCGACATGCTCGGGGGTGATCTCGGCCACTCGCGCCTGGTATCTCCGCTGCCGTTCCGCGTCGGAGACCCAGAACCTCGCCGGCTGGGTGGGCGGTGCGCCGGCGAGGAACTCGGCGGCTTGAGCCGCCCCCTCCTCCTCGCCCACGTGGAGCGCGAGACCGTGGCCCCCCGGACCGACCTGCTTCGGGGTGACGACCAGTGTCGGCATGATACGCTGTAGCAATGCGCAGTCGGGGATTTATCCCCGTCGGGTCGGGCCGCCGTCTCGACCGGGGTCCGCCGCGGGGGCGAGACCGGTCCGGGCCGGTCCGGTTCGTACGGGCCGAACACGAGCCGTGCGATAGACTATTTCTGTCGTATCCCCCCGATCCCACGGTCCCTTCATCCACTCTATGGTGCCCTAGGAGGGCGATGACGACCTACGAAGCGCCGCCCAATCCCGACCGATCTCCGGCGTCCCGACGTCGCCGACTCTCCTGCCGTGCCTCCGTGCCGATCGCCGCCCTCTTCATCGGGGTCTGCGTCGTCGCGGTGGGTGTGGTCGGCTATGTGGCCCTGAACGCATTGACGCCCGCAGGCACCCCGGGCCACACGACCACGACCACGCACGAGACCTGTTCGAACCCTCCGAGCGGTGCCCGATGTCCGGCTCCGTCGGCCGTCGCGTCGGGTCCGACGCAGGGTCGGGCCGCCTAGCCTAGCGCGCCCCGGGAGGGATCTCGTGCGCAGCGGATCCCTCCCTTCCGTCTAAACGACGCGATCCGGTAACGGCCGGCGCACGGCCGGTGCGGGCTTCCGGTGCGCAACCTAGTTGATGGGGGAGCGGCCCCCGTCCTCCCGTGCAGCGCGATCTCCGCTTCCTTGCGGCCGGCATGGCCATCCGGACGTTCGGGGCCGCGATCTACAATCCGTTCCTGGCGCTCTACCTGTTCGAGATCCTGCACGTCGGCTACCTGGAGATCGGCACCGTCCTCCTGGGGGTCGGCGCGATCCAGCTCCCGTTCGGGCTCCTCGGCGGGCTCTGGACCGATCGGGCCGGACGCCGGCGCCTGATCGTCCTCAGCCTCGCCACCGAGGCGACGTTCACCGCCCTGCTCGCCTACGCATTCTCGATCCACTCCTTCGGCCTGGTGATCGTCGTCGCCGCCGGCGGGGGAGCGCTGCTGGGTGCCACCGGGGCCGCCTTCTCGGCCTACATCGCCGATTGGACGATCGGCTCCGAGCGGACGCGCGGGTTCACCTGGTACCGCATCAGTTACAACGCCGGGTTCGCCGCCGGGGTCGCCGCGGGAGGCATCCTGGTCGCGCTCCTCGGATTCACGGGGGCGGTCGTCGCCGCGGCGTTCCTCATCCTAGGCGCCGCCGGGTTCGTCGCGGGGTTCCTCGGTCCGTCCCCGTACGACGAGACGCTTCGGGGCGGCCCCACGCCGGTCCCCGGGACGCGCGTGGCCCCGGTTCGCCGGCAAGCGCTCCGGGCCAGCCTCGCGGCGCTCGCCGGCGATCGGACCGCGATCTACGTCGCGGCGGCGTTCGCCCTCTTGGCCGTCACCAGTTCCCAGTGGAACGTGACGTTCTCGCTGTTCGTGCACACCAAGCTCGGGATCCCCTACGCGGTGCTCGGCCTCGGGCTCGCGCTGAACGGGGTGGTCGTAGTCGTCGGCCAGGCGCCGACGACCCGGTGGGTGCTCGGGCAGCGTCACACGACGATCGCACTGGCCGGTGGAGCGTTCTACGTGGCGGCGTTCCTCCTGCTCGGGATCTCCGCCCTCTGGGTGCTCCTCCCGACCGCAGTCTTCTTCGTCGCGGTCGTCGTCCTCACGTTCGGCGAGAATCTCCTGTCGATCCCGAACTCCACCCTGCCCTCGAATCTGGCGCCCCCGGAGGAGGTCGGCGCCTACAACGGAGGGTTCGGCGCGCTCCAGACGGCCGCGGCTCTGTTGGCGACCTTCGTGGGAGGGGCGGTGCTCGCCGGGGTCGCCAACCCGTTGGAAGAGTGGGCGCTGCTCGTGCTGCCCGCGATCCCGGGGATGCTGCTGCTGCGGATCGTGGCGCGGCGGATCCCGACGGCGATCGACCGCGCGTGAATCCCGGGCTCATCCGCGCCGGCTTCCGTTTTGAAAAAGGCCCCCGACGGCGAGACGCCGGCGGGGGCGGGAAAACCTCGGGCCTTACTGGCGAATCGCCGCGTCCACCTTCTTCGCGAGGTCCGGGGTGATCGTCGTGATCTGGTGGGCGTTCTTCGCGTGGGCCACCACATGTTCCAGCGCTTCGGCCTTGGACGACGCCGCCCGGAACTCAAAGCCGCAGTCCATCCCGATGCTCTTGCAGGCAAAGTTGTATCCCGCCATGGGTCTACCTGCGGAACGCACCCCCCCGACCCGTATAACCCCCCCGTTAACCGCAGTTTAGGGCCGGTCGGCCCCGGAGCGGATGGGACGGACCGCTTCCGGAGGGGACGTCCGAGCCGGGCCGCCGCGGGTCAACGGCCGTTGACCGAGCCGCTAACTAGCGCGGATTCCCCGCTGCCAACGTAGAACGTGACGACCGACGAGATGGCGAGCGCCGGGTCGGAGCCCCCGCGAAGGGCCGCCCGCGGGCCGAGTCGCGACCGGCCGGGGGCCGACGGACCGTGACGGCGGAGGCGATCGTCGCCCGGGGCCTCACCAAGGTCTACGGGCGCCTCACCGCCGTCGACCACGTCGACCTCACGGTCGCCACCGGCGGGATCTTCGGCCTGCTCGGACCGAACGGCGCCGGCAAGACGACGATCATCAAGATGCTCACCGGCCTCAGCGAGATCACCTCGGGGACGGCGACCGTCGCCGGGTTCGACGTCCGGCAACAGCCGATGCACGCCAAGCAGCACATCGGTTGGGTCGCGGCGGAGGTGATCCTGGACGACGACCTGAGTGCGTGGGAGAACCTCTGGCTGCAGGCGCAGCTGCAGCGGATGACCGAGTGGACCGAGCGGGCCCGCGCCCTGCTCCGCTACTTCGATCTCGACGAGCGGCGGGGGGACAAGGTCGGGGGCTACTCGACCGGGATGCGGAAGAAGCTCGAGATCGCGCTCGCGCTGCTCCACCAACCCGAGGTGATCTTCATGGACGAACCGACGATCGGTCTCGACGCGAACACCCGCCGGATGCTCTGGGAACTGATCCGGGGCGTGAACCGCGAGTTCAAGATCACGGTCCTGCTCACGAGCCACTACATCGAGGAGGCGGACGCCCTCTGCGACCACGTCGCGATCATCGACCACGGCCGGTTCGTCGCCCAGGGAACCCCGGACGAGCTCAAGGCCCGGGTCCGGGCGGACTTCATCGAGCTCGAGACGCGGCCGCCGATGTCGGAGGCCCAGTTGCGAGAGCTGCCCGGCGTGCTCTCGATCCAGGCCCAGGGGAGCGGGTCGATGCTCAAGGTCGCCTCCGCCGACGAGACGCTGGCGGCGATCTTCGCCCGGGTCGATCCGCGGTCGATCCACCGGGTGAACGTGGAGCGCCCGAGTCTCGAAAGCGTCTTCGTCGACCTGACCGGCAGCCGCATGGAGGCGACCGCCGGAGACGTGCCGGATTACCGAAAGTTCTACGCCAACCTACGGAGGGCCCAGCGATGAGCGCGGAGGTCGAGGGGGCCGCGCTCCGGACCCCGGTGTTGTCCGGCTGGCGGGGGCGCTCCGACTGGGTCGCCCAGGGCCGCCAGTTCTGGGGCCTGTATGCGCGCGAACTGCTGAAGACGTTCCGCAACCCCTGGGTCATCGTCATCACCCTCGTGCAGCCGTTCATGTGGCTCGCCTTCTTCGGCGCGAGCTTCGAGAACGTTCCGCTGTCGGAGCTCAAGGCGCTGCTCTGCGGGCTCGGCAACCCGTCGTGCGAAGCGGCGGTGACGAGCTACGTGCAGTTCCTGCTGCCCGGAGTGCTCGCCACCTCGATGCTCGCCATCGGGATGTTCGGCGCCATGAGCACGATCCAGGACAAGCGGTTCGGCTTCATGAAGCGGATTCTCCTCACCCCGACCAGCCGGGCGACGGTCTACCTCGCGAAGGCGATCGGTGCGGCGACGCGCGGGCTGGTCCAGATCCCGGTCATGGTCGTCGCCGCCTACGCCTTCGGGGTCCGCATCGACGCGCCGGCCTGGATGTGGGCCGGGTGGATCGTGGGGCTCACGCTGCTCGGGATCGGGTTCGCGGCGCTGTTCCTCGCGATCACCGCGTCAAGCACGGATTGGCAGACGCCGGGGGTCATCGCGAACTTCATCACGATGCCGCTGATGTTCGCGAGCGGGGCGCTCTTCCCGACGGCGAACTACCCGTCGTGGATGCAGACGATCGCCGCCTGGAACCCGGTCACCTACGCCGCGCTCCTCGGCCGGGACGTGGTCGTGTACCGGACGTTCGACGTCGCCGATCTGGGCTACCTCGCCGTCTTCGCGGCCGCCATCCTGCTGATCGGCACCCTCGTTGCCTCCCGGTACCTCAAGGCCGAGTGACGGCGACCGCCGACGGGCGACTCCGCCGCTATAAGCGCCGCGGCGAATGGGCGGGCATGGGTCCGAGCGCCAAGTCCCGGCCGCGGGTGGAGTTCGTCTACGCCGGCCTCCGCGTCGCCGATCTCCCCCGGTCGGTCCGCTTCTATCGCCGTCTCGGCTTCCGGATCCATCGTCGGGGCACGATGGGCCACGGCGGGCGGTGGGTCCACCTCGCCTTCCCCGGGGCGACGCAGCGCCTCGAGCTCAACTACTACCCGCCCCGAACCCCGTTCTACGAGCCGCTCCGTCCCGGCACCCAGTTCGACCACCTCGGCTTCCGCGTCTCGGACGTCGAAGCGTGGGAGGCCGAGCTGCGTCGGCGCCGATTTCCGATCGTGGCCCGCGTCCGGGAGCCGGGCGAGAACCTCGTCTACACCGCCGACCCGGACGGAAACTGGATCGAATTCTTCGGCCCCGTCCCTACGTAAGCCGGGACAACCGGATCCCGCGCCATCCTCGGCCCGCGCAAGGAGCCGTCCCGCCGGAACGCCGGTCCCGCGGAAGGCCGGCCGGCCCGGCCACCGATCGCCGGTTCGCGGCGTTCGGCCCGCGCCCGGGGAGAACGAACGCGAACCTGATAGCCCCGCCCGGCTACGCCGGCCCGGGACCTCCTCCAGCTCGGAGGAACGGGGGCCGGATCGGTAGACGACCATGCGGATGGGGACATACATCGCTCGCCGACTGCTGCTCACCATCCCCGTCCTGATCGGGGTGATGACGATCACCTTCGTCCTCGTGAGCGGGGTCCCGCCGACCCAGCGGTACCTCTCCTACTGCGGCCCTCCGCCGCTCCACGGCGGCCAGGCGGCGCAGAGCGCCTACCTCGCCCACTGCCGGCGCTACCTCGGCCTCAACCAGCCGATCACGACCCAGTGGGCGATCTACATGTACAACACGTTCACGTTCCAGTGGGGGCGGGTCGGAAACGCCACTGCGGCCGTCTCCGCCATGCCGCCGGCGCAGGGGCAACCCGTCACGACGGTCTTGGGCTGGCTCCTGCCGTACACCGTCGAATTGGCGCTGCTCGCCCTCGTGATCATCCTGCTGGTCGCGCTCCCGCTGGGCCGCCTGGCCGCGGTCTACCGGAACCGGCCGCTGGATCAGGTGGCCCGGGTGATGTCGTTCTCCGGGTTCGCGATCCCGTCGTTCCTCTTGGGTTCGTTGGCGCTCATCGCCATGGTCCTCGTGATCCAGCATTTCAACCTCGCCGGCTGCAGCGGGGCGTTCGAAGAGGTCTGGGGGTCGTGGCCCGCCGCCGGCTGCATGCCGGGGTCGACCCCGTTCAACAACAACTACCCGCCGTGGCTCATCCGAGGCATCGTCTCGACCCCGACCGGCTTCCCGACGATCGACGCGGCGATCCACGGCCAGTGGCTGATCGCGGCCGATACGCTCCTGCGGATGATCGTCCCCGCGCTGATCATCGCCTACGGCTCGATCGCGGTGCTGCTCCGCTTCGTGCGCAACAGCATGCTCGAGGTGATGAACCTCGACTTCGTCCGGACCGCGCGCGCGAAGGGCGTGAGCGAGGCGGCGGTCGTCCGTCGGCACGCCGGCCGCAACTCCTTGAACGTCACCGTAACGATCCTCGGGCTCACGTTCGCCTTTTTCATCGGCGGCTTTCCGATCATCGAGGAGGTGTTCCACTTGAACGGGGTCGGCCGGATCCTCGCGCTCTCCGCGCAGCAGCCGTACGACTTCGGCCTCATCTTCGGGACGACGATCCTGTTCACCTTCCTCGTCGTCGGCGCCAACATCGTCGTCGACATCGTCTACGCCCTGCTCGACCCGCGGGTGCGCCTCGGATAGCGCGGGGGCCGGCACCCCGTCCCCCCGCGCGGCCGACCGGTTCGGCGCCCCGTCGGCCCGCCTCGGTTCAGCGACGGCGACGGGAGCCGCGCGCGTCGGCTCGCGGGCCCCGTACGGCCACGCCGCAGCGGCGGGCCAGCCGGTTCAGTTCGGACGTAGAGATCCATTCCACGCGGAGGTACTCCCGCAGTTCCGCGTCGGTCATGCCGAGGCGGCGCCCCTCCCGGACGGTGAACCGGTACGCCTCGATCTCGGACGGCGCGTCGACGTAGCTCCGCTTCGGGTAGAAGAGCGGTCGGCCCTCTCGGAACTGCTTCACGTGCGCGAGCTCGTGGACCAGGTCGAGGTAGAGGGTCCGCGGGTCGCTGTGGGCAAGGTGGTGGGTGCTGATCAGCAGGTGGCCGTCCTGGTCGCTCGTGCCCATGTAGCCAAACGGCGACGAGAAGAACTCGACCCGCTGCGCGCGGAGCACGGCCGCCGTCTCGGACCCGAACAGCTCCCGGACCGCCGCGACGCGGCCGAACCCACGGAAGAATCGGGCGAACGGGTACCGCCGAATCGGGGCGGTGCGGGCGATCGAGACTCCGGCGGGCAGTCGGGGGGGCATCGACCGACGAGCCCCGTCCGGGGCTTAAGACCCCGCCCCACCGTCGGCGAACGCCGGGGAGCACGGCCTCCTCCCGGGCGTTGGCCGCCGGGCGCAGCGCCCGCTCCTTGCACGCCCGCGTAATGGCGGGAGCGCGGGGGGCCCAACCTCATAGGCCCGGTCGCCTCCCCCGCGCGGCCGGGGGACCGGTGGGGTAAAATGACCGTCGACCCGGTTCCGCTTCCGGTCGGGGCGGGAAGCCGCCCGTCGTCGGCGGCGGCGCCCGTCTCGACCCGGTTCGACCTCCGCGGGGTGGAGGCTGCCGCCTGGCGGTTGAATCGGGGGCGACGGCGCCAGGCGATCGGCGTGATCGTCTTCGGCCCGGTGATCGCGGCGATGGCGATCGGGCTCGCCGTCGAACAGGGGATCCGGTCGGGCCACTTCGTGTTGTTGCTGGGGGTGGCGGCCCTGCTCGTCGCGATGAGCGCCGCCATGGCCCGATTCTCGGGCGTCCCCCTGGACCGCGGGCCGGCGGAGTTGCGCGTCGGGCCGGACGGACTCCGGTTCGACTGGCCCGATGGCCGCTACCTGGTCCGGCGGTGGGGCGATCCTCATCTGCGCCTTGAGCTCGCCGATTACCGGGGGATCCCGACCCCGTACCGGCGCGAGGTCCCGGCCGAGATCCGTGTGCTCCGGGTCCCGTTCGCCATGACGGTCGATGCGGTCGAGGCCTGCCGGGACGCCGCCGCGCGGCAGGGCCTCCGGGTGCGGAATCGCGTCTACGAAGGAGGCCCGGGCTGGCGGTCGCTCTTCTACGACGTCGAACCGGCGTCGGCGGGCGGCTCCGCCGCGGATCGGTGAGTCCCGGCGCGGGCGCAGGCGAGCGCCCACCGCTCGGGTTCGACTAGCGTCGCTCCCTCCGCGAGGAGCTCCGCGAACTCCCCGGGCGGCCCGCGCCGGCGCTGCTCCCGGAGCCAGGCCGCAAGTTCGGGCGGGTCGAGGGAGCGGAGGATCCACCGGTGGAGCTCGGCCCGCCGGTCCGGCCGCAAGGCCCGCTCCATCGCGTCGCCGAGCGCGACGATCTCCGGGCCGGAGAGACGCTGTTGGAGGAGCGGGACCAGTTTCTCCTCCTCCCGGTTCAGGTGGGCCAGGTACGTCGCGAAGAGATCGTTCGCGGCGCGGAGCAGCCGACCGCCCGCGCGGCCGCGCGCCGCGGGAGCGGAGGCGTCCGCGAGCTCCTCCCCGAGCCGGGCGACGGTCCGGATCTTGGCCTCGATCTCGGCGTGCTCCCGCCGGAGGCCGTCGATCAGATCCGGGTCGAACGTCCGCACCCCGGGGAAGGCGAAGATGTCCTCGCCCCCGGTGTGGGCGTGCAAAAGGCAGACGACGCAGGCGGTCGGGCGCGGACCGGCGAGCTCGTGCCGGAGCTGCGCCACCATCGGGGCGGCGGCCGCCGGATCCGCCAGATCGGTCGACTGGAGCCGATCGGCGAGCGCATAGATCATGCCACGGAGCCCCTTGTGGATCGGGGTCAGGAAGTCCTCGCCCGACCCGGGCTCGATCGGGGGGTTTGGGGGCGGGGTCATGGGGAGGCGCCCGCCCCGGCCGCCCGGGCGCCGGGGCGGCGGCGGGCTCCCGGTCGCGGCGCGGCCCGGCGGGGCGGGGCCGCGGCCCGGTCGAGGTACCATGCGACCGTCTGCTCGGCCCGGACCCGGGCGGCGGGCCAGCGCCGCCGCGGGCCGGGCGGCCGTTTCAGGATCGCCGATACCAGCGTCCGCTTCTCCCCACCGGTGACGAGGAAGACCACCTCGCGGGAGCGGCCGAGCGCGGCAAGGGAAAGCGACAGCCTCGCGACGCGCGGGGGGAGCGCCGCACGCGGCACTACGACCACGTCGCCCCTCCCGACCGGCCGGCCCGGGAAGATCGAGGCGGTGTGGCCGTCCGGTCCGACCCCGAGCACCGCCAGGTCGAACGGGGCCGGGCGGCCGGCGCCCCCGCCCCGCGGCGGGCCGAGGCAGGCGGCGAGGTCGGCGGCGTACTCCTCCGCCGCCCGCCCGAGCGGCCGGCGTTCGCCGGCCATGCGGTGGACGCGGGGGCCCCGGCGGCCCAGCGGACGGAAGAGGAGCCGGTCGGCGAGGCCGAAGTTGCTGCGCGGGTCGGACGGCGCAACCGCGCGTTCGTCGCTGAAGAAGACGTCCGTCTTCTCCCACGGCAGCGGACCTCCGACCCCGGCGGCGAGCTGGCGGAACAGCGGCTGGGGGGTTCGGCCGCCGGAGAGGACGAGGGCGAACCGGCCCCGGCGCCGCACCGCCGCCCGCGCGGCCCGGCCGATCTCGAGGGCGAGCCGGTGGGCGATCGCCTCCGGGGTGGCGGCGGTCTCGACCCGCACCTTCACGGAGCGCTCCAATCGGCGCCGGCGCGGCGGGCGAGCCGCTCGGCGGCCGGGGGACCCCACGAACCGGCGGGGTACGGATGGAGCCGCCCCGGCCGTCGAAGGATCGGGTCGTAGACGCGCCACGCCGCCTCGACCTCGTCGGCGCGGACGAAGAGGGTCGGATCCCCCCGCGCGACGTCGACGAGGAGGGTCTGGTAGGCGTCCGGGAGCGGGCCGAACGCCTCGCCGTAGCGGAAGTGGAGCCGTTCCGTCTGGAGGCGGATGTCGTGGCCGGGCTGCTTCACCTCGAACGCCAGCTCGAACCCCTCGTCGGGCTGGAGGGTAATCGTGAGGCGGTTCGCCGCCACCACCGCCGCGCTCGAGCGGGGGAAGAACCAGACCGGCGGGGTCCGGAAGCAGACGACGATCTGGGTCGACTTGTGCGGGAGCCGCTTTCCCGTCCGGAGCAGGAACGGGATCCCCTGCCAGCGCCAGTTCTTGAGCTGGAGGCGGATCGCCGCGAACGTCTCGGTCCGGCTCCCCCGGGCGATCCCGTCCTCCTCCCGGTAGCCGCGGACCCGGCGGCCGCCGACCGTCCCGGCCCGGTACTGCCCCCGGACGACGTCCTCCGGCCGCAGGGGGGCGATCGACCGGAGGACCTTCACCTTCTCGTTGCGGACCTCGTCCGCCCCCATCGAGGAGGGCACCTCCATCGCGGCGAGGCAGAGCAGCTGGGTGAGGTGGCTCTGCACCATGTCCCGGACGACCCCCGCGCGGTCGAAGTAACCGGCCCGCTCCTCGACGCCGAGCTCCTCGGCGACGGTGATCTCGACGTGGTCGACCCGGTCGCGGGACCAGACCGATTCGAAGAGCATGTTCGCGAACCGGAAGACGAGGAGGTTCTGGACCGTCTCCTTCCCGAGGTAATGGTCGATGCGGTAGATCTGGCGCTCGGCGAAGGAGCGGTGGAGCCGCCGGTTGAGGAGCCGGGCGCTCGCGAGGTCCCGCCCGAACGGCTTCTCGATGACGACCCGGGTGTAGCCCCGGGAGCGGGTGAGCCCGGCGCTCCGGAGCCCCTCGAGCACCCCGGGGAGCGCGTCGTACGGCAAGGCGAGGTAGAGGATCCGGTCGCCCGGCAGATCGAGCTCCGCCTCGACCTCGGCGATCCGGGCCGCGAGGGCGCGATAGTCGGCGGCGCTCTCCCGGCCGAGGGGCTGATAGCGGAGGCCCGACGCCGCCCACCGCGCGGCGGCGGCCTCGGTCGCCGCCCCCGCGGCGACGAGCGCCGCGATCCCCTGCCGGCGGAACGTCCCGTCGTCGAGCGGACGGCGCGCCGTCCCCAGGATCGCCCAGCGGGGCCGATCCGGCGGATCGTCGCGGGCGAGGGCGTAGACCGCGGGCAGCAGCTTCCGTTGCATCAGGTCGCCGGTCGCGCCGAAGGCGACGAGGAGCCGGCGGCCGTCCGCCGCCCGGGGCCGGACGGTCATTCGCGTTCGACCGCGTGGCCGCCGAACTGCTGCCGCATCGCGGCGAGCAGCTTCTCCGTGAGCGGATCGGTTTCCCGGGAGCGGAGCCGCTGCTGGAGGGCGAGGGTGATCACCGGGGCGGGAATCTCGAGGTCGATCGCCTCGGTCACGGTCCAGCGCCCCTCGCCGGAGTCGGCGACGACCGGCGCGATGCGCGCCAGCTCCTCCGGGTGGCGGAGGACATCGGCCGTCAGGTCGAGCAGCCAGGAGCGGACGACGCTCCCGCGCCGCCAGATCTCGGCGACCTGGGCGAGGTCGAGACGGAACTCCGCCTTCGCCCCGAGGATCGCGAACCCCTCCGCGTACGCCTGCATCAGGCCGTACTCGATCCCGTTGTGCACCATCTTCACGAAATGGCCGGCGCCCGGCCCGCCGACATGGCCCCATCCGGCGTCCGGTGCCGGGGCGAGCGCCTCCAGGATCGGCCGCAGGCGGGCGACGTCCTCCGGCGACCCCCCGACCATCATGCTGTACCCTTCCCGGAGGCCCCAGATGCCGCCGCTCGTCCCGACGTCGACGAACCGGAGGCCGGCTTCCGTGAGGGTCCGGGCGCGTCGGATCGTGTCCCGGTAGTACGAATTGCCGCCGTCGACCAAGAGGTCGCCGGGGCTGAGCCGGGCCCGGAGCGCGTCGAGGGTCGCCTCGGTCGGCGCGCCGGCGGGGACCATCATCCAGACGATGCGCGGGGGAGCGAGGCTCGCAACAAGCTCGTCGAGATCGGTCGTCGCCGACAGCCCCCGCGCCGCCGCCGCCTCGACCGTTTCGCGGCGGCGGGAGTAGCCGCGCACCCGGTGGCCGCCGCGCTGGATCCGTTCGGCCATCTGGGCCCCCATTCGTCCGAGTCCGATCATCCCGAGTTCCATCGTATCCCTCCTCCCCGCGCGCTCCGATGCGGCCCGGCCCGATCCGCCGGCGACTCCCGCCTCATCCCCGGACCGCCTCCGTCACGCGGCGGAGTCCGGCGACCGGATCGACCCCGAGTTCGAGGACGAGGAGCCGTCGGTCCCGGCGGCGCAGGGCCTCGGCGTCGCCCTCCGCCTGGGCGCGGACGATCTCCCCGAACGAGTACGTCGCCCCGGGCACCGCGACGTCGTGGCGGGGGGAGTCGACGAGCTGCAGGAACAGCCCGGACGGCGGCCCGCCCTTGTGCAGTTGACCGGTCGAGTGCAGGAAGCGGGGTCCGAAGCCGAGGGTCGTCGGCAGACGGAGCTGCTCCCGCAGCGCCCCGCGGAGCGCCGCGAGGCCTTCGGCGATCGCCGGGGCCGGATCGAGGTAGGCCTGGATCGCCAGGTAATCCCCGCCCCGGGCCGCCGCCATCCAGCCGGCGAGGGCGGCGGGAATGCCGTCCGGCCCCGCGGAGGGGGACGCCGGCGGAGGGGGAGTCCGCGCCTTTCCGGCGCCCATCCGGCGCCGGGCGAGCTCCTTCGCGAGCTCTACGTCGGGCTGGTCGAACGGATCGATCCCGAGGACCGCACCGGCCATGGCCGTGGCGAACTCCCACCGGAAGAACTCGGCCCCCAGATCGTACGGGTCGTCCAGCGAGAACCGACGGTGCGGCGGCGTTCCCGGTCCGGCCGGGAAGATCGGCGGTTCCCCGGTACCGGCGATCTCGATCCAGACCCGGTCGTCGGCCCCGCGCGGCGGATCGAGCGGCCGCACCTCGGCGGGGACGGGGACGAGACCCGTCCCGCGCTTTCCCGTGCTTTCGGCGAGGAGCTGTTCCGCCCAGTCGGGGAAGGCGCAAAAGCGGGGAGAGGCCGCGAGGACGACCTTGTCCCGCCCGGCCAGCCCGAGCTCGCCCAGGAACGCCCCGAGGCGGAGGCCCGGATGATCGGCGGGCGGGCGTTCCGGTCCGCAGTCGCGGACCATCGTTTCCGCCCGGTCGAGGAGCCGGTCGAGGTCGACCCCGAGCAGGGCGGCCGGCACGAGCCCGAAGGCGGTCAGCGCGCTGTACCGTCCCCCGACGTCCGGCGCCCCGGGGATCACGGCCCGGAACGCCCGCTCCCGGCCGAGCCGCTCGAGCGGGGTCCCCGGGTCGGTGATCGCCACGAACTGCCGGCCGGGGGCCACCCCGGCCGCGGCGACCTCCTGCCAGAAGTAGGCGAGCATCGCGTTCGGCTCGAGGGTCGTCCCCGACTTGGAGGCGACGAGGAAGAGGGTCCGTCCCAGCGCGAGTCCGAGGCGCACCGCCCGGACCCGGTCGGGGTGGGTGCTGTCGAGGACCCGGAGGTCGGGCGCCCCGGGCGGTCGGTCGAACGCCGTGCCGAAGACCTGCGCGGCAAGGCTCGATCCCCCCATGCCGAGCAGCACGACCGTCTCGATGCCGTCCTCGCGGGCGCTTTCCCGGAGGGCGACGTAGGCCTCCCGGTCGGCGCGCGCCCGCGCCGGGGCGTCGAGCCACCCGAGGCGGTCCCGGACGTCCGCGGGAGGGGCCGCCGGCCAGACGGTCGGGTCCCGCTCCCAGACGCGGCGGGCGACGGCGGTCTCCGTCCAAGAGGCGAGCCGTCGGTCGACCGCGGCGCGGAGCCCCTCGTACGCCGGGTCCGGCCGGTCGTCCGCCGCGGTCATCCCGCCGGTCCCTTCGCCGCGCGCCGGACGGTCGCCCGCGCGACCTCCGCCACGTGGTCGACGTGGAAGCCGAGTCGGTCGAGAGCGATCGGCCCCGGCGCGGAGGTGCCGAAGCGGGCGAGGCCGACGACGGCGCGGGGGTCGCCGACGTACCGTTCCCAGCCGAGCGGGCTCCCCGCCTCGACCGCGACCCGCGGGACCCCCGGCGGCAGCACCGCCTCCCGGTAGTCGGCGGGTGCCGCATCGAACAGTTCCCACGACGGCATCGAGACGACGCGGACGGCGAGGCCCTCCGTCTCCAGGCGTTCCCGGGCGGCGAGGCAGAGGTGAACCTCCGAGCCGGTACCGATCAGCACGACGTCCGGCCGCCGGTCGGTCGGCCCCACGACGGGGTAGGCCCCGCGGCCGACCCCCTCGCGGAGGGGGATACGGGCGGGGTCGAGGAGCGGCACCTTCTGCCGGGTGAGCGCGAGCGCAACCGGACCCGGATGCCGGGCGGCGAACCGCCAGGCCTCCACCGTCTCGTTCGCGTCGGCCGGCCTCAGGACAATGAGGCCGGGGATCGCCCGCAACGAGACGAGCTGCTCGACCGGCTGGTGGGTCGGCCCGTCTTCCCCCAGGGCGATGCTGTCGTGGGTGAAGACGAGGACGACGTGGGTCTGCTGGAGCGCGGCGAGGCGGATCGACGGCCGCGCATAGTCCGAAAAGATCAGGAACGTCGCCGCGAACGGGAGGACGCCCCCGTGGAGGGCCATCCCGTTGGTGATGGCGACCATGGCGTTCTCGCGGACGCCGAAGTGGAGATTCCGGCCGCACGGGTCGGTCGGCGACCAGTCCCCCATCCCCTCGAGGTACGTCTTGGTCGATGGGTTGAGGTCGGCGGAGCCGCCGACGAGCCCCGGGTCCGCCGCGGCGAGCGCCTGCATCGCGGCGGCCCCCGCGTCCCGGGTGGCGACGCCGCCCGCCGGGAACGCCGGTACGTTCGCCGCCCACCCGTCGGGCCGCTCCCCGCGCCAGAGCGCCGACAGCTCCCGTTCGAGATCGGGGAAGGCGGCGCGGTACCGCGCCCGCAGGTCGGTCCAGGCGGCCTCCGCCTCGGCGCCGCGACGGGCCGTGGCGGCGCCGTGCGCCCGCACCGCCTCCGGCACGAGGAAGGTCGGCTCGGTCGGCCACCCGAGCCGTTCCTTCGTCGCCCGGGCGGCCGCCGGACCGAGCGCCTCCCCGTGCGCCTCCCGAGTGTCCTGCTTCGGGCTGCCGTAGCCGAGGTGGGTCCGTACCCGCAGGAGCGTCGGTCGGCTCGGATCCGACCGGGCCGAGCGGAGTGCCGAGTCGAGGGCCGAAAGGTCGTTGCCGTCCGGCACGGACAGCACCCGCCACCCGTAGGCCTCGAACCGACGCGGGAGATCCTCCCGGAAGGAGAGCGACGTCGGGCCCTCCAGCGAGATGCCGTTGTCGTCGTACAGGACGATCAGCTTGCCGACCCCGACGGAGCCGGCGAACGACGCCGCCTCCGCGCTAAGCCCCTCCATCAGGTCGCCGTCCGAGCAGAGCGCGTACGTCCAGTGGTCGACGATCGGCAGGCCGGGCCGGTTGTACCGGCTCGCGAGGTACCGCTCGGCGACCGCCATGCCGACCGCCATCGCGAACCCCTGGCCGAGCGGGCCGGTCGTCGCCTCGACCCCCGGGGTGTGCCCGTACTCGGGGTGGCCGGGGGCGCGGCTGCCGAACTGGCGGAAGCGGCGGAGTTCCTCCATCGGCAGATCGTACCCGTAGAGGTGGAGGAGGGCGTAGAGGAGCGCCGACCCGTGCCCGGCGGAGAGGACGAACCGGTCCCGATCCTCCCAGCGGGGATGCGCCGGGTTGTGGCGGAGGAACCGGTCCCAGAGGACGTAGGCCATCGGGGCGGCATCGAGCGGGAGGCCGGGGTGCCCCGAGCGCGCCTCTTCCACCATGTCGACCGCGAGGAACCGAAGGGCGTTGATGCAGAGCTGCTCGTCGTCCGTCATGCTTCCCCCTCTCGCCCCCGAGCACCGCGCCGGACTCCCCCCGCCCCGACCCGCGACGTTCGACCCTCGCCCGCCCCGATCCGGGCCTTTCGGGTCACCGGAGGTCGGGCGCCCAAGGTCGGTCGGCGCGGCGGCAACGTCGGCCGGCGTCGAGCGGAGGTCATCGCCCGTCGTTACGGATGCAGGAATATACCGTCCCCGTCGGAGGTCCGGATCCGGGACCCGCGCCCGCCGGCGCAAGCCGCGCGACTACAGGTACCGCTGGTCGCGGGGGCAGTAGTACCGCTGGTAGTCGGCGACGAACATCGCGGGCTCCCCGCAGGCCGGGCAGACCGGGGTCGTGGAGGCGGTACCCGGCGGGGCCCCGCCGGGCGGAGCGGGGCCGACCGGAGCCGCGGCGCCCGGGCCGCCGATCGCGGCCGGTCCGCCGGCGGAGGCGGCGACCGGCGGCCGTCGCCGGCGCACGACCAGCGCGATCCCCACGGCGAGCGCGACCACGACGACCGCGATCGCCGCGAGCACCCAGTAGCTGGCGAACCCCGTGGCGCCGCTCCCCGGGCCGGCGAGGATGGCCCGGTACTGCGACTCGGCGACCGAGACCGGCTCCGGGCCGGCCCGCATCGAGCCGCCGGAGGGAACGGGGCTCCCGCCGGTGGTCCCGGTCGTGCCCGAGAGGTTGAGGGAGACCTCGGCTCCGACGAACCCGGTGCCGGTCTGGTAGTAGGCCGACTCGGCGCCGGACGACGTGGGGAGGGGAGCCGTCGAACGGTGCGGGGCCGAGGTGAGGACCGGCGGGACCGAGCCGGAGCCTCCGAGGAGCGCGTCCAGGCCCCCGTAGACGCCGGTCGGGCTCATGAGCCAGCCGTCCGAGGCGGAGAAGTTCCCGCTGCCGAAGTCGACCTCGATCAGTTGGGCGGTGACGGACGTCGGGGGCGAGGTGTAGTTGTCGACCAACGTGGTGGCGCCGAGGTCGGTGCCGTTGGCGGAGAGGGTTCCGGACGGGGAGACCTGGAGCGTCGACCAGTTGCCGGCGGAGATCGGGACGCCTCCCCCGTAGGCCACGGAGGCCTGCTCGCCGTCGTGGTACGTGCCGGAAGCGGAGAACGGGGCGCTCGCGTTCCAGGTCTCCCCCGGCTGGGGGGCGACCGGGACGATGCCGAGCGGCTGGGCGAACCGGATCGACGACGACTCGTTCCCCCCCGCGACGAACGAGAGCTGGCCGCTCGACACGCCGCCCGCGTTCGGGGAGTTCGTGGAGTACGTCTCGGTGTAGCTCACGTTGAAGGCGGCCGTCGACTGCGCGTTCTCGAGGGCGAGGGCCGGGACCGACGAGCCGTTGGAGCCGGCGGCGCCCCCGCTCGAGAGGTTCACCGTCCCGACGGTCACGTTGCTGAATCCGGTGGCGGAGTACAGACCGACCGCCCGGACGGAGAAGGAGTCCGACGTGCACGGCTGGCCGGCGGCGAGGACGAGGCACTCGCTCAACTGGATCGAGGCGCTGCCGTTCGCCGCCGTCGCGACCTCCATCATCTGTTGCCCCGCGGAAACGTTGGTGAGGGAGTAGATCACCGCCCACTCGACGTAGAACTGGGCCGAGAGGGAGAAGGAGGTGACGTTCGGGACCGTGACGTTGGCGAAGCAGGAGGCCAGGGAGCAGCTGTACGACTCCGAGGCGATCCCCCCGAACGCCCATTGCTCGGAGGCCCCCGATGCGGGACGCAGGTCGGCCGAGGGGCCGCCGGCGTGGGGCGCCAGCGCGAACAGTCCCGCTCCGAGCAGCAGGCAGGCGGCGACTGCGACCGCGGCGATCACGGACCGGTACGGCGCCAGGGGCCGGGTGGACGGTTTCGGCATCATCGGGGCTCGGCCGGTCGATGCGTGCCGCGGCGAATTAAACCTTGTTGCCGCGCGGGCGGGGGCCGGGGCGACGCGGATCAGGAGCCGCGATGGGCCCGGAAGCGGAGCCGCACGTAATCCGCGGTCCAGTTCCCCCGCGCGTCGCATCGCGTCGGGAGGAGCCGCTCGATCACCCGGGCCCGGGCCGTCGGGCGCTCTTCCGCCGGCAGGGCCAGGAAGTATGGAGCGGCGAACGTCTCGAGCCAGCCGTCGATCCCCGTCGGCAGGGGGGTGACCCGGGGGAACAGGTCCAGTTCGTCGACGACGAACCCCCCGAACTCGAGGCGGGCCCGGTACTCCTCCGCGGTCGGGAAGAACCACGGGTCGACCCGCTCCGGGTCAAGCCCCCGGGCGGCGACCTCGGCCCGCAGCGCGGCGCGGATCTCCGCGACGTTCCCCGCGCCGCCGAGTTCGCCGACGAACCGGCCGTTCGGCACCAGCGCGCGGTGCACCCCGCGGATCACGGCATCCGGGTCCCGCTTCATCCAGTGGAGCGCGGCGTTCGAGAAGACCGCCTCGAACTCGCCGTGAAACGGCAGATCGTATCCGTCGACCTGCCGGGCGTCGATCCCCTCCCGACGGGCCGCCTCGACCATCGCCGCCGACGAGTCGACCCCGACGACCCGGGCGCCGCGGCGGGCGATCTCCCGCGACAGCTCCCCCCGGCCGCACCCGAGATCGAGGATCCGCTCCCCGTTCTGCGGCGCGAGGAGGTCGACCAGCGCCCGCCCGAGCTCCGGCACGAACGCGGCGTTCCGGGCATACCGCTCCGGGTTCCACTCCTGGGCCATCCGGCTCCCCTCCGCCCGATCTGGGCTCGCTCCTCCCTAGACCGCGGGAGGTATGTAGGGGCTCGGCGTCCCCCCGTGGGGAACGGCATGTCCGATCCATCGATCGACCAGACGGTCGAGGAGCTCAAGCGGGCCGCCAAGGATCTGGCCACGGCGAGCGCGCGGCTTTCCCAACGGCTCCTGGAGAAGGCCGGGACCGCGGCGAAGGACCCGAAGGGGACCGCCCGCCGGGCCGCCGAGACCGCCTCCCACGAGCTCGACGCCGCAGCGAACGAGATCCGCCGGCTGCTCCGCGACCTCTGAGGGCGCCGACGCGCCGGCCGGGCCGGCGCGCCCGAACTTGCTTAAATATCGCACCGACCTGAAAAGAGTCGGCCGCGCTTCGCGGCCGATCAGGTAGCCCATGACCACCCCCGCGACCCAAACCGGCGTCCATCCCGAATCGACCGTTCCGACCGCCGGCCGTCGCGCGGCGCCGTTGGCGGACGTCAGCGTGATGATCGGCGGTCAGGGGGGCGACGGCACCCTCACCGTCTCCGACCTGCTCGGCCGCTACTTCCGCAAGCGAGGGCTCTACGTCTACACCTCGAGGAACGTCCTCTCGAGGATCCGGGGCGGCCATGCCGACGCCTCCGTCCGGGCGAGCCGGGAGCCGATCGCGGCGGTGAAGTCGACGGTCGACGTCCTGCTCGCCTTCGACCAGGAGGCGGTCGCGATCGGCGCCCACGAGCTCGCTCCCCACGGATACATCCTCTACGATTCGACGACGTTCAAGTCGGAGCTCCCGAACGCCACCGGCTTCCCGTTCGCCACGCTCGTCGGCAGCCAGCTCGGCCAGCCGATCTTCAAGAACACCGCCGCCTACGGCGCGCTCAGCGTCATCTTCGGCTTCGACCCGACGGAGACCCGCGGGGTCATCGAGGAGCGATTCAAGCGGCGGGGCGGCGAGGCGCTCGAGAAGAACCTGAAGGCGCTCGAGATCGGCCGCCGCGCCGCCCTCGAGGCGGACGGGCTCGCCGACCGGTTCTCGGTCGCCGACGGGAATGCCCACGACCAGATCATGACGACGGGGAACCAGGCGGTCGCGCTCGGGTTCGTCGTCGGCGGCGGCCGGTTCTTCGCCGGCTATCCGATCACCCCGGCGACCGAGGTGATGGAGTACCTCCAGCGTTACCTGCCTCCGGTCGGCGGCGTCGTCCGGCAGGCGGAGGACGAGCTCGCCGCGGTCAACATGATCCTCGGCGCGGCGTACGCCGGGGCCCGGGTCATGACGTCGACCAGCGGACCGGGCCTCAGCCTGATGACCGAGGGGATCGGGCAGGCCGGCGCCGCCGAGATCCCGATCGTCGTCGCCGACTGCGCCCGCGTCGGCCCGTCGACCGGCCAGCCGACCCGCCACGAACAGTCGGATCTCTCGCACCTCGCCAACCTCGGCCACGGGGAATACCCGCGGTTCATCCTCGCCCCCGGGACCCCGGTCGACTGCTTCGAGATGACGGCGGAGGCGCTCAACCTCGCCGAGCGCTGGCGGCTCCCCGTCTTCCTCCTCCTCGACCAGGCGCTCTGCCAGAACACGGTGACGAGCCCGCGGTTCGACCTCGCCGCGGTGAAGATCGACCGGGGGGAGCGCCTCGCCCCGGCCGACGTGCAGCGGCTCGAGCAGTACAAGGCCTACGCCTTCACCGACTCGGGCCGGAGCCCCTACGCCCCCCCCGGGACCCCGGGCGTCTGGGCGGAGATCACGGGCAACGAGCACGACGAGTGGGGGCACGTTTCGGTGAACCCGGCGAACCGGGAGCGGATGATGCAGAAGCGGATGGAAAAGATGGTCCGCGCCCGGGAGGAACTGCCGGCCGGCCGATGCTTCGGACCCGCGTCGGCCCGCATCGGGCTGATCGGCTTCGGCAGCACGTATGGACCGATCCGCGAGGCCCAGGCGCTGCTCGCCGAGCGCGGGACGGCGACCCGCTTCTACCAGGCCCGGACGCTCTTCCCGGTGCCGACCCACGAGCTCGACCCGTTCCTTCGTTCGGTCGACGTCGCCTTCGTCATCGAGCACAACTACACCGGCCAGTTCGCGCGGCTCCTCCGCGAGACGATGCCCGACCTCCACGGGAAACTCAAGTCGGTCCGCAAGTACGACGGCGCGAACTTCCGGGCGCCGCAGCTCGTCGCCGAGATCGCCGGGGGGGCCTAGCGATGGTGCAGTCGGCGAAGCCGGTGCCCCCGATCTGGTGTCCCGGCTGCGGGGACTTCGGCGTCCTCGCGGCGGTGAAGAAGGCCGCGCTCGAGCAGAAGGTCGCCCCGCACGACTTGGTCCTGGTCGGCGGGATCGGCTGCTCCGGCTCGATCCACAACTTCCTCGAAGTCAACGGCATCCACGCCCTGCACGGACGCCTCCTCGCGCAGGCGATCGGGGTGAAGCTCGCGAACCCGGCGCTCACGGTGATCGCCGCGGGCGGCGACGGCGACGGCTACGCCATCGGGATGGGGCACTTCCTGCACGCGTTCAAGAAGAACGCGTCGATCGTCTACCTCGTGATGAACAACGAGACGTACGGCCTCACGAAGGGCCAGCCGTCCCCGACGAGCCAGGTCGGGTTCGAGGGGAACATCGAGCAGCCGTTCGACGCGATCCTGACGGCGCTGTCGATCCCGGCCCCGAACTTCATCGCCCGGACGTTCTCGGGGGATCCGAAGACGATGACCGCGGTACTTTCCGAGGCGATCCGGTTCACCCGGGAAGGGCACGGGTTCGCCTTCATCGAAGACCTGTCGCCGTGCGTCACCTACAACGACACCTACAAGCTCTGGCGCGAGAAGGTGCAGGACCTCTCGAAGCTCCCCGGCTACGACCCGACCGACCGGGCGACGATGTTCCGCCTCTGCCTGGAGGCGCAGGCGGCCGGGCGGATCCCGATCGGGGTCATGCACCGGCCCGCGCAGCCCGGGCGGGACGGGCTCGAAACGAAGGTCGTGGGGAGCGGCCCCGGGCCGGCCCGCGCCGAGATGGACCTCACGGCGAACGCCGCCGCCTACCAGAAGCTGCTCGCCGCGCTCGGTTGAGCGGCGGCGACCGCCGCCGGGAACCCGCGCCGTGACGCTCCGCGTGGGGGTGGACGACACCGACTCCCCCCGCGGCGGCTGCACGACGTTTGTCCTCACGGAGCTCCTCGCCGGGGCCGCGGCGCACGGACTCGACCTGATCGGCGCCCCCCGCCTCGTCCGCCTGAATCCGAACGTGCCGTGGAAGACCCGGGGGAATGCGGCCCTTTCCGCCGCGTTCGGCGTCGGCCGGGGCTCGGCCCGGCCGATCGGGTCGATCCGCGGCCGTCCGGTACGGGCCTACCCGTCCGGCCGCACGCCGCCGGCCGGGCCCGCCGCCGCGTTCCTCGACGACGCCTGGGAGATCGTTCTCCGGGGGGCCCGCCGGGGCGAGGCCGGGACCGACCCGGCCCTCGTCGCCGTCCGGCGGGCGCTCCCCGCCCGCCTCTACTGGGAGGCGGTTCGGGAGATCGTCGATCCCGACCGCGTCCGGTCGATGCTCGCCGACCGTTCGGCATGGGTCCGCGTCGACGGCAGCGACCGGGGGATCGTCGGGGCGGCGGCGGCGATCGCCTGGCCCGGGCGGAGGGCGACCTGGGAGGCGATCTCGTACCGCGACCCCGCCCGGGTCGGCCGGCCCCGTCGGGTCGACGTGGGCAGCGTACGGGCGGCCCAGCGCGAGGAGCCCGCGCTCTTCCTCTGCCACGATCCCCGGACCCGCCGGATGCTCGTCGCTCCCCACACGCCCTGTCCGATCCTCTTCGGCCTGCGGAGCCGGACGGCCGCCGCGGCCCTCCGGGCGCGCCCCCGCATCCGGTCGGAGCCGGTCGAGCGCTGGGTGCTGTTCCGGACGAACCAGGGCAGCGGCGACCATCTGGTCCGCCGCGACCCCGCCGCCTGGCCGCCGGGCCGCTCGGGGTGGTTCGACGGCCGGCTCGTCGGGGAGCCGATCCGACTCCCGGGCGGGCACGTGACGTTCTCGGTGCGGAGCGGCCCCTCCGGGCCGCCGATCCCCTGCATCGCCTTCGAGCCGACGAAGACGCTGCCGGCCGTCGCCCGCCGCCTGGTCGACGGCGACCTCCTTCGCCTGTGGGGGAGCCGGGGGGACCGGCCGACGATCCGGCTCGAGGCGATCGAGGTCCGACGGGCCCGCACGGAGGGAGCGGCCCGCCGTCCGCCGATCTGCCCGGCGTGCCGCCGGTCGGCCCGCTCGCTCGGCCGGTGCCGCGGCTACCGCTGCCCGACGTGCCGACACCGCTGGCCCCCCGACGCCGCCCGTCGGCTTCCGCGGCCCGCGCCGCCGCCCCCGGGCCGGGTCGATCCGACGCCGTCCGCCCGACGGCACCTGGCGCCGCTCGGTCCGGAGCCGGCCGGCCCGCCCGGGCCATACCATTTTGAGGGGTCTTGCGATGCGCACCGGGACGGCCGGGCGAGGATCGGCGCCCGATCGATCCTTGCCGGCGGAGCGTAGTCGCATGGTCGCCCTCACCTGCCCCGCCTGCGGGGCGGAGGTCCCCGATGCCGCCCCGGTCTGCCCGAAGTGCCGGCTCTCGGAGTCGCTGTTCCAATCGGTCCGCGAGGCGGCGGGCGCGGAGGAGACGGTGAGCCCGGCGTCGCTCCGGACGATCGGCGAACTCCTGTCGAGCGTCGATCTCGACGCGCCGGCCGAGCCGCCGGCGACGACGGAGGCGCTGCTCGCCCGTCCGCTTCGGTTCCCGGCGATGCCGCCGACCCCGTCGTCGATCGCCCCGCTCGAGGCACCGACCGCCCCGGCCCCGATCGGGGAATTTCCCGAACTCCCGCTCGCGACGACCGAGGCGGAACTCGACGCCCGGTACGACGAGTACCGGCACGTCGGCCGGCGGCTCGGGCTCGACTTCGGGGACTTCGAGTCGCGGGGCGCCGCCGCCCGGCTCGTCCGGGACACCCCGTCGCTCGCGACGGTCGTCCGGGAGATGTTCGTCCACCTCACGAGCGCCCTCACCGAGGAGTACGACGCCGCGCTCGCCCAGCGGAACGAGCTGGCAGCGTTCTCGCCGGTGGGGGCGGTCGACGCCGCGCTCGACGCGGCCCGGCGGGCGCTCGTCCGGCGGGACGTGACCGGCGCGCAACGGCGGCTCGCCCTGGTGCGCGACGAACTCCACCAGTCCGAGGAGGAGTGGGCGGTCGGTCGGATCCTCGTCACCGAGGGGGAGCTGCTCGCCGCGACCGTGCGGGAGCTCGGGGGCGATCCCGGACCGGCCCTGGGGCCGTTCGAGAGCGGGCGGCGGCTGATCCAGAGCGGGCGGCGGAGCGAGGGGGAACGGCTGCTCGCCCGGGGGGCGATCGCGCTCTGGACCGTGCTCGAGCCCCGCCTGATCGCCGAGCTCTATCGGCTCCGCGACCGCCTCCTCGAGATCCGGTCGGCGGGGGGGGAGATCCAGGGGCCGGTCGAGGAGCTCCGCACCGGTCTCGCCGAACTCCGGCAGCGGAACTTCGTGGGCACGGTCGTCTCCTACCGGCGGGTCCGGGCGTTCGTCGATCAGCAGGCCGTCCCGGACGGCCGCGAACCCGAGCTGTCGGAACCGGTCCGGCCGTCACCGCTCCGCTGAGGGGGGCGGGTCGACGGCCCCGGGCGGAGGCGACGGAGCCGCCGGGGGGGCGGCGTCGGCGGGCGGGGGCGGCCGACGGCGGAGGCCCCAGACGGCAAGGCCGGCCGCGACGATCGCGAGGACGACCGCGGCGGCGATCGCGACGAGGAGCGCCGTTCCGGCCGCGGCCGGCCCCGCCGACGGAGTGAGGGCGATCCGCAGCTCGACCGTCTGGTTGGCCGCGACCGAGACGTTGTTGAAGTACGGGAGGTAGCCGGGGGCGGTCGCCTCGACGGCGTAGATCCCCGCCGGCACGGAGACGCGGAACGCCCCGCCGGCCCCGAGCGCGACCGGCTGCCCGCCGATGCGCAGGGCGAGGCCGGCGGCCGGCGCCACGCTCCCCTCGACGGCCCCGGCCGCACCGAGCGGGGCGAAGACGAGCGAGAGGGAGTCGTTCGCGACCAGGTCGAGGACGCCGTTGGCCGGGCGGGCGAGATAGCCCGGCGGCGGGCCGACGGTGAAGTTGTACGTCCCCTCGGGCAGCCGTTCGGCGGGGAAGTCGGCGACGTTCCCCAGGTCGATCCAGCTCCCGAGGCGGTTCCAGACGGTGATCGTCCAGAACGCTCCCGGCGGGAGGCTGACCCCGACGAACGAGAGGGAGAAGAGCCGGTGGAAGGCAAGAGGTTCCGTGACGTTGTACCCCGCGACGGAGATCACCCCGATCGTCGCGAGGCCGTACGAGCCGTTCGCGGAGTCCGCCTCCACGAAGTACTCCCCGTTCGGCCAGTACTGGACGATCGGGCCCCCGGGGGAGGTCGAGGTGGCGAACCCGGTGCTCGTGTCGACCCCGACGTGCCAGGCGGTCCCGTTCGGCAGTCCCTCCGCGACGAACGTAACGCTCCAGAGCGGGGCCAGGAGGATCGGATCGGCATCTCCCCCGGTCGCGATCCCGCCCGAGGCGTTGTACGGCAGCACCCCGTACGGATCGTTCGAGGTCCCGTAGTTCCACCAGTAGTTCCCTCCGATGCCGGCGACGCCCGCGATGTTCTCCCCGGCGGCGGGGGCGACATTCCAACTCGCGTCGTACGGCACGGCCGGCGGCTCGCCGGTATAGGGGTCGATCCTCGGCTCGATCGCGGTCTCGTAGGTGCCGAAGGCGTTGTTGTAGATCCGATCGGCCGTCCCGGGGTCGGCCTCGTAGATGCCGACCGTTCCGAATACCGCGCCCGCGATCGAGGCCGCATTCGCGGCGAGCGGATCGTAGCTCAGGAACGCATTGCCGGTCACGGTGTTCGCCTCCCCGCCGTAGAGGTAGAGGGCCTCCCCGCCGGAGAGGAACGTCGAGTTCGTCACCCGGCTGTCGGTCGTGTTCCAGAGCACGACGGCGGCGTCGGCCGCCGCCGGGCCGAGGTAGCCGCCCGCATACCACCAGTTCGCGAACGTCGCCGACGAGATCGAGAGGCCGGTGTCGTTGTAGAAGAACGTCGGCAGCGCGTCCGTCGCCGGCGCCCCGAGCGCGCGCCAGGCGGCGGCCTCCCACGGCGGCGGAGCGACCGTGAGCGGCGGGGGGGTGAGGAGGCGCGCCTCAGCGACGTTCGCCAGCCAGATCCCGGGGAAGACCGGGAAGAGGTAGTCGTTCGACTCCCCGAACCACGGGAACGACGGCCCGCCCGAGCCCGGCTGGCCGAGCGGGCCGGCCTCGTCCGACCAGAGGGTGCAGGCGCCTTGGGCGCACGTCGAGGAGATGTTCGCGAGGGCGGCCGACGAGAACGCCCAGAGCGGCGTGTAGACCCCCGTGGAGGGGTCGGAGGTCAGGGTCAGGTTCGCCCGGACGCCGCCGGACGGGACGGTCAGCACGAGCGCGCCCGGGTCATGGTGCGCGGCGAGCCCCTCGACCGAGTAGGTCCCGGGCGCAAGCTCGTACGGCCCGGTCGGCGGGAGCCACTGGTAGGCCGAGGCCGGGGGGGCCGTCCCGGGGGCGACGAACAGGAACCCGTTCCCCGGCGAGAGCGTGAGGTCGACCGTGCCGCGGCCGCCGCTGCCGTTGGAGACGTTCCACGCCCCGCCGACGAACGCCGGGCCGGTGCCGAGCTGGACCGACGGTCCGGGCGCTCCCCCGAGGGCGCCGCCGCCCTGGGGCGACCAGGTCGACGCGACCCCGATCGCGGTCTCGCCCGTATCGGCGCCGACGTTGTAGGCGGACGGGACGACCTCGAAGAGGCCCGAAGCCGCGTCCCAGTAGTCGAGCTCCATCGCCGCCGCCGCCCGGAGGACGTCGAAATTGCTGCCCCCGCCCGGCCCGCCGAGGTCGAGTTCGAAGTCGTCGGGGAGGCCGAGCGGGTTCGGGGCCGCGCCGTCGGCCCGGTAGACCGGCGGGGCGGTCGGAGCGGAGCCGCCCGTGGGCTGGCTGTGGAACTCGATCTCGTCGAACGATCCCGCGCGGGTGACCGAGGCGTTCTGCACGGTGTAGTTGAAGTAGACGACCGCGTCCCCTTGGGCCAGCGACGCGGCCAGGAAGAGGCGCAGCGTGAACGGGTAGCCGATGGTGATCGTCGGCCCGACGTCGTAGTAGTACGTCGTCCCGACCTGCGTGCCGTTCGCCCCGTGCCCCAGCAGGGCGTTCGCCGACAGTTGGCCCTGGGGGCTCGAGAAGTTCCAGAGGTTGTCGAGCAGGGTGAGCTGGTGGGAGAAGGTCGAGTACTCGGCCACGTTCTGGGTCCAGAACGAGTAGCTCGCGTTGCCGAAGAGGGTCACGTTCTGCAGGACCGCATTCAGCTGGACCCCGTAGTAGTCGGGGGCGCCGGTCCCGAGCGCGAGCCCCGAGAGCGCCGTCGGGGCGAACGTCCCTTCGAGGCCGGTGGTCGAGAGGCTCTCGGGCCCGAGCGTTCCCGAGCGGTTGACGATCCCGTAGTCGGCGATGCCCATCGGGGCGGGGGCCGACGGGTAGGTCGGTCCGACCAGCGATCCCGGGGTCCGATTCGGCCGCGCCGCCGCAAAGTCCGGCAGGAAGGCGTAGCGCATCGGCGCCCCGGCCGACCGGATCGCCGCCACCGCCTCGGCGGCCGGGCCCGAGGCCGCGAGCGCGGACGGGCCGAGCGGGGCGGCGGGGGCCGGGACGGGGGCGGCCGCCGTGGATCCGTTCGAACCGGCCGCCGGCCCGTTCCCCGACGCCGCGGCGATCGGTCCGGAGGCCGGGGGGGCGGGGGCGTCCGTCCCGCTTCGGCCTGCGTCCGACATCGGCAGGAGCGCCGAGACCAGCAGGAGCGCCGCGATCAGGACGATCACTCCCGCCGGACGGCCGTGGCGCCCCACGGACTCTCCTACCGGGGCGACCCCTCTTAGGGCTTGGGGCATCCCCGGTCCGGTCGGCCGGGACGGGCGGGCTGGCGGCCCGGTGCGACGGTGGGCCGGAGGACGGGTGCTCCGCGGGAGGCGATGCAGCGCCGGACCGTCCGGGGAGTCGGTCTCGGCCGGCGACCGGCGCGGGTTTGCGGCCGGTCCCCCGCGTCGCCCCCGTAGGCGCGGATTCATATGGCCGGAGGCTCCGTCGGGCGCCGATGCCGTTCGCCACCCTCCGGGGGTTCCGCGACTATCCTCCGCCCGACGCCGGCGCGCGCTCCGAGCTGCGTCGGCGGATGCGGGCCGCCGCGCGCCGCGCGGGCTTCGCGGAGCTCGAACTCCCGTGCGTCGAGAGCCTCGATCTCTACCAGACGAAGAGCGGCGAGGGGATCTCGGAGGAGATCTGGGCGTTCCGCGACAAGGGGGATCGGCCGGTCGCGCTCGTTCCCGAGTCGACGCCGTCGCTCGCCCGGCTCTTTGCCGAACGGGCGAAGTCGGAACCGCTGCCGGTGAAGTGGTTCACGATCTCGAAGATATGGCGGTACGAGGAACCCCAGTCCGGGCGCACCCGGGAGTTCCTCCAGGTCAACTTCGATCTGCTCGGCGTCCCCGGCCCGGAGGCCGAGGCGGAGCTGTTGGCGACGGCGGCCCTCTGCCTCGACGAGGTCGGGGCCGCGGACCTCTACGCCTTCCGGATCAACGACCGGGGGACGGCGGAGGCGATCGGTCGTCTCTACGGGGCCCGCGAGTCGGCCCCGTTCTTCCGGGCGGTCGACCGGTACCGCAAGCTCTCCCCCGCCGCCTTCCTGGAGGCGCTCGCCGCCGCCGGGGTATCCGCCGGCTCGGCGGGAGAGCTCGCCGAACTGTTCCGATCGGCCGGCGACGGGATCCCCGCCGCCGGCACGGCAGCGTTCTTCGGGGCGCTCGAGGGGCGCGGGCTCGACGCGGGCGGACGGGCGGGGCTCGACCGACTGCGCCGGCTGTTCCTGCTGCTCGACCGCGCCGGGCTGTCGGACCGGGTCGTCTTCGACCCGACCGTCGTCCGCGGCCTCGCCTACTACACTTCGACGGTCTTCGAGGCGTATGCCCGCCGCGGGGAGGCGCGGGCGCTGTTCGGCGGCGGGCGGTACGACCATCTGGTGGAGCTGTACGGGGGCCCGCCGACGCCGGCGGCCGGGTTGGCGATCGGGGACCAGACGCTCGAGCTGCTGCTCCGCGAGGCCGGCCGGTGGCCCGAGGGGGAGCCGCCGCTCGAGTCGTTCGTGGTCGTTACCGAGCCCGCGCGGATCCCGGAGGCGATCGGGATCGTCCAGGCGCTCCGCCGGGCCGGCGAGCGTGCCGACTGCGACCTGCTGGGCCGCTCGATGTCCCGCCAGTTCAAGGAGGCGGCCCGCCGACGGGCCCGCCGGGCGTTGATCCTGGGGCTGAAGGAGTATGCGGCGGATGCGGTGGTCGAACGGGACCTGACGACGGGAACCCAGCGGGAGATCCCCCGTCCTTCCGGGCCGGGACCTCGGGCGTGATCGCCTCGATCCCCTCCCCGTCCCAGAGCAGGATGCCGGGCGGCGACTCCGCCCCCGTCACGAACCCGTACCAGTAGACGACCGCCCCTTCCCCGAACAGCTGGGTATACGGCGCGAGCTGCCGGCGGAGGTTCTTCCGCAGTTCGACGTCGTCCCCGAAGTTCGCCTTCGACTCGATCCAGGCGAGCTTCTGGCCGCGGTAGACGATCGGCTCGTCGAGCAGCGCGTCCGGCGTCTTCGCGAACTTCCCGCGCAGGTCCTTCTCCGTGCGGTAGCCGATCCCGTGGCGCTCGAGCCAGCGGGCGAGCCGTTCCTCCCCCTTGCGGCCGCGCTCCCGCTGGAGCTCCATGCCGTGGGGCGAGTAGATCCGGTCCGCCTCGAGGAGCGCCTCGACCTCCGCGCGGATCCGCGCATCCGGTGCCGACTCCGGATGCAGGAACGTCCCCCAGACCCGCTTGCGGGGGATCCCGAGCTCCCCGAGCATCTGCTGGCCCATCAGGACGGGCGGGAACCGCCACTCCCGGGCGATCTCGAGGATGCTCCGGCCGTTCTTCCACTGATGGACGAGGCGGGGGAGCTGGCGCTTCACGACGTAGAAGCGGCGCGTCGCGTCCCGGGTCACCCGGTGGGTGTGGATGACGAACAGCAGCTCGGGATCCAGGTGCTCGGCGTCGGCGATGCGCTGGACGTCGGAGTCGGTGACGAGCGAGTCGTAGAGGCGCTGATAGGTGGCTCGGTCCATGGACTGGGTAGGAAACGGATCGGCTGACGAGGGGGCGGTGGGGGATAAGGTTGGTGCCCCTCAGTCGCGCCAGTCCAGCCCGATCGTGCGGAGGCCGAGCTTCGGGATCGGCGCCGGGCGCCGCTTGTGCCGGTTCTGCCGGACCCGGTCGATCACCCGGTCGATCTCGGCGGGCGGGAGCCCCGTCCGCTCGGCGATCTCCGCCGGCGAGCGGAGCTGCTCGAGCCCGTAGAGGATCCGGTCGAGGTCGTCGTACGGGAGCCCGAGCTCCCCCTCGTCGGTCTGGTCCTTCCAGAGGCCCGCGCTCGGGGGCCGCTCCCGGACCGCCCGCGGCAGGTCGAGCTCCGCCGCGAGCCGACGGACCTGCGTCTTGTAGAGGTCGCCGAGCGGCAGCAGGTCGACCCCGCCGTCGCCGTGCTTGGTGAAGTAGCCGAGCAGGAGCTCGGACTTGTTGCCGGTGCCGACGACCCTTCGGCCGGACGGTCGCCCGAGGGCGTAGAGCACGACCATCCGCAGCCGGGCCATGAGGTTCCCCCGGTCGACCGGGTCGACGAGCTCGGGCAGGAGCCCCTCGACGGCGGCGACCGCGGGATCGATCGGGACGACCCGGTGCGCGATCCCGAGCTCGGCCGCATAGTGTTGGGTCTCCGCGAGGAGCGCGGGCGGGTACGCCGCGTCCGGCAGCAGCACGCCGAGGACACGGTCGGCCCCGAGGGCGTCCCGGGCGAGCCGGGCGGTGAGCGCGCTGTCGATCCCCCCGGAGAGGCCGACGACGACCCCCCCGGCCGGCGGGCCGGCGTGGGCGCGCAGGAACTGGTGGATCGTCGGCACCGCGGCGGCGGGTGGCGGCGGCACCCCGTCGGTCACGCCTCGACCCCCAGCGGCTCGAGCCGGCGGACCGCCTCCCACTCGGCCCGGCAGGCGCAGTCGAGCTCGGCGAGCGGCGCAAACTCCTGGGCGAGCGACGCCGCCTCGATGGCGGCGAGGACGGTCCGGTCGCACCGGCCGCAGTTGTGCGGTCCCCGCGGAAGGCCGCCGGCGGTCGGGAAGGAGACGAGCCGGCTCGACCCCCGCGACGGCGCCCCCTGGCGGAGGGCGTCGACGACCGACCAGAGCCACGGCGGCCGGTACCGGCCGCGGTGGTAGAGCCACTCGACGACCGTACCGTTCTGGATGTGCACGGGGTTCACGGAGAGGGTGTCGAAATGCGGGTGCGCCGCCCCGATCGAGGCGACGACGTCGCGCACGCTCTCCGCCTCCCCGAGGTACGGGGGTTTCAGGAGGAGGTAGGCCTTCGCGCGCAGCCCGAGGGCGCGGACCCGATCGCCGGCGGCGAGGTAGGCCGACGGCGGCGCGTTCTTGTGCACGAGCCGGCCGAGGACCTGCGGATCCGTCGACTCGAGCCCGAGGGCGACCTCGAGCTCCCCCGCGAAGGCGTCCCGCAGCGGCCCGAGCGTCTCGGGAGTGGCGAACTCGGGGAGCGTCTCGAACAGCAGGCGGCGGCTCCGGCCGGAGAAGGCGCGGACGAGCGCCAGCCGGCTCGCGGGATCGACCTCGCGGTCGTCGAGGAAGCTCCCCGACGTGTAGACCTTCACGTACGGTTCGTCCCGGTACCGCGCGACGGCCGCCCCGAGCTGCTCGGCGAGCTCCGACGGGGTCGCGGAGCGCCCGAGGGTGTCCTTGGCGTAACCGCACATCGAGCAGCCCTTCTGGTCGGCCCAGTAGCAGCCCCGGGTCCTTAGGATCACGACGAACGCCCGAACCGTTTCCCCCCCGAGCGCCTCCGACTCGACCCATTGGTTGACGTAGCGCCGCGCGTCGGCGGGCTCGGCCGGGGCCGGCCGACGTTCCCGGGCGACCGATCGGGCGAGCGACTCCGAGGTCACAGCTCCTCCAGCTCGACCCGCACCGGGCTGCCGTCCTTGACGGGGAGGGCTTCGCGGAGGCAGACGGGGGCGACAAATTCGACGACGTCCTGGTAATGGGTCCGGTCGGGGTGGATGAGATGGCACGGATGGCCGTTCAGCCGGGCCGTGAAGCAGGTCGCCCCCCCGAACGTCCGCCCGCTCGCCTGGAAGCCGTCGATCCGGATCCCGGCCCAGTGCTCGATCAGGGCGACTTGGGAGAGGCCGGCGGCGCTGGCCCGTACGTTCAGGGTGCCCGGGTACGGAGCGTAGCCGAGCCGTTCGGAGAACTGGAGGACGTAGCCGGGCTGGGAGAGGTAGTACCGCCCCTCGCCGAGGCCGCTCGCCACGACGCCGTCGAACGCGAGCCGACCGGGCCCCTCGAAGATCCGGCGGTAGGCGTGGTACTCGCCCCGGAGCAGATCGAGGCCGGCGGGGGTCACCTGCAGCCGCTGGCGCCGTTGGGCCATCGCGCGGATCAGCAGCCCGCGCCGCTCGAGCGCGACCAGGTAGCGGTCCGCCGCCTGCTGGCTGACGCCGAGGCGGGCGCCGACGTCGCCCGAGGTCAGGACGACCGGGCTCCGGTCGGCCCCGAGCTGCGCGAGGAGGCGGAGGACGGCGAGCGGTTCCCCCTTCGGGCGGGATCGGTTCCCGTCGCGCGCGGGCGCGCCCGAAGCGGTCACGCCGACGGCCCGGCGCTCCCCTGGGGGTCGTGCAGGCTGACGAGGTTGGAACCGCGGAGCACGACGGTCCCCAGGTGGCGGCTTCGCTCCGGGGTCGTTTCGTCGACCTCGTCGAGGACCAGGTTCATGTGCTCGTCGAGCCCCCGGAGCTTCCCCGCCATCTGGCGGCCGTCCTTGAGGCGGACCGTCACCCGGTGCCCGACCATCCGCTCGACGAGCCGGTTCGGCGAGTCGACCATCGGCGCGCCGACCGGCGGGCGGCCTTTAGCCTTTCCCGACGGCCGGTCGAGACGCTAAGTCTCCGGCCGGCTACGCCACCCCATGTCGTCCGCGCCGCCCGTCGCGAAGGGACTCGACCACGTTGTCGTCGACCGCTCCCGCATCTCGTGGGTCGGCGGCGCGACCGGGGAACTCGTCTACCGCGGCTTCGAGATCGACGCCCTGGTCCCGGGGGTCCCGTACGAGAGCGCGGTCCATCTGCTGCTCGAAGGGGACCCGCCGTCCGCCGACCCATCGCCCGAAGTGACCCTCGCCCTCCGCCGTCACCGCGAGGCGAGCCCCGGGGTGCTGCGGGTCGTCGACGCGCTGCCGCCCGGCCTGCCGCCGCTCGAGGCGCTCCGGACGATCCTCTCGGCGCTCGGCGACGGGTCGTTCGGCTACCCCCCGACGCGGGAGGACGGCTACCGGCTGATCGCCCAGACCCCGGTGCTGCTCGGGCGGTACGTGCGGCGCTCCCGCGGCGAACCGCCGCTCGAGCCGGACCCCGCCCTTTCGCACGCGGAGAACTACCTGCGCTCGCTCACCGGTCACCGACCGGCGCCGGCCATCGCCCGGGCCCTGGAGTCGTACCTCGTGCTGCTCGCGGACCACGGCATGAACGCGTCCACCTTCGCGCTCCGGGTCGCGATCTCCACCCAGTCGGACCTCGCCAGCGCGGCCACGGCGGCTCTCGCGACGCTCAAGGGACCGCTCCACGGGGGGGCCCCGGCGCGGGTCTCCGAGATGCTCGACGCGGTCCAAGCGCCGGAGCGCGCCGAGGCATGGATCGCCGAGCGGCTCGCCCGCAAGGAGATCCTCTTCGGGTTCGGCCACCGCGCCTACAAGACCGAGGATCCGCGGAACCTCCTGCTCCACGCCGTCGCCCGCCGGGTCGCGGAGCCGGCCCGGCTCCGCCTTGCCGAGGCGGTCGAGGCGGCGGGGCTCGCGGCCCTCCGCGCCGCGAAGCCGGGGGCCCGGCTGTACACCAACGTCGAGTTCTACGGGGCCGTCGTCCTCGAGGCGGTCGGGTTGCCGCCCGACCTGTTCACCCCGACGTTCGCGGT
>JAKABH010000086.1 GCA_021801925.1 Thermoplasmata archaeon | reverse complement strand
TCGCCCACGACCCCCCTCGCGGCGCGGCGGTCGCGATGGGCCGGGATGCAGTACGCCGACATCAACAAGCTGCGCGAGCTCGCGGCGCGCCAGGACCGCGCCGCCGCCCGGGCCCGGCAGCGGATCGCGCGCCTGAACACCCACATCGAGAAGCTCCGCCACCAGGCGGCTGTGCTCCGCGAGAAGGGCCAGAAGGTCCTCGAGGAGATCCCCGAGATCGAGCAGCAGATCGCCCAGTTCGAACGGGACATCAAGGTCGCCACCGGCGACCGGCCCGGCGCCCCGGTGTCGAGCGACGTCACGAACCTCCACTACCGCATCCGCAAGCTGCAGCAGAAGATCGTCGACCGGCAGCAGAAGGCCCGCCACCTCGAGCTCCGGGCGGCGCAGCGGACCCAGAAGACCTCGGAGATCAAGGTGAAGGTCGACCGGTTCAACGAGACCGCCCTGCTCGCGGAGCAGGAGGCGACGTCGTACCGCCAGCGCGCCGACCGGCTCCAGATGGTCGCCGAGCAGGACGCGGCGGCCCCGTCCGCCGGCGCCGCGCCGCCGACCGCGCCGCCCCCGCCCGACGCCGGGTCGCCGCCATGAAACTGATCGTCACGGTCGGCATGCCCGGCTCCGGCAAGGACGAACTCCTCGAGATCGGCCGGACGGTCGGCCTCGCGACCCTCAAGATGGGGGACCTGGTCCGGGACGAGACCCGGCGCCGGGGGCTGCCGCTCACCAGCGCCAACGTCGGCCGGATCGCCTCCGAGGAGCGGGAGAAGCACGGCGGCGCCATCTGGGCGCAGCGGGCCCTCCCCCGCCTGACCGAGACGCGCATGCTGGTCGACGGCTGCCGCTCCGACGCCGAGGTGACGGTCTTCCGCCACCACTTCGGCGACCTGTTCGTCCTCGGGATCTTCGCCTCCCCCGAGACCCGCTACGAGCGGATGAGCGCCCGGGGCCGGGGGGACGACGGCGTCGGCCTCCAGGACTTCTTCGACCGCGACCGCCGCGAGCTCAAGTGGGGGATCGGCAACGCCTTCGCGCTCGCCGACGGGATGCTGATCAACGAGGGGCCGCTCGAGGAGTTCCGGCGGAGCGCGCGCAGCCAGCTCCAGCGGATCCTCGAGCGCGAAGACTGAGCCGCCCGTCAGGCGGAGCCGGGCCGGCCCGAATCGGGCGCGGCGTAGAGCTCGCGGACCCGCTCGAACCGCTCCCGGTCGACCACCGCGACGACGCGGCCCCGATCGGCCGCGAGCCGGCGCAGCCCGTCGACCAGGTGGCGGTCCCGCGCCGCGGCGAGCGCCCGCGATCCGCGTCCCCGCGCGATCGCCCCGTCCCAGGCGAGGGCGTAGGCGTCGGGGGTCGGCGTCACGGGCGGGCTCCGCGCCACCCGCCGCTCCCGGACCGTCCGGCGGACGAGCTCGACGTAGCCGATGTGATCGGCGAAGAGGGAGGCGGCCCGCTCCTCGGACGGGTCGAGGCCCTCGACCGGCACCCCGTGCGCCTCCGCCCAGCGGAGGAGTTCCACGAACGCGGGATTCGGGACCCGCACCTCGCCGAACCGGACGAGTCCGCGGATCTCGCTGTGCTCGTTCGCGGTCAGCGGGACGACCGGTTCGGCCGCGGCGAGGACGAAGTACTCGGTGAGCCCCTTCACCTCGTCGGCCGAGGTCCCGAGCCCGATCGCCGCGGGCGGGCGGGCGTCGAGCGCCGCCCCCAGGGGCCCGAGTTCCGCGGCGAGCCCGCGGACCGGTCCCCAGAGCTCGACGTCCCCCGGGCCCACGAGCCGGGCGGAGATCACGGCCGTTCCCGCTCGGCGAGATCCTCCAGCAGCTCGTCCGGGTCCCGGTGGCGGCGGAGCTCGCGGAAGTGGAGGATCGGGAGGCCGTCGATCGACGAGCGGTGCACGGTCTCGGCGACGACGAACATCGCGTGCCCCTCCGAGACGCGGGCGAGCCCGGCGAGGATCTCGGCCCGGTGCTGCGCGGTCCGCAGGCTCCCGACGCCCGTGAGCAGGATGCCGGGGGCCCGGGCGAACGCGTCGAACGGCGCGCGGACCGTCACCGTCACCTCGAGCCCGAGCCCGTCGAGCTGGTCGAGCACGCCGTCGCGCAGCGGGTCGCCGGTGCGCGGCCGCGCATTCGGGGCGACGCGCCGCTCCGTCTCGGCGGGCGGGTCGACCGGCTCCGGCCGCGGCGGCGGCCCCCGACGCTCCTGGAAGAGGGCGATCGGCTCGACGATCGGCTCGCCGAGGAACTCCTCCAACCGCTCGATGATGTCGATCTCGGCGCCCGCCCCTTCCTCGTAGAGCTGGATGGCGCGCCGCGACACGCCGGCGATCGAGGCGAGCGTCCCGAGCGAGAGGCCCCGGGCGTCGCGGAGCGCGCGGAGCCGCTCCCCGGCGATCCGCGCGAAGATCCCGCCCGGGCTCGCGTAGAGGAACGGCGGGAGCCCCTTCACGAGGTACTCCTCGAGGGTCTCCTCGGTGACGATCGGGACCCCGTAGCGCGTGTAGACGACCCCGGGGTCGAGCTCGGCGGCCCCGGACGTCTCCCCGACGATCAGCACCGTCGCGGGGAAGAGGCGGCCCAGTTCGAGGAGGCGGGCGGCCTCGTCGGCGCCGAGCGCGTCGATGTTCTTGAGGACCTTGAGGAGGAAGAGGAGCGAGTCCCGACGGGCGGCGAGATCGAAGCTCGACGGCCGCACCCCGTGCGTGTCCGCCACGTAGAACCCGCTCCGCTCGAGCATCGAGCGGATCTGGTCGATCCGCTTCTCCCGGGAACGCGGCATATCCCTCCGCCGGAATAGGGCTACATCTCGTATAAGAGTAGAGGGGGCGGGCGCGCCGCACGTACCCTCGAAGAGCC
>JAKABH010000085.1 GCA_021801925.1 Thermoplasmata archaeon | reverse complement strand
CCGGCCTCGATCGCCGCGAGGGCCGCCCGCTGTCCGGCGAGCCCCGCGCCGACGACCACGACCTCGTGCTGCTGCATGACCGGGGGGGCCCGAGCCGGGCCGGGCTTTAATGAGTGTCGTGCGGTTCCGGGGGGGGCGACCCCGGCCGCGCCCGTCCTCGGGGTAGCGGGTGGCCGGCACGTAAGCGCCCGGTGAGCCGTTATATAGCGGGCCCCGGTCGGCCTCCCGCCTCCGCTCTCTGGGGGAGATCCAACCAATGCAGGCGCAGATCGGCACCCTCGACGAGGGACGGCTTCTCAAGGGCACGACCACGATCGGGATCGTCGCGAAGGACGGGGTCGTCCTCGCCACCGAGCGCCGGGCGACCGCCGGCACGATGATCTCGAACAAGCAGACGACGAAGCTGTTCAAGATCGACCAGAACATCGGCGTCACGATCGCCGGCCTCGTCGGCGACGCGCAGGTGCTGACCCGCTACCTCAAGGCCGAGGTCGCGCTCTACCGCCTCCGCCGGAGCGGGCCGCTCTCCACGGAAGGGGCGGCGACGCTGCTGGCCAACATCCTCTCGGGGAACCGGTACTACCCGTACTACGCCTGGCTGATCCTGGGCGGCGTCGACGCGAAGGGCGGCCACGTCTTCTCGGTCGACCCGGCGGGCGGCTGCATCGAGGACCGGTTCGTCTCGGTCGGCTCCGGCTCGACGTTCACCTACGGTCTCCTCGAGGAGAACTACTCCCGCGAGATGTCGAGCTCGGACGCGGTCGACCTCGCGCTGCGCGGCCTCACCGCCGCGATGAAGCGGGACAGCGCCAGCGGGGACGGCTACCTGGTCCATGTGATCTCGCCGAAGGAGTACCGCGAGTTCTCCGACGACGAAATCAATAAGCGCCTGAAGGCGCTCAAGATCCCGCTGCCACCGGTGCTGCCGTAGGCTCGCCGCCGGTTCCGGCCAACCTTTTCCGGGAACCTTTTCCCCAAGGAATGAGTTTCGATTCGCTGGTCAGCGAGGCCCGGGCGGCCCTCAAGCAGATCCTCCCCGGTGACATCGAGGTCACGGAGATCGAGCTGGAAGGCCCGCACATCATCCTCTACACGAAGCAGCTCGACGCCTTCCTCGCGGGAGGGGACCTCCTCCGGCAGATCGCCCAGCGGCTCCACCGCCGGGTCCTCGTCCGCTGCGACCCGTCGATCCTGATCGATCCGAAGGAGGCGGAGAAGCAGATCCGCGCGCTGATCCCCCCCGAGGCGGAGATCTCGCAGCTGTTCTTCGAGCCCGAGACGGGCGAGGTGACGATCGAGGCCGGCAACCCGGGGGCGGCGATCGGCCGCGGCGGCGCCGTGCTGAACGACCTCAAGCGGCAGATCGGCTGGGTGCCGACGGTCGTCCGGACCCCCCCGATCCCGTCGAAGACGGTCGAGGAGGTGCGGATCCACCTGCGGAACTCGTTCGACGACCGCCGCTCGTTCCTCAAGAAGGTCGGGATCCGGATCGCGCGCGAGCCGCTCCCCGAGAAGCTCTGGGCCCGCAACACGGCGCTCGGCGGCTACCGGGAGGTCGGGCGGAGCGCCCATCTCCTGACGACGCAGAACTCGAAGATCCTCATCGACTGCGGGATCGACCCCGGCTCCGACCGGACGCCGTACTTCAACGCCCCCGAGCTCCTGCCGCTCGACTCCCTGGACGCGGTCGTCGTGACCCACGCCCACCTCGACCACTGCGGGCTCATCCCGGTCCTGCTGAAGTACGGCTACAAGGGGCCGATCTACGCCACGGCGCCGACCCGCGACCTCATGACCCTCATGCTGCTCGATGCGATCAAGGTCGTCAACTCGGAGGCGCGGAAGGCGCTCTACGACTCCTCCCACGTCCGCGACCTGGTCACCCGGACGATCCCGCTCCGCTGGGGGGAGACGACGGACGTCGCCCCGGATATCCGGCTCACCCTCCACAACTCGGGGCACATCCTGGGCTCGTCGATCTGCCACTTCCACCTGGGCGAGGGGGACCACAACCTCGTCTACACCGGCGACATGAAGTTCGAGCGGAGCTGGCTGTTCAACCCGGCGACGAACCGCTTCCCGCGGCTCGAGACGCTCGTCTTGGAGTCGACGTACGGCGGCTACCGCGACATCCAGCCGAGCCGCCAGCAGGCGACCGACGACTTCGCCGGCTTCACCTCCCGCGTCCTGGGACGCGGCGGCAAGCTGATCGTCCCCGTCTTCGCCGTCGGCCGCTCGCAGGAGGTGATGCTCGTCCTCGAGGAGCGGATGCGGGCCGGGCAGATCCCGAAGGTCCCGGTCTATCTCGACGGGATGATCTTCGAGGCGACGGCGATCCACACCGCCTACCCCGAGTTCCTGAACAGCCAGCTCCGCACCCAGATCTTCCAGCAGGGGGACAACCCGTTCCTCTCCGACATCTTCCACCGGGTCGACTCCCAGCAGATGCGGATCAACCTGCTCGACAGCCGGGACCCGTGCATCATCCTCGCCACGTCGGGGATGATGAACGGCGGCCCGGTGATGGAGTACTTCCGCGCCTGGGCGCCGGACGAGAAGAACGGACTCCTCTTCGTCGGCTACCAGGCGGACGGGACGTTCGGCCGCCGCCTGCAGCGCGGCCTCTCCGAGGCGACGTTCCTGGACGGCTCCCGGCAGGTGTCGGTGCCGGTCCGGCTCGACATGGCGACGATCGAGGGGTTCTCGGGCCACTCCGACCGCGCCCAGCTGATGAACTACGTCGCCTCGCTCGACCCGCGCCCGCACCGGATCCTGCTGAACCACGGGGAGGAGTCGAAGACGATCGACCTGGCGTCGAGCCTCCACAAGCGGTTCAACGTCGACTCCCGGGCGCCGTTCAACCTCGAGACGATCCGGCTCCTCTGATCCGGCCCGGATCGCTGCCCGTCTGA
>JAKABH010000039.1 GCA_021801925.1 Thermoplasmata archaeon | reverse complement strand
GCTCAGTTCCCCGTCGGCGGGGTCAGGTCGTAGACGGGGATCGAGGCGAGCAGGGTCGAGGGGTACCCCGTATAGCTGATGTCGACCGTGCAGGCGAGCGGGCTCTCGAAGCACCAGGGAGGCGCCCCGTGGTAGTCGTCCACGTCCAGGAGCGGTCCTCCGGTGATACCGGATGGGTTGCCGGGGGTCGCCGGGCAGATCGCGGAGTAGTAGGCCCAGGGCTGTCCCCAGTAGCCGCTGTCCTCCACACAAGCGTAATCGAGCGGGTATCCCCCGTTGTGGATGTAGAGGTAGAACGTATCGCCGTTCTGCAGCACGGTCGAAGTGTTGGTGAGCGGGACGAAGATCCCGAGCCGCGTGAAGAGCGAGCCGAAGGCGACGCCCGCCTCTGCGCCCATGTCGAAGCCGCCGCAGTAGCCGAGGTACGGCGCGTTCGCCGGCGCCTGGCCCTCGGTGCCGGGGAACCACGTCATCGTGTCCAGCGTTCCCGTGAGGAGGACCGTGGTGGTGTCGGTAGTGTACGGGGCCGGGGCGTAGGCCCCGTTGCACACGAAGGTCAGGTTCACCTCCGAGAGCGGGATGTCGTTGGAACTCAACTGCCGGAAGATGATCTGGGTCGTGTTGAGCGACGAGAAGTTGCCCGGAGTGGGGTAAGCGTCCTCGCTGAAGTATTCGCACTCATGCCACCACGCTTTACCCCACTGGAAGTCGAGGGCCGGATTGAGCGGGTAGCTCCAGCTGCCGAGCGGCTGGCAGTCGGTCGGGTCCCCCCACACCGGATTGCTGCCTCCGCTGCGATACTGAAACGACGCGGACGGTGCCTGCGGAGGGGTGTAGATGCGGAACGTCCAGAGGATCGTCCCGGCGACGATCGTGATGGCGAGGAGCAGGATCGTGGCGATGATCTCCGACACCGCCCGTCGGCCGCGGGGTCGGCGTCGATACCGGATGCGCATCGCGATAGAAAGGCGGGGGCGGGATAATCAAGCTTCCCGTTCGGAACAGGGACCTTGCCGCCGGGAAGGATCGGGAACGCGGGAGCCCGCCTCGACCCCGGGACGGCCGTCGATCGCGCCGGGACGGGTTCGTGCGGGAGCCCACAATCTACCGGAGGGTCTCGGAACGTCTAAATAGGCGGGCTAGGCCTTTTCTTCATGGTCGGGCATTCTTCATGATCCACCGCAACGAATCCCGCCGGGCGTCGCATCGCCTCGGGCCCGGTCGCTCCCGGCGCCCGTGGCGGCGGGGGGCACGCCGTCGCGCGGTCTCCGAGGTCGTGGCGACGATCATCCTCCTGGCCCTTACCGTGGTACTCTTCGGTACGATCTTTGCGTGGGTAACAACCTTCCCACCGCCAATCCAGCAGAACGTCACCCAGTTCTCGGCCAACATGGTCCTCACGGCCAATCAGACCTACGTCAAGGGGCTGCAGATCACGCACCTCGCCGGACCCGCCGTGGTAGCGGGAACGACGTACGTCTACCTCAAGTCGGCCTACCATCCCGGGGCGCCCGAGTTCCAGAACCCCATTCCGGTCGCCCCGTACCTGCCGAACTCCGTGACGTGGAACCTGGGCCAGACCTTCAACTACACGTTCCCCTGCTCGCCCGGCGCGTGCGAACAGCCCCAGCTTCCGGACAACCTCACCGTGCTGGTCGTTTCCAACAGCCAGCTCGTCTTCTCGACGATCCTTCCGGGCACCCCGATCGCGGTCCCCCCGAACTTCGTGGAGACGGGCGTGAGCCCCGCCAACCCCGCGGAAGGGGCGAGCTTCACGATCACGGCGACCGTTTCCGGCAGCACCTCGGGGAGTGCCGTCTACGTCAACGTCGCGAACATCCCCGGCCTGGCGGCGCACTATCCCCACGCCGTCAAAATGACGTACTCCGCGGCTTCGAACCAATGGTCGTTCACGGTGCCCGCCTCGATGACCACCGCGAATGGCACCTACTACGCCTTTGTCAACATCACCAACCCGGTGGGCCAGTCGGCGACGGCCGGGGTGGCGGTGACGCTTAGCCCGAGCTCCTCCGGAGGGGGAGGCGGCGGAGGAGGGGGCGGCGGAGGAGGCTCCTCCTCGCTGAGCGTCGCGGTGCTGGTGACCCCCGAGTTCCCCCCCTCCTTCGGGGTCAACGACTCTCTCGCCGCCATCGTGACGTATCTCGGAACCGGCTCGAACATTCCCCTCTCCGTGTCGTTCTGGGCCAACCAGTCCATCGGGTCTGCCGGCGGAGGCTGGGATCCTCAGGTGACGGCCAACGCGCAGCTGAACGGACCGACCGGCTTGAGCATCTCAGGGCCCTCCACGGTGACCGTCTACTCCGTGTCGACCTACTCGGGGTGGCTTATCAACGCCAGCGTGCAGGCGTCCGCCGTGGCCTCTCTGTCGGGGGTGGGCGCGGCGACCGGCACGGCCGTGTTCAATTCCTCGGACGCGGTCTCCGGGATTACCTACCTCAGTTCGGGCACCCCGGTTCCCTATTACTGCACCTACTACGGCTATTCGTGCCCGCGAGCGGTGGTGACCGTCTGGAACAACGCCTCCATCCCGATTACGTATTCCGGACACGCCATCATCTCGAGCGGGGGATCCCCAGTCCGGTCGTTCTCGGTGCCGAACAAAGGCGTGGGGGTCGGCGGGTCTACGACCTGGCAGTCCCCGATCTGGCGGCCGTCGAACCCGGGCACCTACACCCTCACGGCCGAGATCGTCCTGGTCAATTCGAACACCGGCACAACGATTGGCTACCTCGTGCTAACCTACCCCTTCTCGGCGTGAGCGGCTGCGCGACTCGCCGAGGTCCGGTTAGCGCGCTCCCCTACCTCGGATGGGCCCTCCGCTATCCCCGTCATAGGCTCATTGACCGGTGCGAGATGCCGCGAGACCGCTCGGTGCCCCTCAAGGGTAGCCGAGGCGCCGCTACGGGAGTGGGGTGGCCGGAGCCGGAGTACCGCCCGTGAGCGGAGCTCCGCACTTCCAGCATTTCGTCTCGTTGGGATAGACCACTGCCCCGCACTGGGGACACGGTAGTTCGGTCCGTCGCGGGGCGGATGCGCCGACCGGGGTTGACGGACCCCCGGAGCCGAGGGCCGGCGCTCCGCCTCCGCCCGGGGTCGTCCCCGTTTCGGTCGTCCCCTCGGCGGGTACCGGACCGGGCGCACGGTCGACCGCGCTGCCCCGACGGGCCTTGTGGCGGGTCCACCACAGGTAGATCAGGAGGATGACGTAGTACGGCAGACCGAGATAGACGAGGGAGTCGACGTAGACCGTCGGCAGGAGTTGCTCCCAGGTCGACGCGAAGTTGCCGACGACCGGCCCCTCGAGGCCGTCGTAGGTCGGGTCGCCGACCAGCAGGATGAACGATACGTTGTGGCCGGTCGGGTCGGAGGAGTTGCGCAGGAACGCCCCCATCTGCCACGACCAGATGCCGAGGTCCGGGAACGTGAAGTGGAACTGGAGGGTCGTCTTCGCCGTGAGATTGGCCGGCAGGGATTGGTTGATGGCGTAGAACGGGTAGCCCGACGCGCAGTTCGGGTCGCCGGTACCGGTCGCGCCCGGACAGGTCGAGAGGTAGAGGGTCACCTGGTACGGCGATTCGTTCCCTTTCGGGATGTACTGGGGAACGAGGGTCACGTTCCAGGTGAAGTTCGTCGCGAGGCTCCCGACGTACGGGTGGACCGACGCGTTCTGCATCAGCGCCCCGCCCCCGCCCCCCGGGAGGTCGGTCGGGGACGACGCCGGCGCGAGCGGGACCATGATCTCCTGGGTGTAGACGACCGAGACGAGCGGGGCGGCGATCAGGATCACCACGATCCCGAGGAGCGCGACGAACCGGAGGCGGCCCGCCCCGAGCCAGACGGGCAGGGCGAGCCCGACGATCAGCAGGACCGGGATCGCAAAGATCACCGAGACGTAGGCGTAGACGGCGAACGTCACCAGGATGGCGAAGGCGATGTAGGCCGCCCGGCCGACCGGCGTGCCGACAAACCTCCGGATCCCCCCGACGGGTGCCACGGGTGTCACGGACGGTCCGCAGGTCGGCCGCTCCTTATTAGGTGATGGCCACTCGGCCGGCCATGGACCCTCCGCGGACGTTCTCCGCCGCGCTGGTCGTCCTCGATGGCCTCGGCGATCGGCCCCACCCGGCGACGGGGGGCCGCAGCCCGGTCCATGCCGCGGCGACGCCGAACCTCGATCGGCTCGTCCGAGAGGGACAGCTCGGCCAGATCGTGGTCGTCGCCCCCGGGGTCGCCCCGGAGTCGGATGCCGGCGTCTTCGCCCTCCTGGGGTATGATCCCGTGCGCGACTCCCCCGGTAGGGGTGTGCTCGAGGCGCTCGGGGTCGACGTGCCGCTCGCGGCGGGCGATGTCGCCCTCCGGCTGAACTTCGCCACCGGGGACGGCGCGGGTCGCATCCTCGATTCCCGGGTCGGACGCTCCCTCTCCACGCGGGAAGCGCAGGAGCTCGCGGCGGCGATCACGGCGGCCGATCTGCTGGCCGACGAGCGGATCCGGGCCGAGGTGCGGGCGACCGTCGGCCATCGCGGCGTCCTCTGGCTGCACCCGACCGACGGGCGGCCCCTCTCTCCCGAGATCTCGAACGCCGACCCGTTCTACGACAAGGTCGGGGGGATGGGCCAGGCCCGACGCCCCGAGGAACCCCGGCTGCGGCCGGTGGCGGCGCTGGACGGTTCCCCCGAGGCGGCCCGGACCGCCGACGCCGTGAACCGGCTCCTGGATCGGGTCGCCCCGCTGCTGACCGGCCACCCCGTCAACGCCCGAAGAGCGCTGCGGGGACAGCGGATCGCCAACGCCCTCCTCGTGCGGAACGCGGGGCGCCCGCCGGCCCACCCGCTCCCCGCCTTCGCCGAGCGGCACGGACGTCGGGGCGCCGCGCTCACGGAGATGCCGGTCGAGCGGGGGATCGCCCGGGTCCTCGGGCTCGAGGACCGGTACGTCGGGCCGATGGGCGCCGATCGCGCGGCCGGGTATCGGGAGCGGGCGCGGATCGCGCGCGAGCTCCTCACCGAATTTCCGTTCGTCTACGTCCACCTCAAGGGGCCGGACGAGCCCGGCCACGACGGCGACGCCGAGGCGAAGCGCTCGATCGTCGAGGCGATCGATCGGGAGTTCTTCGGCCCGCTGTTGGACGGGCTCGACCTCGGTGCCGTGCGGCTCGCGGTGACGGCCGACCATGCGACGCCGGCGATCGCGAAGGGGCACACGGACGACCCGGTCCCGTTCCTGCTCGTGGGGGCCGGGATACCGCCCTCGGGCCGGTCGGAGGAGTTCGGCGAGCCGGCGGCCGCCCGCGGCCCGCTCGGGACCCGGAGCGGTTCGGACGTGCTCCGGTTGCTGTTCGGGACCGTACCCCCGGACCGATGACCGAGCCGGTCGTCCGGGTCCCCCGCCGGGACGCCGAGCGGATCCGGCGCCAGCTCGCCGACACCGACTCGCTCGCCCACGACCGCCGGATCCTCGAGGAGGACGGCTGGGTCTACCTGCCGGTGCGACCGGGGATCGACCGCTCGCTTCTCCCGGGCGAGCCGATCGACCGGGCGCTCCCTTCGATGGAACCGCCGCCCGTCCGGGACTATCGGGAGTTGCTGGCCGGATGGTCGGCCGACGACCGGGCGCTCTTGCCGCGCTCGTACGATGTGATCGGGGAGATCGCGCTGATCCGGTTGCCCCCCGGCCTTGCCGCCCGCGGGGCGGAGGTCGGCGAGGCGCTGCGCCGGTTCGTCCCGGGCGTCCGCCGGGTCGGCGCGGACTACGGCGTGCACGGCCCGGCCCGCCGCCGCCGGGTCGAGCCGTTGGCGGGGAGCGGCCCGTGGCGGACCCGCTACCGGGAGAACGGGATCGAGTTCGAGGTGGACGTGGAGCAGGCCTATTTTTCCCCCCGGCTCGCGCGCGAGCACGCCCGGGTCGCCGGCCGCGTGCGGCCCGGCGAACGGGTCTACGACCTCTGCTGCGGGGTCGGTCCGTTCGCGATGACGATCGCCCGAGACGGGCGCGCCGCGGCAATCACGGCCGTCGATTCGAATCCGGCGGCGATCGCGTTGCTCCGGGCGAGCCGTGCGAGGTATCCGTGGGCCGAGCGGATCGAGCCGCGGGAGGCCTCCGTCGAGCGATTTTCCGAGAGCGCCCCGCCGGTCGAGCGGGTCATCCTGAACCTCCCTCACGAAGGAATTAAGTACGTTCCCCGGGTCGCAACCCTCGTGACCTCCGGTGGCGAGCTCCAGTACTACGAGGTCGTCGACCGGGGGACGGCCGACCGGCGTCCGGCCGAGTTGGTCGCCACCCTCGCCGGCTCCGGCCGCTGGTCCGTCCGGGAGCGGCACGTCGTCCACCCGTACTCTCCCGGGGCCGATCTGATCGCCTTCACGCTGGTCCGCGAGGAGGCGTAGCGACGGTGCCGCTCGTCCTCGACCTCTCCGCCGTCTCCGACGCCGATCTCGCGCTGGTCGGCGGCAAGGCCGGCAAGCTCGGGGAGATGATCCGCCAGGGGCTCCCCGTGCCCCCCGGCATCGTCCTGACGACCGAGGCGTATCGGACGTTCGTGAAGGGAACGGCGCTCGCGGAGGAGATCCCCCGGTTCCTCGCGGGCGTCGATCCGGCGCGGCCGGAGACGACCGAGGCGGCCTCCGCGTCGATCCGCGGGGCGTTCGATCGGGCGACGTTCCCGCCCGAGCTCCGCGCCGAGATCGCGGCCGCCTACGGGCAGTTCGTCGCGCGCCACCGCGTGCGCTTCGCCGCCGTCCGGTCCAGCGCGACCGCCGAGGACTTGGAGGGCGCTTCGTTCGCGGGGCTGCAGGAAACGTACCTCAACGTCGCCGGGATCGACGCGATCCTCGAGGCGGTCAAGCGGTGCTGGAGCTCGCTGTTCACCAGCCGCGTGCTCGTCTACCGGGTGCGGAAGGGATTCGACCACCTCGACGTCCACCTCGCGGTGCTGATCCAGAAGATGGTCGACTCCGTGGTGAGCGGGATCCTCTTCACGCGGGACCCGAACACGGGCGAGAACCACATGATCGTCGAGGCCGGCTGGGGCCTCGGGGAAGCGATCGTCGGCGGCGAGGTGACGCCCGACCACTACGTCGTCGACGGGGCGACCCTCAAGGTCGTCCACAAGCAGATCGCCGAGCAACGCGTCCGGCTGGTCCGGGCGCCCGAAGGAGGAAACCGACGTGAGGACGTACCGGCCGAGGCCCAGAAGGTCCAGAAACTTCCCGACCCCCGCCTGGCGCGGCTCGTCTCGCTCGCGCGGGTCATCGAATCCCACTACCGCCGCCCGATGGACATCGAGTGGTGTGCCGACGAGGAGTCGCTCTACATCGTCCAGGCGAGGCCCGTGACGACGATCCCGACCTCGACCGCCCCCGGCGCGGGGGGACCGCCCGCGGCGGCGGCGCCGACCGGGGGGGCCGACACGGTGCCGATCGTCCGCGGCTTCGGCGCCTCCCCCGGGGTCGCGGGGGGGGTCGCGCGCCTGCTCCGCAGCGCCAAGGAGATGGAACGGATCCAGGCGGGCGAGGTCCTCGTGACGACCATGACGACCCCCGACATGGTCCCGGCGATGAGCCGGGCCGCGGCGATCGTCACCGACGAGGGCGGCATGACCTGCCACGCGGCGATCGTGTCGCGCGAGCTCGGGGTCCCGTGCGTCGTCGGGACCCGCGAGGCGACCCACAAGATCGCGGAGGGGGCGCTGGTGACCGTCGACGGGAAGGCCGGGGCGGTCTACGCCGGTCTCCGCGCCGCGAAGGCGCCGGCGGCCGCTTCGCCCTCCCCCGCGGCGACGGAATCCCGGGGAGAGTCGGCGCCGGTCACGGCGACGAAGATCTACGTGAACGTCGGGGTCCCGGAGAAGGCGGAGCAGTACGCCGCGCTCCCCGTGACGGGGGTCGGTCTCCTGCGGATCGAGTTCATCTTCACGGCCCACGTCCGGGAACACCCGCTCGCCCTGATCCAGCGCGGCAAGCGCGACGAACTGGTGCGCCGCCTCGCCGAGGGGATTTCCACGGTGTGCCGGGCGTTCCAGCCGCGCCCGGTGATCATCCGGACCTCCGACTTCAAGACGAACGAGTACCGGGGGATGCCCGGCGGCGAGCCGTTCGAGCCGGTCGAGGAGAACCCGATGATCGGCTGGCGGGGCTGCTCCCGCTACATCTCGCCGGTCTACCAGCCGGCGTTCCTCTGCGAGCTCGAGGCGATCCAGAAGGTCCGGACCGAGATGGGCCTCAAGAACGCGATGGTGATGCTCCCGTTCGTCCGGAACACCTGGGAGCTCGAGCAGATCGTCGAGCTGATGCGCGGGCAGGGGCTCGTGCGCTCCCGGGACTTCCAGCTGTACCTCATGGCCGAGGTCCCCGCCACCGTGCTGCTCGCCCGCGAGTTCGCGAAGCACTGCGACGGATTCTCCATCGGCTCGAACGACCTCACCCAGCTCGTCCTCGGGGCGGACCGGGATTCGGAGACGCTCGGCCGGATGGGCTACTTCGACGAGCGGGACCCTGCCGTGCTCGCGGCGATCCGACTCCTCATCGAGGGGGCGCACGCGGCCGGTCGGACCGTCGGGATCTGCGGCCAGGGGCCGAGCGTCTACCCCGAATTCGCCGAGTTCCTGGTGCGCGAGGGGATCGACTCGATCTCGCTCAACGCCGACACGGTCGTCCCCACGATCCGGACGATCGCCGCGCTGGAGCAACGGATGCTGCTCCAGGGGATCCGGAGCCTCACGGTCGGCCGCCGGGACGGCTGATCGCCCCGGCTTCGGCCCCGCGGTTCGGGGTCGATCCGCCGCCGCCTCGCGGGGGGCGCCAGCGCGGCGGTCCCTCGGGTCCGACGGGCGGCAGGGCGAGGCTCGCGGAGCGGGGGAGCTCGTAGACCGTGAACGTCCGGACGACCTCGAAACCGAGGGCGCGGAGCCGTGCCTCGAGGCGGGGCGAATCGGCGAAGAGGAAGCCGTACGGCGGCTCCCCGGCGCCACGGTGACCGCCGAAGACCCCGGCGACCAGCGCCGAGGCGGCCCCCCGCCCCCGCTCGGCTGGGGCCGTCGCCACGAAGTGGAGCCCGGCCGCTCCGCGGTACTCGTACCGCAGGCCGCCCGAGGCGATGCGGTCGTCGCGCAGCGCCACGTACGGCGTCAGCCGCTCGTCGGGGTTCGGATGGTGCCAGGCGATGTCGAGGGCGGTGCGGAGCTCCGGGCGGTCGGAGTCGCCGGTCCAGAGGGGAAGGATCCGGTCGAGCTCGTCGGTCCGGGCCGGCCGGACCGAGTACGGCCCGCTCCGCTCCTCCGGGCGGGGGCCGGGGACGAGGAGCGCGAGCCGGTCGGGGCGGGGCACGAAGCCGAGCGCACGCACGGTCGTGTCCAGGTGGGAGGGGACGGGGTCGGGGATCCGGAACGTCGGCCGCAGCGCCCGCTGGAAGTAGTGGTCGAGGGCCCGCTCCACGAAGGCGGTCCGCCGGCCCGGGGCGACCTCGCGCACCTGGACGAAGTTGAACCGGGGGAGCGGGATCTTCTCGTGCGTCACGAGGTCGGCGCCGGCGATCCCGAGGACGAAGCCGCCCAGCGCCCGGACGAAGTACTGCTCGGAGGCGAGGGCGCGGTCGGCGGAGTCGTCCTGGGCGGGGCCGGGCACGGGCGCCGGGAACCCCGCGGGCTTATCTGGCCGGCGGGGGCCGACCAACGGTTATTACCCGGGGACTCTCCCCGCCCGACGGGGTGTCTTCGATGGCTCAGACGACGCTGCGCCCGCCGGCCGCGATCGCGGTCCTCGGGGCGGGGAACATGGGGAGCGGGATCGCCCAGGCATGCGCCCAGGCCGGCTTTTCGGTCCGGGTCCGCGACGTCGACGCGCCGTCGCTCGAACGCGGCCGCAGCCGGATCGAGCAGATGCTCCGGGGGGCGATCGACCGGAAGAAGATGACCCCCGAGAAGGCGGAGGAGGTCCGACGCCGGATCGTCTTCACCGTCGACCTCGCCGAAGCGGTGACCGGGGCGGCGCTCGTCGTCGAGGCGGTCTTCGAGGAGATCGAGGTGAAGCGGGCCGTCTTCCGCGCGCTCGCCCCGCTGGTCGGCCCCGAGACGCTCGTCGTGACGAACACCTCCTCGCTCCGCGTCGCCGATCTGGTCGCCGGGTTCCCGAACCCGGCCCGATTCGCGGGCCTCCACTTCTTCTACCCGGCGGCGATCAACAAGCTGGTCGAGGTGATCGGGGGCCCGGAGACGGCCCCCGCGACCGTCGCCGAGCTCGTGCGGTTCTGCTACCTGCTCCGGAAGATCCCGATCGAGACCGCCGACCGGGCCGGGTTCTGCGTGAACCGGTTCTTCGTGCCGTACCTCAACGAGGCGGCCCGCCTCGCGGGGGAGGGGACCGCGAGCCTCGCCACGATCGAGCAGGTGGGCCGGGAGGTGTTCGGGGCGACCCTCGGGCCGTTCGAGCTCATGAACGTCACGGGGATCCCGATCGCCTTCCACGCCGAATCGTCCCTGTACGCGGCCTTCGGACCCGCCTACGCCCCCGCCGAGGCGCTCGGGGCGCAGTTCCGCGGCGGCCAGCCGTGGCCGTGGAAGGAGACGGCGGTCGAACCGGAGCGGGCGGCGGCCGTGCGGGAACGGTTCCTCGGGCTCACGATCGGCATCGCCGTCCAGCTGGTGGAGGAGGGCGTCGCCACGGCCGAGGCGACGGACCGGGGCGCCGTCGTCGGGCTGCGGCGCCGCTTCGGCCCGTTCGCCCTGCTGAACCAGCTCGGCGTCGCCGAATCGCTCCGCCTCGTGGAGGCGTATGCCCGCGGTCGGAACGGGGAGTTCCCCGTCCCCGCGTCGCTGCGGGCGCGGGCGGCGCGCGGGGAGGCCGCCTGGCCGATGCGGAGCGTGCGCGTCGAGCGGAACGGCCCGGTCGCCTGGGTCCTGCTCGACCGTCCCGAGGTGCTCAACTCGCTCAACTCCGACGTGCTCGGCCAGGTCGACTCGGCGTTCCGCGAGCTCGAGGGGGATCCCGAGGTCCGCGCGGTCGTGCTCGCGGGCTCGTCGCCGGTCTTCGCCGCGGGGGCCGACATCGCGGAGATGGAGCGGAAGAGCCTCGCCGAAGGGCTCGCCTTCGGCTTCCTCGGCCAGCGGGTCGCGGAGCGGATCGAGCGGTTCCCGGCCCCGGTGATCGCGCTCGTGGAGGGGTACGCCCTCGGCGGGGGCCTCGAGCTCGCGCTCGCGGCCGACTTCATCGTGGCGGCCGAGGGGGCCCAGCTCGGCCTCCCCGAGGTGACCGTCGGGATCCATCCGGGGATGGGCGGCGCGACGCGTCTCGTCCGCCTGATCGGCCGCGCCCGCACGAAGCTGCTCACGTACACCGGGGTGCCGGTCCGGGCGGAAGAGGCGGCCCGGATGGGGTTCGTCGCGCGGGTCGTCCCCGCCGCCGCCGCCCGCGAGGAGGTGCAGGCGCTCGCCGAGCAGATCGCCTCGCGCGCGCCGCTCGGGGTGCGGTGGGTCAAGCAGGTGATCGACCGCGGGCTCGACGCCCCCCTCGCCGCCGGGCTCTACCTGGAGGGGGAGTCGGCCGGCCACACCTTCGGCACCGCCGACCGGAGCGAGGGGATGCGGGCGTTCCTGGAACGCCGGCCCCCCCGGTTCCAGGGGAAGTAGGGGCCGGCCGCTACGGCCCGCTCGCGAGGAACGCCCGGTACCCGGCGGCGTCGAGCAGCTCCGCGGGGGGCGGTCCGGCAAGGCGGAGCCGGAACAGCCAGCCCCGGCCGTACGGCTCCCGGTTGACGAGCTCGGGGTGGCTCCCCAGCTCGGGGTTCGCCTCGACGAGGGTCCCCGCGGCGGGGGCGTAGACGTCGGCGACCGTCTTCACCGACTCGAGGGAGAGGACCGGGGCGCCCGCGGCGAACGAACGGCCCGGGGCCGGCAGGCTGACGAAGACGATGTCCGTCAGCTGGCCCTGCGCGTGATCCGTGATGCCGACCGTCACCGTGTCGCCGTCGATGCGAACCCACTCGTGGCTCTTCGTATACTGGATGCCGTCCGGCACCTTCGTTTCGGTCATGTTCCTCCCTGCCATTGCGCGAGATAGGCGATCTGCGTCTCCGTGAGGTGGTCGAGCCCGACCCCGAGCGGGGCCAGCGCCGCCTCCGCGACGGCGCGGTCGAGCTCGGCCGGCACGGCGTAGACCTTCGGGGCCAGCGTCCGTCCGTGGCGCGCGAGATGCTCGGCGCTGAGCGCCTGCAGCGCGAAGGAGAGGTCCATGATCTCGACCGGGTGGCCCTGGCCGGCGGCGAGGTTGATGAGCCGGCCCTCCCCCAAGAGGTAGGCCCGGCGCCCGTCGGCAAACGTGTACTCCTCGACGTGCGGGCGCACCGGACGCTGGCGGACGGCCAACCCGGCGAGGTCCGTACGGGAGATCTCGACGTCGAAGTGGCCGGAGTTGGCGAGGAGGCAGCCGTCCTTGAGCACCCGGAAGTGCTCCGCGCGGACGACCTGGGTGTTGCCGGTCACGGTGACGATCAGGTCGGCGCGGGGCGCGACGTCGAGCAGGGGCGCCACCGCGAAGCCGTCGAGCCGCGCCTCGATCGCCCGGACCGGGTCGACCTCGGTGACGACGACCTCCCCGCCCAGGCCCTTGAGGCGCGCCGCGACCCCCTTGCCGCACCAGCCGTATCCCGCCACGACGCAGACCCGGCCCGCGATCAGGAGGTTCGTCGCCGAGAAGATCCCGTCCAGCGTCGACTGGCCGGTGCCGTAGCGGTTGTCGAAGAGGTGTTTCATCTCCGCGTCGTTCACGTCGATCGCCGGGAAGCGGAGGCCGCCGGAGCGCTCGAGGGCCCGGAGCCGGGTCACCCCCGTGGTCGTCTCCTCGGTGGAGCCGCGGATCTTCCCCCGGTCCCCCCGGGCGGTATGGGCGAGCGCGACCAGGTCGGCGCCGTCGTCGACGATCAGATCGGGGTCGGCCTCGAGCATCGCCCGGATCCCCTCGCGGTAGGCGGCGACCGACTCGCCCTTCTCGGCGCGGGTGTCGATCCCGGCCTCCCGAAGCACCGCGACGGCGTCGTCGTCGGTCGACAGCGGGTTCCCCGCGGCGAGCCGGACGTCGGCGCCTCCGGCCCGGAGCGCGAGGGCGAGGGCGGCCGTCTTCGACTCGACGTGGAGCACCGCGGAGATCGTCAGTCCCGAGAACGGCCGCTCCGTCTCGAAGCGGCGGCGGATCCCTTCCAGGACCGGCATGTGGCCCCGCGCCCAGTCGACCTTCTGCCGTCCGCGTTCGAGGTCGCCCGTCATGGTCGCCCGCCCGACCGTGTAGGCCCGGACGGGATAAGCCCTCGGATGGGAAGGGGTTGCGCGCGCCCGTGGCGGACGGCTACTGGACGACCGCCGAGCAGAACGGACAGATGAGGTAGTCCGCCGGGATCTCCTTGCCGCAGCTGGGACAGGCCCGGAAGCCGGCGGTCGGCGCAGCGGCGGGCGGGGTCGCGCCGGGGGCGGCGTCCGCCGACGGCGTCGGCCGCTCGGGGGCGGCCCCGGTCGGAGACGAGCCGCCGCTCCCGGCCGGCGCGGCCGGCGCCGGGCTCGGGGTCGGCGGTTCGGCGGCCGCCGGCGGCTCGCTCATGCCGGCCCGGATCGTCCCCTGGCCCTGCTGGAGCTTCCACTGGTTGTACGGGACGTACGTCGGCTGGCGCTTCCACCAGTCCCAGAACGACCCTTCGTTGAAATTGTCGCCGAGCTCCCGCTTCGCCTCGGCGCGGTACTTTTCGGTGAAGTCCTGGTAGCCCTGGCGCTCCGCCGCCTCGCCCGCCTCGCCGGCCCCGCCGAGCAGGACGGCCGCGCACTCGGGGCAGATCGCGGCCTTCGCCGGGATCGTCGACGAGCAGCGGCTGCAGCGGACGAGCTCCGACTCGAACTCGGCGCCGCACTTCGGACAGACGGTCGCGTCCTCGGGGATCAGGTTGCCGCACTCCCCGCACTCGACGACCTTCCCCGCGGCGCCGCGGCGCAGGAGCCAGAGGACGACGCCGACCGCCGCGACGATCGCGATCGCGATGACGAGCCAGATCCAGATCGGCAGGTGGAGGAACGTCTCCGTCAGGAAGTTGCCGTGCGAGCTCGTCGCGGGGACGGCGTACGTCCCCGAGAAGTTGTAGTAGGCGTCGACCCCGTTGTACGTCGCCTCGAACTGGAACGTGTAGGCCGTTCCCGCGACCAGCTGCGACGCCCCCCAGGCGAGCGTGAAGCTGCCGGCGGTAGAACTCTCCGCACCGACGTCGATCCGGCTGCCGCCCGACGCCGGGGTCGCCCACAGGTAGACGATCGCGGCCCGGCTGCCGTTGTAGGCGAGCGAGAACGTCGCCTCGTACGTGGTCTGGGCGTTGAGGCGCGACGGGAGCGCCGAGGTGGCGACGATCGACACCTCGGACGGCCGGATGACGACCGGGACGGAGGCGTTCACCGCTCCCGCGATGCCGGTCGCGTTCCCCGGATTCCAGACGAGGGCAACCGTGAATGGCTGCGTGAACGCCGCCCCGTGCAGCCCGGTGATGTTGTCGACGACGGTCCACGCCATCGGGAACGAGAACGTCGTCCCCTCCGCGGCGAGCGGGACGTCGTTGGAGACGTAGGTGGCGACCGGGGTCGTGGCGTTCCAGAGCAGTTCGGCGGCGAGGGAGGTGATCGGGGCCGGGCCGGTCGAGGTGATCGTCGTGTTGATCGAGATCTCCTGCCCGATGCGCACGCCGTTCGGCGCGGGGGCGCCCCCGACGGTCACGACAGGCGCGGACTCGACGGCGGCCGCGGCGTAGTACTGGGGGAACGCCTGGTTCGGTCCCTGGTCGGGGGCGCCGTAGCCGGCCGTCCCGAGCGCGACCCCGAGGGGGTACGGCGAGACCGACCAGTTGAACCAGCGGCTGTTGTTCGTCGGGATCGGCAGCACGATTCCGATGTGGTAGGTGCCGAGGAAGTTCCCGTCGGGGAGCGAACTGCCGTTCAACGTCGAGGAGGCGAGGAGGAGGCTCGTCATCCCCGCGGATCCGGAGGTGCCGTAGGCGGGCAGGCCCGCCTCCCGGTCGACGTACTGCACGTAGCTCCAGATCGACGGGACCGCCGTCGCGAGGTCGTTCGCCGCGTTCGCGGTGGCGTTGTTCGCCTGATCGGTGGCGTAGGCGTAGTAGGCGGCGACCCGGGCCCCGTAGATCGGGACGGTCCCGCCGCGGCCGGTGAGCCGGAACGACGCCCAGCGGTAGAGGGTGACGTGGCTCGAGGCGTCGGGGTCGATCGCCGAGGTGCTGAAGACGCCGGGGATCGGGGAGGGGATGCTGACGTTGGCGAGGTTCGCGCTCGCCCCGTCCGTCAGGACGAGATGGTTCGACGCCCACGGGACGGGGGCGACCGTCGACCAGGGGGTCGCCGGCGGCGCATTCCACGTCAGGTTGAGGGTCGAGTCGACCGCGTTGAGGGTCGACCCGGATCCCGAGACGACCAGGTTGTACGACGGCGCGGGGATCAGGATCAGGGCGACCGTGCTGGCGGTGACGGCCGGTCCGGTCGCATTCTGGAAGGCGACGCCGATCGCGCGGGGGGCGCCGAACGAGCCCGTGCTGTTGAGGTAGCTCAGCATCCCGGCGGCGTCGATCGCCTGGGTGAGGGCGGGGGTGAAGTTCACGGCGGCGTAGCCCCCGCTGGTGGCGTTCTTGAAGACGACCGGGCCGAGCGGGAAGAAGTGGCCCTGGTAGGTGACGTTGACCTGCG
>JAKABH010000038.1 GCA_021801925.1 Thermoplasmata archaeon | reverse complement strand
GCCAGCTACGGACGCTTTAGGCTCAATAATAATGAGCACCACTCGGGCCGCGGGTATTACCGCGGCGGCTGGCACCCGTCTTACCCGGCCCTTACTTCTCGAGCTTTTTAGGCTCGAGAACAGCCTAGACATAAGTCTAGGCACTTGGAGTTCCCCCATCGTGGTTTCCCACATTGTGGAGGTTTCGCGCCTGCTGCGTCCCGTAGGACCTGGATTCGTGTCTCAGAATCCATCTCCGGGCGACTTCTCCCAAAGCCCGTACCCGTCTTCGGCTAGGGGGTCCGTAACACCCCCTACTACCTGATAGGCCGCAGACCCATCCTCGAGCCCCGCAGGATTTTGGCCTGGGAGCCTTCCATCATCCCAGACCCATCGGGTATTATTCCCAGTTTCCCGGGGTTATCCCCGTCTCGAGGGCAGGTTGTCCGCGTGTTACTGAGCAGTGCGCCGAGGGCTTACCCCTCTCGACTCGCATGGCTTAAGCGAACTCCAATAGCGGTGCCCGCCGGCAGGATCAACCGGATTTGTGTGCACACTTCGCGTGTGCGGGAATATACTGTCGTGACCGATCTACTGACTGGCAGGTTCATGCTCTTCTCGCTGAATTGAGCGATTCGCGTACGTTGTCGATCTCGTCCGTCGGCTCCGAGAGGTCACTCCCCGTCTCCAGGGAGGGGTTCTCGGGGCTCCACGCCCCATCGGGCCATCTGTGGCGTCGCCTTGGAGGAGCTCGGTTCACGGATCCCCGGCTCGCCGTGGCGGCGTCCCGCATCCCGACCCCCGAGGGGGTCCGGCTGCGGTGCGCGGCCCGAGCAACGGCCCCTACTTAAGCGACGCGGGCGGGGGCCGGCCCCCTCCGCCCGCTCCCCGCCGCGGTCCGCGGCCGGTCGGGCGTCACCAGATCGCCACGCGCGCCGACGGCGGGCGCCACATCGGGCGGTCCGGTCCGATCCCGAACGCCTCGAAGAAGGCGTCATGGTTGACGACGGCCCCCGCCGCCCGGAACGGCCCCGGGGCATGGGGATCGACGACCGCCCGGCGGCGGATCTCGGGCTCCCGGCAGTTCAGCCGCCAGACCTGGGCCCACGAGAGGAAGAACCGCTGCTCCGGCGTGAAGCCGTCGAGGGTCCGTCGCCGCGTCGGATCCCGGGCGAGCCGCGCCTGGAGGGCGGCGAAGGCGATGCGGACCCCGCCCAGGTCGGCCAGGTTCTCGCCGAGGGTGAGCGCCCCGTTGACCGCGACGTCGGGCAGCGGCCGGTAGGCGTTGTACTGCTCGACGACCTGCCGGGCGCGCCGGTCGAACTCCGCGGCGTCCGCGGGGGTCCACCAGTCGGCCAGATTCCCGTCGGCATCGTACTTCCGCCCCTGGTCGTCGTAGCCGTGGGTGATCTCGTGGCCGATCACCGCGCCGATCCCGCCGTAGTTCACCGCGTCGTCCGCGGCGACGTCGAAGAACGGCGGCTGGAGGATCCCGGCCGGGAAGACGATCTCGTTCAGCACCGGCGAGAAGTAGGCGTTCACCGTCGGCGGGGTCATCCCCCACTCGCTCCGGTCGACCGGCCCGCCGACGCGCGCGGTCTGCCGGCGGACCTCGAAGCTCCGGGCCCGACGGACGTTGCCGGCGAAGTCGGCCCGGTCGATCACGAGGCCGGCGTAGTCCCGGAAGACGGCCGGGTGCCCGATCTTCGTCCGGAAGCGCGCGAACTTCTCCAGCGCCCGCTCGCGCGTCCCCGGCGACATCCAGTCGCGGCCGGCGAGCCGCTCCCGGAAGGCGGCGCAGAGGTCGTCGACCATCTCCTGCATCCGCGCCCGCGCCTCGGGGGGGAACGCCCGGGCGACGTAGAGGGCGCCGAGCGCCTCCCCCACGAGGTCGTCCAGGACGAGCGCCGCCCGCTTCCAGGCCGGCTCCGGCTCCGGTTGGCCTAGGAGGGTGCGGTGGAAGAAGTCGAAATCCTCCCCTTCCGCCGCCTCGTGGAGGAACGGCGCCGCCGCGTGGACGACCGTCCAGCGGAGGTACCGGCGCCAGTCGGCGGCCGGCCGCTCCGCGAGCAGGCGGTCGAGCGCGTCGAAGAACTCTGGCTGGCCGACGATCGCGTAGGCGATGCCGCCGAGCCCGCGGGCCCGCAGATACTCCGCCCAGCCGAGCCGGGGCGCGGCGGCCTCGAGCTCCGCCCGCTCCCGCCGATGGTAGTTCCGCTCCTCGTCCCGCCGGTCGGTCTGCGACCGGCCGGCGCGGGCGAGCTCGGTCTCGATCGCGAGCACCGCCGCGGCCGACGCGGCGGCCGACGCGTCGTCCTCCCCCGCGAGGCGGAGGAGCCGGGCGACGTGGGCTTCGAAGGCGCGCCGGACGTCCGCGAACCGGGGATCGAGGTAGTACTCCCGGTCCGGCAGCGAAAGCCCCCCCTGCTCCAGGTAGAGCGCGTAGAAGCCGCTCGCGCGCTTGTCGGGGGCGACGTACGCCGAGAAGAGGGCGTCGGTGCCGACGTCGTGAAGGGCGGCGACGGCCCGGACGACGTCGGCGGCGTCGTGGATCGCGTCGAGGCGGCGGAGATCCTCCTGGATCGGCGTGAAGCCGGCGGCGTTCCTCCGGCCGGTATCGAGGGCGGAGGCGTAGAAGTCGCCGACCCGACGTTCGGTCGGCGGGGCGGCCGGGTCGCGCGCGGTACGGCCGGCCTCCTCGAGCAGGTCGTAGAGGATCCGATAGTTCGCCTCGGTGAGCTCGTCAAAGGCCCCCCAGCGGGAGCGGTCCGGCGGCACGGGGTTCGCGCGGCTCCACGACCCGACCGCGAAGCGGTAGAAATCGTCGCCCGGATCCACCGACCGGTCCAGGCGGTCGAGCGAGAAGCGGGGATCGGTCGGCGGGCGGGGCGGGGCGACCGGCGGCGGTGCGGCGGACATGGGCCCTCGGCGACGGGAGCGGCCGCCGGGCTTCAAGGTTGGGGGGGGCCGCGTTCCAAGCGGTGGAGCCACGGGGCGACCTCGAGGAGCGACGTGATCTCGGGCGGGTCGGTCCCGAAGCCGGTCCCGAAGCGGTTCAGCCAGAGGCCCCGCAGCCCCGCCGCGATCGCGGCCCGGGCGTCCGTGTGCTCGAGATCGCCGACGTGCAGCGCCGCCGACGGGGCCACGTCGAGCCGCGCCAGCGTGCGGTGGAAGATCGCCGGATCCGGTTTGGCGACCCCTTCCGTCCCCGACGACGTCACCTGGTCGAAGTAGTCGACGATCCGGGCGGCGTCGAGGATCCGGCGGGCCCTCGCCTCGCTCGTCGCGTTCGAGACGACCGCGAGCCGGCGCCCCTGCCGGCGGAGCGCCTCCAGGCAGCGCCGCACGTCGGAGAACAGCGGCAGCGGGAACTCCGTCTCGGCCAGCAGCCGGTGGAACCGGTGGGCGACCTCGGCGGGGACCGGGCGCTCGGCGGCGAGCGAGAGGGTCGCCCGCCAGAACTCGATCCGTCGGGCCGTCCGGTCGCCGGCGGGGGGCCGGGCGTCGTGCGCCCGCTCGACCTCGAGGTAGGCGTGGGCGATCGCCTCGGGGTCGAGGTCGAGCTGGACCCGGCGGGCGAGGTCGGCGAACGCGCCGAACGCCCGGTCGTCGACCAACGTCCCGCCGAGGTCGAAGAGCACCGCCCGGATCCGCGGACGCGCCGGCACGGGGGCAAGAGCGGGGCGCTCCCTTTGACGTTTCAGGGGACGGACTAGGCGACGCTGACGCTGCCGATGTCGGTGTGGCGGACCAGGATCGCCCGGGCGACCTTGAGGTTCTTGCCGGCCTTGCCGATCGCCCGCGCCTTCCACGCCGGATCCACGGTCACGGTCGCGTGGCGCCCGTTCCCCTTCGGGACGAAATCGACCCGCTTCGGGGAGTACCAGTAGAAGATGTTCCGGACGAGCGTCTCGGGGTCGTCCGAGTACTCGACGACCTGGATCTCCTTCTTCAGCATCCCCTTGAGGCGGTCGACGAGGACCCCGCCCGGGCCGACGGCGCGGTGGACATCGCCCGGATGGACCAGGAAGACGAGCTTCTCCTCCGCCGCGAAGCAGTCGCGCACCCGGGCCCCCGAGCGCTCCTCGAAGATGCGGATGTAGCCCAAGGTCTCGTTGTCGAACGCGACCTCGGGCATCGGTGGCACGCGTCTCCGGCTACGTCTCGAGCGTCAGGATCGCGCTCGCGCCCGCGTCGAGGATCGCCATCGCGCTGACGGGGAACGGCCGGCCGCACGCCTGGCCGAGCTCGACGGCGGTGCCGGGGTAGTGGAAGACCGGGACCTTGCCGATCGCGCGCTCCCGCACGAGCCGCTCGTCCGGGCACGTCGACGCGACGATCAGCATCTTCGCCTTCTTCGCCTCGACGGCCGCCCGGCTCTCCTCGACCCCGAGCTTCACGGTGCCGGTCTCCAGGGCGACCTTGAGGGCGTGCGCCAGGTCCATCTTACGCCCCCTCCGCCGCCGCGGCCGCCTCGGGCGGCGGCGCGGCCGGCGGCTTCGCCGCCCCGCCCGCGAGCGGGCGGTAGACCAGGTTCACGGCGCCGGTGCCGAGGGTGATCGGCTGGCCGACGATGATGTTCTCGGCGACCCCCTTGAGCTCGTCGACCTCGCCGATGATCGCCGCCCGCAGGAGGTGGGCGGCGGTGATCTCGAAGGCGGCTCGCGCGAGCACGCTCGACTTCTTGCCGCTGATCCCGTGGCGTCCGATCGCGCGGATGTCCCCCTCGTTCGTCATCAGATCGGCGACGAGCATCAGGTGGCGGATGTCGACCCCGAGCCCCTGCTCGGCGAGGGTGCGGTTCGCCTCGTGGATCAGTGCGGCGCGCGCCGCCTCGACCCCGTAGACGCGGTAGATCTCGAACACGGAGTTCGTCGTCGTGCGGGCGGCGTCGACCCCCGGGATCCCCAGGACCCCGTCGAGATTCGACCCCTCCGTGTAGATGACGTACTCGTCCTTCTCGCGGCGGATCAGCGCCCGGCGGATCCCCGCGACGCCCTTGATCTGCACCGCCTTCGCCTCCTCGGAGGCGAGGAGGAGCTTCTTGTACGGCATCTCCTCGACGAGCTCCTCCTTCCGCGACTTCGTCGCCTTCGCGCTCGTATCGGTGAGGTGGATCTCGAAGGCGCGGGTCTCCCCGCTGCCGGCGCCGGGCTGGAGCGCGAAGAGGCGCCGGTCCAGATGCTCGAGCAGCGCCGCCTCGAGCTCGGCCCGCTTCACGCCCCGCGCGGCGAGCAGCGGCGCCTGCGGCGAGACGACGACCTTGAGATCCTCGACGACCGTGCCGATCGCGGCGACGTCGGGGACCGTCGTCACCTCGATCTGGAGCGCGATCCGCTCGACGGCCTCCCGGTCGTTCTTGAGCTTCTTGTCGACGTGGACCGTCATCATCGGCGTCGACGGCACCCGCCGCGCGTCGACCAGCTCGATGAGGCGGGGGAGCCCGAGCGTGACGTTCATCTCGGCGACCCCGGCGTAGTGGAACGTCCTAAGGGTCATCTGCGTCCCCGGTTCGCCGATCGACTGGGCGGCGATGATGCCGACCGACTCGTGGGCGTCGACCTCGGCACGGCCGAAGCGGCGGGCGACCTCGCGGAGGACCTTGGTCGTGTCCGCCGGGGTGAGCCGCAGCCCCCGGAGCTTCGTCTCGAGCTGCTCGACGAGCTGCGGCGGGAGGGTGACCCCCTCCGCCGCCGCGGCGTCGCGGATCCGCGCGGGCATCTCCTTCGTGGGCTTCTCCTTCTTCGCTTCGGGCATCGTCATTCGCCTCCGAACTCGGGGCCCTCGCCGGGCTCCCCGACCTCTTCGCCCTCTTCCTCGGCCTCCTCCTCTTCCTGCTGGGCCTCCGCCTGCAGGTCGAGCTCCTCCTCGGGGACCGGCGGGGCGCCGGCGGCCTCCTCGGCGGTCCGGGTCTCGGAGGCGCGGACGCGGCGGCCCAGGACCTGGGAGATCACTTCGTCGAGCGGCACCGCCTCCCCGCTCGAGGAGCGGGCCGGGTCGATCCCGTCCTCGCCGTACTGGTACTCGATGATCGTCCCGGCGGTGTTGCGGACCGTGCGGTCCTCGGCGACGTTGAGGTCCTCGAGCGCGTTGATGAGCCGCCGCTGCATGTACCCCGAGCGGCTCGTCCGGACGGCCGTGTCGACGAGCGACTCGCGGCCGCCCATCGAGTGGAAGAAGTACTCCGTCGGGGAGAGCCCGAGCTTGTAGGAGGAGCTCACGAACCCGCGGGCGTCGGCCCCGAGATCGCCGCGCACGAAGTGCGGGAGGGTCCGGTGGACGTAGCCGCGGAGCAGCCGCTCCCCCCGGACCGACTGCTGACCGACCGAGCCGGCCATCTGGGTGAGGTTGAGCATCGAACCCCGCGCCCCGGATTTCGCCAGGATCACGGCGGGGTTCTCGAGCCCGAGATGGCGGCCGGCGATGTCGCCCGCCTTGTCGCGCGCCTGGCCGAGCTCCCGCCGGACCATCACCTCGAGCGTCTCCTCGAGGGAGCGGCCCGGCATCTGCTCGAGCTTCCCCGCCCGGTACTGCTCGACGAGCGAGGTGACCTCCTCGTGGGCGGCGGTGAGCGCCGCGCGGATCTCCTTCTGGGCGCCCTCGGGGACGTCCTCGTCGTCGATCCCCGTCGACAGCCCCTTCAGGCTGATCGCGGTGATGCAGAGCCGGCTCATCTCGTCCAGGAACTGGCGGGCGCGGGCCATGCCGTTGTTCCGCGCGATCGCGTCCAGGACGGCCCCCTTCTCGTAGGCGATCGCCTTCTTGTCGATCGTCCCCGCCTTCAGCACGCCGTTCTCGATCACGACCCAGGCGTCGTGCTTGCAGGCGAGCGGGGCGCAGTCGCACTTCGCCCAGATGTTCGACCGGAACTCGAGGGTGAGGTCGCTCGGCAGCGTGAGCGAGAAGAGCTGCTTCCCGCTCCAGTACGGGTTCCCGTCCTTATCCTTCCCCACCGGCGGCGGGACCGGGTAGTTGAGCTTCGAGAGGAGGTAGGTGACCTCCGCCCGGGAGTACGACGGGTTCTGGTAGGTGAGGAGGAAGCCGGCGGTGATGTGGTCGTGCAGCATCCCGATGATCGGCCCGCCGAAGCGGGGGGAGAGGATGTGCTCCTCGACCTTCATCAGGACCTTCGCCTCGGCCCGAGCCTCCTGGCTCTGGAGGACGTGCAGGTTCATCTCGTCGCCGTCGAAATCGGCGTTGTACGGCGGGCAGTCGCACAGGTTGAACCGGAACGTCTTGTGCGGGAGGATCCGGACGAAGTGGGCCATCATGCTCATCCGGTGCAGGCTCGGCTGCCGGTTGAACAGGACGATGTCGCCGTCCAACAGCTGGCGCTCGACGACGGAGCCCGGGAGGACGAGCTCGGCGCACGCCTCCGCGTTCTTCTCCATCACCTTGATGCGCTGGCCGTCCTCGCGGATGAGGTAGTTGACCCCGCAGCGGTAGCGGCCCTCGGCGTCCGGGGGCGGCGCGGGGCCCCGGCGGACGAGCTCCTTCGCCACCTCCTGGTTCTGGACGGTGACGTGGAGCGGGACGGTGAGCCCGCGGGCGACCTCGAACGGGATGCCGACCTCGTTGATCGACAGCATCGGATCCGGGGAGATCACGGTGCGCGCCGAGAAGTTCACCCGCTTGCCCGACAGGTTCGACCGGAAGCGGCCGTCCTTCCCCTTGAGGCGCTGGGCGAGGGTCTTGAGCGGGCGGCCGGAGCGGTGGCGCGCCGGCGGGATGCCGCTCGTCTGGTTGTCGAAGTAGGTCGTGACGTGGTACTGCAACAGCTCCCAGAGGTCCTCGACGACGAGCTGGGGGGCGCCCATGTCGCGGTTCTCGCGCAGCCGCTGGTTGATCCGCAGGACGTCGACCAGCTTGTGGGTCAGGTCGTCCTCGCTCCGCTCCCCGCTCTCGAGGGTGATCGACGGGCGGACCTGCACCGGCGGGACCGGCAGGACCGTGAGGACCATCCATTCGGGGCGGCCGAACCGGGGGTTGAGGCCGAGGGCGCTCACGTCGGCGTCGGGGATCCGCTCCAGGCGGGCGCGGACCTCCTTCGGCGTGATCTTGTGGGAGTTCTCCCGGAACGTCGTCGGTTTGTCGAGGACGATCCGCTGCTGGATCTCGTGGCAGTGCGGGCAGACCCGCTCGTCCTTCGGCTCGCGGCTGCGGACCGGCGGGGCGCCGTCCTCGGAATCGGCCGCGGCCTCGGCGCGCGGGTTCGGGGCGTCCGGCAGCATCCGGCCGCAGGCGCGGCAGGTCGACTGGAGGAGGCGCTTGATCTCCTTCGCGTAGCCGACGTGGATCACCGGCATGGCGAGCTCGATGATGCCGAAGTGGCCGGGGCACTCGTTGACCCGGCCCCCGCAGGTGCGGCAGCGCAGGTTCGGTTCGATGACCCCCAGGTGGAGGTCCATGAGCCCCATCTCGATCGGGTAGCCGTCGTCGTCGTACGTGTCCGCCGTGATGATCTTCGCCGCGCTCATGCGGCGGATCTCGTCCGGCGACAGGAAGGCGAACTGCAGGCTCTTGATCCGCTTCGACAGACTCTGCGCCATGGATCCTCCTACCGCATCTCCTCGAGCTGCAGCCGCATCACGACGCCCAGGCTGATCAGCTCCTCCAGGAGGAGCTTGAACGAGTAGCTCATCTCGACCGGGTAGATCGACGACGTGTTCCCGCAGCTGGGGCAGCGGAGCGAGCTCGCCCGCGAGTCCGGGATCGCGATGTGGCCGCACTCGGGGTTGCCGCAGACGTACTGGACGGTCCCGTCCGACTCGTCGAGGAGCCGGTCCTTGATGACCATCGCCACCCCGTGGCCGATGAGGCAGTCCCGCTCCATCTCGCCGAACCGGAGCCCGCCCTGGCGGGAGCGACCCTCGGTCGGCTGCCGCGTCAGGATCTGCACCGGCCCGCGGGAGCGCATGTGCATCTTCCCGGCGACCATGTGGTGGAGCTTCTGGTAGTAGATCACGCCGATGAAGATCTCCGCCTCGTAGCGGCGGCCGGTGAGCCCGTCGTACAGCGTCTCGCGGCCGCTCGGCTGGAAGCCGAGCGCCTTCAGGCCGTCGCGCAGCGCCTCCTCGCGGGCCCCCGAGAACGCCGTGCCGTCGACCGTGCGGCCCTCGAGCGCGCCGACCTTGCCGCCGAGCATCTCCAGCACGTGGGCGACCGTCATCCGCGACGGGATGGCGTGCGGGTTGATCACGAGGTCCGGCGTCATGCCGGAGCGGGTGAACGGCAGGTTCTCGGGCGGCACGATGAGGCCGATGACCCCCTTCTGGCCGTGCCGGCTCGCGAACTTGTCGCCGAGCTCGGGGATCCGCTGGTTGCGGACCTTCACCTTGACGAGCTTCGAGATGTTCTCCCCCTCGGTCAGGATGACGTTGTCGACCCAGCCGGATTCGCCGAAGCGGACCGTGACGCTCGTCTCCCGCCGCTTCTGCGGCGTGAGGAGATCGGTCTTCTCCTCGAGGAAACGGGGCGGACTGGTCTTGCCGACGAGCACGTCCCCTTCCGTGACCTCGAGCTCGGGGAAGATGAGGCCGTCCTCGCCCAGGTTGCGGTAGGCGGTGTCGACGCGGGCGCCGGCGACGTCCGGCCGCGGGATCTCGAAGCGGTCCTCCTGACCGCCCGGATACTTCCGCTCCTCGCCGCGGTACGTCCGGAAGAACGACGACCGGCCGAGCCCGCGGTCGATCGATCCCTTCGAGAAGACGAGGGCGTCCTGCATGTTGTACCCCTCGTAGGAGAGGATGGCGACGACGAAGTTCTGGCCCGCCGGCCGCTCGGTGAAGTGGACGTAGCGCATCGTCTGCGTCTGGAGCAGCGGCGCCTGCGGGTAGTGCAGGAGGTGGCCGCGGGTATCCGGCCGCCGCCGGTAGTTCACCGACTCGACGCCGAGCGCCTGCTTCGCCATCCCCGATCCCATCGTGTTGCGCGGGGCGGCGTTGTGCTCGGGGTACGGGATGAGCCCCGTGCAGACGCCGAGCATCAGGTTCGGGTCGATCTCGAGGTGGGTGTGCCGCTCGGTGAGGAAGCTCCGCGTCGGGAACGTCTGGTGGCAGAAGCCGCACTCGACGTCCGCGGACGCCGCCTTCTCGCCCATCGAGACCCAGCGGAGGTCCGAGCGGGAGAGCGCCTTCGCGCACTTCGGGCAGCGGTCGGGCATCGCGTGGGGATCGACGGCGATGAGGCTGTCCTCCTCCTCCTCGGCGTCGACCCACTCGATCTTCCCCTGGCGGATCAGGTCCGAGAAGGCGAGCGTGCCGCGGGCGAGGTCGTCGAGGTCGGAGCGGGTGACCCGCGGGACGCCGTCCCGGACGACCACGAGCGGGCGCCGCAGGCGGCCCGGGTCGCAGTGGACGATGACCTCGTTCATCTCGCTGTCGTAGCGGACGTTGATCTCGTAGGTCTTGTCGCCGAGGGTCGGCGAGAGCGTGCCGGTGCGGCGGCGCTCCCGGATCTCCCGGACCAGGTCGACCGGCTGCGAGTGGAGCCCGACCAGGTTTCCGTTGACGTAGACCCGGGCCGCGCGCTTCCCCTTCGGGGCGGCGGACTCCTCGAGGACGTCCGGGCCGATCTCCCGGGTGTTGAGATCGCGCAGGATGAGGGTCACCTCCTCCTCGTCCGTCCCCTCCGAGACGTCGACGCAGAGCGCGTAGTTCTTGACAAGCCCGCAGTTCTGGCCCTCGGGGGTCTCGTTCGGGCAGAGGCGCCCCCATTGCGTCGGGTGCAGATCCCGCGCCTCGAAGTGGGGCTGGGTGCGCGTGAGCGGGCTCGTCACCCGGCGCAGGTGGCTGATCGTGGACATGTGGCTCGTCCGGTCCAGCACCTGGCTCACGCCGGCGCGGCCGCCGACCCAGTTGCCGGTCGCGAGGGCGTGGACCAGCCGCTGCGTCAACAGGTCCGGCCGGATCGCGCTCGCGATCCGCAGGTCCTTCTTGCGGGCGAACGACCGCTCGAGCTGGTACTTGAGGTCCTTCAGCAGGAGGGAGAACGCCACCCGGAACAGGTCCTCCATCAGGTCGCCGGCGAGCTTGAGCCGCTTGTTCGCGTAGTGGTCCTTGTCGTCCTCGCCCCGCACGCGGAGGTGGAGCTCGAGGACCGTCCGGGCCATCCGCGCGAGATAGAGGGCCTTCTTGAGCCGGTCGGCCTTCGTGTCGCCGAGGTGGGGGAGGAGGGAGCGGTCGAGGATGCCGTCGACCTTCCGCTGCCGGTACTCCTTCGCCTGGCCGGTCGCGAACTTCTTCTCGAGGAAGACGAGGGCGTCCTCCGTCGACTGGATCCCCTCGGGCGGGTAGACCTTCTTGGAGACGCACTCCTCGACGTTGACGTTCAGCAGGTGCTTCATCGTCTGGACGAACGGCTCGTCCAGCGGGAACAGTTCGCCGAGGACCGCCTGGAAGATCTCCTCGTCGTTCTTCATCCCGAGGGCCTTCATCAGGATCACGAGCGGGATCTGGCCGCTCGCCGTCGGGACCGACACCTGGAGCATCCCGTCCTTCTTCTTCTCGACGACGGTGAGGGAGCGGTAGCCGCCGCGCTGGCTGAAGACCTTCGCGCTCTCGATCGGGGTGCCGTAGCGTTCGTTGAACTCGGCGAAGATGCGGTTCGGGGCCAGGTCCTCGAGGCTGATCATCACCCGTTCGGTGCCGCCGATGATGGCGTAGCCGCCCGGGTCGAGCGGATCCTCCCCGTACTCGACGAGCTTCGCCCGGTACTCGTCGTCCGAGAGCCAGATCTGGTCGTCCTCGCTGACCTTGTAGCGGTTCAGGTTGCACGGCCGGCTCTTGACCATGATCGGCAGGTCGCCGATGTGGACGTCCTCGGGGGCCCGTTCGACCCCGTTCTCCACCACGGTGACCCGCAGGTAGATCGGCGCCTGGTAGGTGAGGTTCCGCAGGCGCGCCTCCATCGGGGTGAGCGTCGGCTTCGAGCCGACCGGCTCCTTGACGAACGGCGCCCCGATGAAGATCGTCGGCTCGGCCGACGGGTTGACGACACCGCGCGCGTCCCGGCGGCGGCCGACGCGGACGTAGATCGAGCTCTTCGTCTTCTGGACGTCCAGGCGGATGATCCCGCGCTCGGTCGAATCCTCGCTGACGCGCGCCTCGTCGACGATGCGCTGCATCCGGGAGTTCGGGTTGTCCTTCGTCGGCAGGAAGTCGTTGAAGCTCGCGAGATGGTGGTTGACGATCGACCGCTCGCGGAAGAAGGCGTCGACGATCTCGCGCACGGCCTACGCCCCCCCCGTGCTGGCCACGATGAGGCGGTAGGCGATCGCGGTGCCGGCCGTCTGGCTCGGACGGCGGATCCGCACGAGCCGTCCGACCAGGGGCTCCCCGGCGTCGCGCTGGGCGACGAACTTGGGGTCGGCCTGAAGGCCGGGGTCGCTGACGAGGATCTTCGGGAGCCGCTCGGGGATCGTCTTGAGACCCTCGATCACCTGCCGCGTCTCCGCTTCGCTCAGCACCTCGTGGGCGGGGGCCAGGAGGTGGGCGACGAACGGGCGGGCCGGGGCGGTCTTCTCGTCCTTCTTGCTGCGGGCACGGCGCCGGGGGGGGGAGGTGGGGGTCATGGAGTACTCCGAGGAGAGGAACGGGCCCGGGGGGACGTCCGGAGCCCCCGCGCTGCCGCGGGACGGCTCGATCGAACCCCCGACCACCCGGTTAAAAGCCGGATGCTCTTTGTAGGGCCGCGGGTCTGGCCGCGCGGCCTGCCTAGCTGAGCTACGGGCCCGCGACCGCTCCGAGCGGCGACGACCCGACCGGGGTATTTCAGCCTATGCACCGCGGGACTCACTGGAGGCTCTCCAGGGCGGAGACGATCGACCAGATCGCCGTCCGACCGTGCGTCGGGACGTTCGGGTCGTTGGCGAGGTCGTCCAAAACGGCTACGGCGCTCGCCACGCGGACGTCCAGCGGAACCCGGCCCTTCGTGAGCTCCTCCTTCGCCGCCTGCGCGCCCCGCCGGACGTTCCGCGGGACGGAGACGTCGTCGGCCAGCTCGGAGAGGGAGGCGACCAGGCGGCCCAGGGGCGAGTCGGGCGCCTCGGGGGCCGGGGCGGCCGGTGGGGCGGCGGCGACCGGGGCGGCGACGAGCGAACGGGTCGCGGACGGGGGAGCGGTCATGCCGGGCGCGTCGTCCCCCCTTCCTTGTAGGCGGTGACGACGAGCAGGGTCTTCGTCTCGCGGATGCCGCGGACCGCGGGCAGCCGGCGGAGCACGAACTCCTTGAGCTCCTCGTAGTGGGGGAACCGTACCTTGACGAAGATGTCGGTGTCCCCGGTGACGAGGAAGACGTCCTCCGCCTCGACGAACCGGGCGACCTCGGCGGCGACGGCGTCCGCCTCCCGGGTCTCGACCTTGAGGGCGATCAGGGCGACGACCTGCTCCGTCCCCCAGACCTTCGTGAAGGCGCTCTCGACGGCCCGGCTCACCGGCGACTTGGACGGTGTGGAATTCTCCATCTGAACCTCGCGCGTGCGTGCTCCCTGTCCGTCAGCGAATGCCCGGTCCCCGACTCCGCTACGCCGCGGGGGCGGACTCGAACTCCTCTTGGAGGTCGTTGATCACTTGATCGATCACGCCGGACGAGCTCGGGCTGCGGTACTCGCGTACGCCGCCGGCCTCGCTCGACACGCGGGCGAAGAACTCGGTTCCCCCCCGGAGGAACTCGACACTGCAGATGAACTCCTCCATCGAGGCCGGCCCCCACCGCGCCGGCGGGCCGAGAAAGGTAACCTATAAAGGTTTTATGACCGCAGTCGCGGCGCGGGCCTCCTTTGGAGGGGGGTCGGTCCTCCCCGCCTGCCAGGCCGGGGCGGGCGCAGGATTATCTGCGGCCGTCCGTAGCCCGGGCCGATGGGACGGGCCGCGGCGCGGGCGAGCGAGATCGAGGTCCGAATCGAGCTCAAGCCGGGGGTCATCGACGCCGAGGCGGAGAGCGTCGAGAAATCCCTGGGCCTCCTCGGGATCGCGCCGGTCCCGCACGTCTCGACGGCCCGCGTCTTCGTGCTCCGCTTCCCGGGGGTGTCGGGGCGCGACGCCCGCCGCCTGGCCGAGGAGGCGGTCGAGCGCCTCCTGGCCAACCCGGTCATCCACCGCGTGCACGTCCGACCGCTCGGCCGCGCCTGACCCATGCCCGCGGGATCCCCCTCGGTCACGGTCGTGCCCCTCCGGGACGCCTCCCCCGAGGCGATGGCCGGCCTCTCGCGCTCCCGCGGGCTCGGGTTCGACGCCCGGGAGCTCGACGCGCTCCAGCGGTATTTCCGGGCGGAGGGCCGCGACCCGACCGACGTGGAGCTGGTCGGGCTCGCCCAGAGCTGGAGCGAGCACTGCAGCTACAAGAGCTCCCGACCGTTCCTGCGCCGCGCCTTCGGGCCGCTGCGGCCGCCCCGGGTCCTCGGCACCGGGGACGCGGGGGTCCTCGACTTCGGCGACGGCTACGCCTACGCGCTCCGGATCGAGTCGCACAACCATCCGTCGGCGATCGAGCCGTACGGCGGCGCCGCCACCGGGATCGGCGGGATCCTGCGGGACGTGCTGGCGGTCGGCGGGAAGCCGATCGCGCTCACGGACCCGCTCTTCTTCGGCCCCCTGGACGCGACGGAGGCGACGCTCCCGCCCGGCGTGAAAAGCCCGCGGTACCTCGCCAACGGGGTCATCGCGGGGATCCGGGACTACGGGAACCGGGTCGGCGTGCCGACCGTCGGGGGGGGCCTCTACTTCGACCCGGCCTACGTCGTCAACCCCCTCGTCAACGTCGGCTGCGTCGGCCTGCTCCCGAAGGCCCGGCTGCTCCCGAACCGGGCGCAGTCGGCCGGCGACCTCCTGGTGCTCCTCGGCGGCCGAACGGGGCGGGACGGGATCGGCGGGGTCGCCTTCGCCTCCCGGGAGATCACGGCCCGCAGCGAGTCCGAGTCGCGCGGGGCGGTCCAGCTCGGGAACCCGATCCTGAAGGAGCCGCTCATCCACGCCTCGATCGAGGCGTTCGACCGGGGCCTGGTCCGGGCGGTGAAGGACCTCGGCGGCGGGGGGATCGCCTCGGCGTTCGGCGAGCTCGCCTACGCCGGCGGGTTCGGGATGCACCTCGACCTCGCCCGCGTGCCGCTGCGCGAGGCCGGACTCCGGCCGTGGGAGGTCTGGGTCTCCGAGTCGCAGGAGCGGATGGTCTTCGAGGTCCGCCCCGACGACCTACAGGCGCTGCTCGCCGTCTGCCGCCGCTACGACGTCCCCGCCACGCCGCTCGGCGAGGTGACGGAGGCGCCGTACGAGACGATCGACTGGAACGGGGTGCGGGTGGCGCGGCTCCACCTCGGATTCCGCGTCGATCCGTCCCCGATCCGCCGCCCGACCCGCCGGCGGCGGCCGGCGACCGGGGCCCCGCCCCCGGTCCCGTCGGACGATCTCGCGGGCCTCCTCGAGGATCTGGTGCTCGCCCCGGACTCGGTCTCCCGGGAGCCGGTGATCCGGCTCTACGACCATGCGGTGCAGGGCCGCACGGCGATCTATCCCCTCCACGGCCGGGCGACCTCCCCCAGCCACGGGGACGCCGCGGTCCTTCGCCCGCTTCCGGATTCCTGGCGGGGGCTCGCGATCGCCGTCGCCGCCCAGCCGTGGGCGTGCCGCGACGACCCCGCCCGCGGCGGCGCCGCGGTCGTCGAGGAGGCGGCCCGGAACCTCTACGCGGTCGGGGCCCGGCCGGACGCCTTCACCAACTGCCTCAACTTCGGCAACCCCGAGGATCCCGCGGTCCTCGGGGATTTCGCCAC
>JAKABH010000037.1:10726-15780 GCA_021801925.1 Thermoplasmata archaeon | reverse complement strand
CGAGTCAGATCGCCGCCCTTGAACAGGGCCCGGCCCCGCGGACCCTCAAGGTCGGCAACCTCGACAAGCGGCGGGACATCCAGGATGTGCGCGATGCGGTTCGGGCGATGATCGCCGTGGTCGAGCGTGGGACCCCCGGCGAAGCCTACAACATCGGCAGCGGGGTCCCCCGACTGGTCCAGGACAACCTCGACCTTCTGCTCCGTCTCGCCCGGGTGCCGATCTCCATCGAGCGGGCCGCCGAGCGGATCCGGCGGGTCGACGAACCCGTGCATCTCGCGGACATCGCCCGACTTCGTGCCCTCGGCTGGGCGCCGACGATTCCCTTCGAGCAGACGCTCCGGGACATCTTGGACAGCTGGCGTCAGCCCTCGTGAACCATCGAGATCGATGTGCACATATGCATATGCATATGCATATGTCTACCAAATTCCCGAAACCTGCGGTCTTTGGCGGTGCCCATCCCCCAGACCGGAACAGGTCCACGATCCGCACTCGTTCGGGGCCCCGCGGGCCGCACGATGGGCGGAATCCCCTCCTCGTCCGGGCGATGCCCCCTCACTGACGACTCCTTGCGGGCGGCTCCCTCGGCTGGTCGACGGCACCCTTCTTGCCATGGCCTTGGCTCAGGAATGGTATATCCGATGTCGCAATACTTAGGAAGCGGAATTGACCCACGCGGGCGTACCTCATGCATTGCCCGCCGGATTTGGAGCTCGGCCCGCCGCCCGCGAGGGGGTCGTCTTCTCCCTGCGCCTGAACGCTGGAGGTCCCTCGACTCCCAGGCGGGGATCTGGGCGGACTCCGGCAGCAGGCGGCGCCCGATAGAGCGCCGGATCCCCCTCCGGCGCAAGGGTGGGTGGACCACTGCGAATCACCGGGGCGCGGAGCTAGGACGGCGGCTTGCCGCGGTCTCGTTATCCTTCCCCGGTTTGGCAGCGAGACGAGGCAGCTCTTCCGCGAATGCTCCACTTTCACACTCCCCTCGCCTTCTCGGGAACGGCCAGACGGCTCCCGTGAAGGCTCCACCTACCTCTGGCGGCGAGATAGATCGTCACGCATGGCGAACTTCCGGGGCGCTGCCGGCCCCCTCATTCCTCTCGGCCGGGTGGCGCCCCTACGGGGTCGACTTCCCTCGGTGCCCGGCGGGTCGTATAACTCGTGTTATACGCCTCCACGTCAGAGACCTGCCGCCGAGGGGCCCCTGGTCACCCTTGGTCGGGTGGCGTGGCAATCACCGTATACAGTAGCCAGTAAACTAACAACCGTGACTGGCGTTCCTGTGTAATTAATGGGCCCGAACCGACCGTCCCGGCTCAACTTGCACGCCGGACCCACCCCCCTTTCGGCCAAATCGTACGATCTTGGCCCACACCCCCCCCTCTTTTCGGCCAAACAGCTCTCTTTTCAGTTAGCTGTAAGATACGTCATCCGAGAATCGTCATTATCGTTACTGCATCTTGGATGAGACGAGGCGAACCACTTTGAACCGCCAGCTGCCCCCGGGAACCGTCCTGGGGGGCGCTCGCGTATGCAGGACTTCGCACCCATTGGCTTCGAGCGCCCCCCATTCGAGGAGGCGAAGCAGGTCCGGCCGCCGGGGAGACGCCGCGGCTCTCCGAGCCGCCTCCGCCACCGCCCGCCCATCGATCGGTAGGACCGTCAGTTTCCGACGCAGGCGGTCCAGGATCATCCGCCGATGCGCTCGCGCCCGAGGGGGGCCGACCTCGACCTGACAGGAGAGCTCGGCGAAGGAGATCTCGGTCGTGCCGACCTCATGCCCCCGGAGCCCCCGCAGTACGGTCCGGACGGCCGGATCCCCCTCCAAGAGGGCCGCGAGCGCGCTACCGTCCAGGGCCCTCATCGGCCCCTCCGGCCCGGTGCGCTGCGCGCCGGTGCGGTCTTCGGCGGCGACGAGGGGCGTCCCCAGGCACCGTAGAGCTCCTCCAGCCCCTCCCGCTGGTCCAACAGTCGACGGAGCAGCGCGGTGAAGCTCTCCCCCGGCCGTTTTTCTCGGTCCAACGCGTCGTACACGACCTTCTGGACGGCAATGTTCCGCGACGACATACATATGCATCTTCATATGTGGATGTAGATAATCGTTCGGTCGCGGTGGCGCCCGTGAACGAGGTCGTTGGACGCGGAGGCTGGGCCGGGCGCAAGGCCATAAGGAGGAGGTGGGTCGGCGGATCGTGGAGCGGGCGCGTCTGATCGTCCTTGGCCTCGACTCGGTCTCCCCTGCGGTGCTCGAACGCTTTTCGGAGGACACCCCGCGACTTCGGGAGCTCTGGAACGCATCGACCCACGGGACGCTGCGCAGCTGCGATCCACCGATCACCGTGCCCGCGTGGGCGGTGATGTTCTCGGGGGCCGATCCGGGCGAGCTCGGCCTCTACGGGTTTCGCCACCGACGGCCGGGGTCGTACGACCGGATGTACACCCCGACCTCGTCGACCCCCCGGCGACCGATGGTGTGGGACGCCCTGTCGAGGGTGGGTCGCCGGGTGGCGGTCGTCGGGATGCCGCCGGGCTATCCGCCTCCGGCCGTCAACGGCGTCTTTGTCTCCGACTTTTTGACGCCCCCTTCCGCCGCCGATTGGGTCCATCCTGCGGCGCTGGCGGAGGAGCTGGGGCGCGCGGCGGGCGGCCCGTTCTTCGACATCCCGTTCCGGGTCGAGGATCGCCGGGCGGTGGGTCGGGCGCTGCTGGACATGACCCGGAGACGGTGGCGGCTCGTCCGACATCTCTGGGAGCGCGAGCCGTGGGACCTGTTCGCGGTCCACGACATCGGGCCCGACCGGCTGCACCACACCTTCTGGAAGTACTTCGACACGAACCACCCCCGCTACACGGAAGATCCCGAGCTGGCGCGGGTCGCCCACGACTTCTACCGGACGCTGGACGAGGAGATCGGACAGTTTCTCGACCGGGTCGCGGGAGAGGTCCCGGTCCTCGTCGTCTCCGACCACGGGAGCCAGGGGATGGAGGGATGCTTCTGCCTCAACGAGTGGCTGCTCGACCGGGGGTACCTTTCCCTGCGCTCGGCCCCGGCGAGAGCCGGCGTGCCGCTCGAGGACGCGGCGGTCGACTGGAGCCGAACGCGCATCTGGGGCGCGGGCGGCTACTATGCCCGGATCTTCATCAACGTCCGCGGACGGGAGTCGGCGGGCATCGTCCCCCCCGAAGAGGTCCCCGCGCTGGTCGCGCAGCTTGCCCGGGAGCTCGAGGAGGTCCGACGGCCGGACGGATCCACCCTCGGCGTTCGGCTCCTCCGCCCCAGCGAGGTCTATCGACGGGTGGAAGGCGACCCGCCGGACCTGATGGCCTACTTCGGGGACCTTCGATGGCGGTCCGCGGGCACCGTGGGCCACGGCCGCTGGTTCCTGGAGGAGAACGACACGGGCCCCGACGACGCGGTGCACTCCTTCGAGGGGATCTTCGCCTTCGCACACCCGCGGGCGCCGCGCAGCGCGCAGCTGCCGCCCCAGTCGATCCGAGCGGTCGGGCCGGCGTTGTATCGCTACTTCGGCCTGCCGATCCCCGACTACGCTACGGAACCGCCCCTGCCGATCTGGCTCGGCTGACGTATTCCGCCCCGCACACGGGACGGAGCGCCGATCGGCCCTCCGGAGGCGTAGGGGATACTCATCGGACGGACCTCGACCGGCCTCTCGTGCCCTCCCGATGGAGGAATCGGGCGGATGCGGGCCCCGGCGACGTCTACGACGGCGGAGCTCAGCTCATTCCGCCAGCGGGGCGACCGTTGTCCGGGCTCGGGGGTCCACCCGCGCCACGGCCAACCGGATCCCTGCCCGAGAGCGGGGGTAGATGGGCAGCTCTTCCTCGGAACGGGCCGCCACCGCGGCCCCAGGACGAACCCGGCCGGCGGAACGGGGGTTCGAGCCGTAGCGCTGAGCCCATGGACGCGGTCCCGGTAGGGCCGTGCGACCGAGTAGGATCTTCTCACCGTCAACCCCCCTTTCTCCCGACCACCGCGGGTGGGCCGAACGGTCCGCGCGAGGGCCACGCCCATCCCCGCCGTTGACCCGCCTTTACGTAAGCGCCAACTACGGCCTGCGCATCGCAGCCGGGGCTATGGACGGCTCCTCGCTCCCCTCCCTCCGCGGACGTATCGTCGTGCTGACCGGCGCCACCTCGGGGATCGGGTTGGCCACGGCCCGACGCGTCGCCGCGCTCGGGGCCCGGACCGTGCTCGTCGGACGGGGCGAATCCCGCGTCCGGGGAATCGCCGACTCGATCCGCGCTGCCTCGCCCGGGGCCGAGGTCGATGCGGTGGGGGTCGACGATCTCGCGGTCCGGGCCGGTTGGGAGCAGGTCGCCGCCCGACTTCGGGACGACTACCCGACGATCCATGTCCTGGTCCATGCGGCCGGGGCCATGTTCGGCGAGCGGCAGGAGACCGCCGACGGCATCGAACGGACGTTCGCCCTGAACGTGCTGGCGCCGCTGGGGCTTACGCTTCAGCTCGCCGACCGGCTGATCGCCTCCGCGCCCGCCCGGGTCGTCCTGGTCGCTTCCGCGGCCCACCGCGGCGCGCGGGTCCCGTGGGACGACCTCGAGGCCCGGCACGGCTACCGGCCGTTCGCGGTCTACGGACGTTCCAAGCTCGAACTGATCCTCCTCACCCGGGAACTCGCGCGTCGGCTCCGCGGTACGGGGGTGACGGTCAATGCCCTGCATCCCGGATTCATCCGCTCGGGGTTCGGGCACAACACCCCCGGGGCCACCGCCGCGACCGTCCGGGTGCTCGCGTCGGTGGCCGGTCGGAGCCCCGAGCGCGGGGCGCAGACCCCGCTTCGGCTGATCAGCGACCCGTCGCTCGACGGGGTGACGGGGGAGTACTTCTCCAACGGCCGCATCGTGCCTGGATCGTCGGCCTCGCGGGACCTGGAGTCGGCCCGTCGCCTCTACGAGGCGTGTCTCCGCTATCTGGCCCTCCCGGGGTTGCCGGATCCCGACCGACCGGCCCACGGCCCGGTCGCGGCGGCGAAGGCGGCGCCGGCGTGATCACGTCCGGCGGGGGCCCGGTCGCG
>JAKABH010000037.1:0-10626 GCA_021801925.1 Thermoplasmata archaeon | reverse complement strand
GTCGCCGCGCGCGCGTCGTTCACCACCCGGACCGGGATCCCGAGCTCGTCTTCGAGCCGTCGGGCGAGCGGCAGGTCGCGCCAGCCCAGGTTCGGGGCGTGGATCACCGTCCCCGTCCGGGGATCGATCTGGCCCGCCACCGCTACGCCGATCGCTCGGGGCGGAAGGGGGGCGAGCTCCAGCGCGGCCTTCGCCGATCGGATTACGGCCGCCACGACCGCGCTCGGCCCCGCGTTCGAGTGGACGACGCGGCCGCTCGTCCGGACGACCGTCCCCCGGCGGTCGACGAGCCCGCTCACCACCTTCGTGCCGCCGAGATCGACCCCCAGGACCAGCTCGTCGGCCGGACCGCCGTCCGGCTCACTCTTCGGGGACGAGGCCCCGGGACTCGAACTCGGCATACTTGTGGACGACGTCGACGAACGTCGAGTGCGACCAGGTGAGGGGCGTCGCGCTCTTGGGCTCTCCGCTGGTCCGGTCGAGCTGCTCCGGGAGCAGCCCGGTCGCCGTCGCGTGCTGCGCGGTCCACTCGAGGAGCTCCCGGCACCGCTCCCGGTCCCCGAGATTGAGGCGGGCCTCCGCGAGCCAGAGCGTCGAAATGATCCACGGGTTCTCGGGGCCGTAGTAGAGATCCCCCTCGTACCGGGCCAATCCGCCGACCCCGGGCACCGCGAGGCGGGCCTCGATCGCGTCGACCGCGCGGCGGCTCCGCGGATCGGACCACGGGAGCAGGCCGAGCTTGAGGGCGAGCAGGACCGAGGAGTCGAGCCGTTCGTCGACGGGGGTCACCGAGCGGCGGAAGCGATCCCGCCCCTCGTCCCAGAAGTGCTGGATCGCCGCGGTGCGGATCTCCTCCGCCGCGGACCGCCACGTCTGGGGGTCCTTCCCGATCTCGTCGGCGATGCGCGCGGCCCGCTCGAGGGCGTGGGCGACCGCGGCGGTCGAGTAGGCGTGGATCCCCATCCGCTCCTCCCAGAGGTCGTAGCTCGGCGCGGGGAGTCGGGTGACCGGGTCCCGGAACCCGACCAGGAAGGTGGCGGCGCCCTTGACCATCGGCCAGAGGTCGACCAGGACGTCGGGGTCGGCCCCCCGCTTGAAGTGGTGCCAGACGGCGGCGACCACGGTCGCGGTCTGATCGATCTGCAGGAACGGCGGCGGGTGCCAGGTGCTACCGAGCGCGCCGTCGGGGAAGTGGCGGTGGAAGAACGAGCCGTCCGGGTTCTGGCAGCGCATGGCAAACTCGAGGAACCGGCCCGCGTTCTCGTAGAGGCCGGCCTCGTCCATCGCCTTCGCGACGTACCCGCCGTCCCGCCACCAGCAGTAGTTGTAGCTGTCCCCGGCGGCGACGAGCGAGCGGGTGTCGGGGGAGGCGATGATCGAGCCGGTCGTGGCGATCGATTGGCGGAGCAGGATGACGCTCGCCCGGTAGACGTCCTGGGCGCGGGCGCCGAGGTCGGCCGGGGGATGCGGCAGCCGCCGCTTCGCCCACGTCTCCCAGAAGCGCGCCGACTCCTGGACGAACCGGCCGTACCCCCCGTTCCGGACATAGTCGCGCACCTGGTGGACGGCCGTCGGGCTCCGGCCGACCGCGAGGAAGAGGCGGACCTCCGTGTCGACGTCGGGTCGGGCGTCCACGTCCCATTCGATGACGCTGTCCGCCGCGCCGTGGGCGACCGCCCGGCCCTCGAGGTGGCCGTCCTCGGCGTCGACGTAGGTGCCGCGGAGGCCCTTCAGGGTGTGCTCGCCGCAGACGACCCGGCTGAACGCCGGGTCGCCGAAGAACTCGAAGAAATACCCCCGCTTGTAGTGCACGAGCGCGGGGATCGTCGGGTCGACGTAGGCGGTGTCCTGGTACATCGACTCGGCGATCTGGAAGGCGTGGTAGGAGAAGAGGCGGAGCGGCCGCGCCGGATCGGCGCGGATCCGGTAGACGCGGGCGATCAGGTCGTGGTTCGGGTGGATGTGGTCGCGGACGACCAGGGAGAGGCCGTGCCCGCTCCAGCGCGACTCGGGAAGGTGGCCCGCCCCGTGGGCGACCTGCTCCACCCGGTAGCCGTTCCCGCGGCGCAGCCAGTCGAAGCGGGCCGCGGGGACATCGAAGATCCCGAGCCGCTGCTCGCGCAGGTGCTGGAACTGGCCGGGGAACGGATAGAACAGCTCGTTCCAGTTCCCGTCCTCGTTGACGGTGAGGAGCAGCCGGCCGTTGCCGGTGAGGCCGGTGATCATCGGCCGGCTCCCCCCGCCGACGGCGCCCTCATCTCCGCGGGACTCCCCCTCCGGGTGGGGTCCGGCCGCGCGGTCGTATAACCCCGCGGCTGCACAGGTCGGATGACGGCTCCGTTCACTTGAGGACCGGGACCCCGAGACGCTCGAGGGCCCGACGTCGGAGGTCCGTGAGGGCGTTCATGTAGTTCGCGTACGCATCGTACGGGCTGTCGTAGCTCGAGAAGTACTGATGCACGCCCTGGTCGGCCCCGTGCCCGCTGACATACATGTAGTAGAAATGGTCGGACGTTAGCAGCCGGCGCCAGTCGGTCAGGATCGCGGGGTCGTTCGTTTGGCGGACGGCCAACCCGACCTTCTTCGCCGCCTCGAACGCCGAGCGCTGGAGGTCGTTCCCGAGCCAGGCCCCCAGGTCCCGGTTCTGGTCGGCCCAGGTCATCGTATACGGGACCGAGAGCGGCGCGCAGGGGGGGCCGCGGATCGCCTCGTCGACCGTCGCCCATCCGAGATGGGGATGGGCGCGGACCTTCTCGGGAAGGGCGCTCAGGAACTCCAGGATCCCCGTCCGTGCCGAATGGTGCTCGCCGAACGTCTCGAAGTCCATGAACAGCCCGACGACCTCGCCGGGCGTCGCCGCGAGCCAGCCCGCATACTTCTCGGCGGTCAGGGGATACTCCCCCCACCCCGAGGAGGAGAACCGGAACCCAACGTCGTCGCTGAGGGGGTAGTGCCGCAGCAGCAGCCGGACGGTCGGCGCCGGCGCCGCGCAGTACCGCATCGTGGGGGAGGCGCCGCGGAGGACGCCCTCCCAGCCCTCCGCGAGCATCCCGTGGAACCCCTCCGATTCCGCGAAACGGGCGAGCTCGTCGGAGTAGGCGAGCTCCGTCATCCGCAGCACCGTGGGGCTCGTCCCGAACTCGCGGCGGAGCATCTCGCGGTGCAGGGCGACCTCCTCGTGCAGCTCCGGCGGCGGGACCAGGAACGCGAGGGAGTGGTAGTACGTCTCGGAGAGCAGCGCCACCTGCCCCGTCCGGTGCAGCTCCCGCAGCCGGTCGAGCACGGTCGGCGCGGCGACCTGGGCCTGCTCCACGAACGTCCCGGTGACGGAGAGGCTCAGGCGGAAGCCGCTGTCCTCCCGGGCGGCCCGGATCAGGCGGTCGAGGGCCGGCAGATAGCAGCGTTCGGCGATCCCCCGGAACAGGGCGAGGTTGCGATCGACGTCGAAGTAGGAACGCCCGGAGCCGAGGTCGAGGTAGCGGAACCGGCCGAGGCGCCACGGCTGGTGCATGTGGAGGTAAAGTACGATCCGCATGCGCTTCGGTTCAGGACCCCGGGTGCTGTGCCATTCGGACGAACCTTTCGCTCCCGGCCGTCTCGATCGTCCACGGGGGACGGTCGAGGGGGGGTATCGGGGAGCCGGACGTCCCCACGGCCCGGCGGGGTTTAATCTGTCGCCTCGGCGCTCGGGCCGGCCGCCGCGTCGCCCGGCGGGCCGCGGCCGTTACGGGAAGCTCCCGGGCGGGGCGATCCCCGACGGGCCGCCGATCGCGCTCCAGAAGTCGTCCTGCCAGAAATCGACCTCCTCGCGGACCTCGCGCAGCGGCACGAGGCGCAGCCCGTCCGCCTGGGCCCGGCGCAGCTCCTCGTGCAGCTGGTCCACCGAGCAAGCGGAGAGTTCGTCCAAGGTCTTGCCGAGGTCCGACTTGAAGCCGAGGTCGAGCGCGCGGTCGGGGTGGCGCAGCACGATCCGATAGTGGTGCTTCGGGCCGGAGCTCTGCACCCGGAGGACCTGCCACCGCAGGCGTTCCTGCCGTTCCCTCCCAAGCCGGAACGCCGCCAGGTTGCCGAGCGCTTCGGCGATGAAATTGTCGTTGTCGAGCCCGGGACGCAAATGGATATCGACGTCTACGCCTCGATGCATCGTCCCTCCGTCCCCCCCATGGCCCACGGGACGATCGCATATCCGTTCGCCGGCCCGTTCCAAGGGGACGCCCGAGGGGTCGATGCGGCTAAGGCCGGCGGGGACCGGAGGCGGATCAGGGGAGACCGCCCGCGTCCCGGGCCTCCCGGTAGAGGGCGACGACCTCCCGCGCCCGTTCGGGCCATCCCTCGCGCAGCGCCTCCCAGCGGCCCTGCGCCCCCATCGCCGAGCGGAGGGTCGGGTATTCGAGCAGTTCCGCGATGCGGCTCGCAAACTCGTCAACGTCCCAGAAATCGACCTGGAAGACCCCGCGGGCGATCTCGGCGATGCCGCTCGTCTTCGAGACGATCGTCGGCACCCCGGCGGCCATCGCCTCGAGGGCGGCGATCCCGAACGGTTCTACGACCGACGGGAGGACGAAGACGGAACTGCCGGCGAGGAGGAGTTCCCGCTCGTCGTCGCTCACCTTCCCGAGGAACATCACCTGTTCGCCGATCCCGAGCGCCGCGGTGAGGTGGAGGAGCCGGGCATACTCCGACCCTTCCCCCGCGATGACGAACAGGGCGTCGGGGAACTGGGGGGCGACCCGGGCCGCCGCCCGGAGGAACGTGTCGACCCCCTTCATCGCGGCGAGCCGTCCGACGTACAGCACCACCCGCCGCTCGGGGGCGATCGAGGCGAGCCGCCCGGTCGGACGGACGGCGTTGTAGATCACCCGTACCTTCCCCGGATCCGCCCCGTACCGCTGGATGAGCTGCTGCCGAAGATGGCGGCTGACCGCGATGACCCGACTGGCGGCGTCGATGCCGATCTGCTCGCGACGCAGGATGTGTTCCCACGGATGGCCGAGGGATCGATCGTACTCGGTCGAGTGGACGGTCATCACCAGCGGCACCGCGAGCCGGGCCGACAGGGCGATCGCGCCCTCCGTGCCGAACCAGTCGTGCACGTGCACGATGTCGACGGCGGCCAGGTCGTCGAGCTGGCCGACCCACGAATTGTACCCGTCCGTGGCGTTCCAGAACGGACTGTCCGCCGTCGCCCCGGCCCAGTACGCCGGCGGGTACGACGCCGGTTTCCCGCCGGCACCCGGGGCGCCGGGGAACCGCATGGTCACCCCGTCGACCTCGAGGAACGGGCCGGAGAACGGGGTCAAGAAGGTGATCCGATGCCCCAGCCGTGTCAGTTCCTTCGAGAGCTCGTAGCAGTGGACTCCGAGGCCGCCCGAGTGGGTCGGCGGCCACTCCCAGCCGACCATGACGATATGGTACGGACGCCCCGGCATCGACCTCTCGGGGACCGGCGAGACCGCTTCCACCCCGGGCGTGCGGGCGGTCGCCGGGGACGGAACATCCAGCGCCTCGTCCGGCGGGGCGCGGCGACGGCTCCGTCGGACCGCCGGTCGCGGCCGTCCCGCCCGACCGCGGCTCGACCCGTGACGGCGGCGCGCCGGGGGAGCTCCTCCGGAGGAGCGGCGTCGGCGGGCTTCCGCCTTCTCAGTCGTCTCCGGGGTCACGGGCGCCGCCAGAGCACGGAGGCAGATGAACCCGCGGTCGACCCCGCCTAACGTACCGGCGGATCGAAACCCGCCCCGCGTCGTTCAGAAGCCGGCGAGGAGCTCCGCGAGCGCGTTCCGGGCCGACGGGGCACGGGTGACCGCGCTCGCCACCAGGATCCCCTGGGCCCCGAGCTCCCGGGCCTTCTCGACGTCGTGGCGGGTGTGGACCCCGGCGCCGCAGAGGACGACCGTCTCGGGCGAGACCGCCGCGACCGCCCGGACGACCGAGAGGATCACCTCGGGTCGGGCAGTGGAGACCGAGCGATCGCCGCCGATCAGGTCCGGCGGCTCGATCGCCAGATACGGGGGCCGGAGGCGGGCCAGCCGTCTAGCCGCGGCGACGTCCCGCGCGCAGACGACCGCGACGAGGCCGAGCCGGTTCAGCCGTAGCGCCGTCTCGCGCCCCTCGGACGGGGAGAGCGGATGTTCCGAGTGGTTGACCAGGCTGCCCCGGGCCCCGGCAGCGGCGACCGCTTCGGGCGGAACGAATCCCGTGCGGGGGCCCGGGTCGACCGGGTCGACGTGCTGGGCGAGCACCGGCAGACGGAGCTGGGCCGTGAGGCGCGAGATGTCGGGCGTCGCCGGGGCGACCGCCACCGGGACCCCGGTCGATCGGCCGAGCTCCTCGAGCGTCCGGGCGATGCGCTCGGCGCCGGCCCCGAGCGCGGTCGGATACGTCTTCAGATTGACGAGCAGCAGGGGGCGCCCGAGCGCCGCCGGCTCAATGCGCCGGGGGGGCGCGGCTCCGCTTCGGTCGGGAGCAGATCGCATACTCGTCCCCGTCGAAGAATACTTCCCGGTCGGGATGTCGGCGCTGGAGCTCGGCGATGCGGCTGAGGACGTCTTCGAGAGTGGTCGATTCGTCATTGGGATCGATCCGGACGTGGACGGTCTTGTCGGGCCGGTCGTGCGGACGACCCGTCTCGACCATGTCGCACCGAGCGCCCGGGATGCGAGGGGAGGTCTATAAGGGTTCGACAAGGCGCCTCCGCCCGATTCCAAGGGACGAACGGGGTGCCGAACGTCCGGTCGGACCACCGTGCGACGCCGGGCCATGCGACGACGTAACTCGTATATCCTGCCCCCCCGTTCCGGGCGCGGGGAATCCGATGTCCGAACGTCGTGCAGATGCCAAGGAAGCACCGGAGGAGTCCCGGCTCTCCGAGGCCGAGATCGCGGTCCACTGGAAGGAGGAGGCCATCTACCACCCGCCGCCGAAGTTCGTCGGCCAGGCGAACCTCACCGACCCGGCGATCATGGAACGGTTCTCGGAGGAGCACTTCCCCGAATGCTTCCGGGAGTACGCCGACCTCCTCACCTGGGACCGGTACTGGACGACCACGCTGGACACGAGCCACGCCCCGTTCTGGAAGTGGTTCGTCGGGGGCCGCCTCAACGCCAGCTTCAACTGCGTCGACCGCCACCTGGAGGCGCACCGCAACAAGGCGGCCCTGATCTTCGTTCCCGAGCCGGAGGAGGAGCCGACCCAGTTCATCACCTACCAGGAACTCTGGGTCCGGGTCAACGAGATGGCGGCGTTGCTCCGCGACGGCTGCGGCCTCCGGAGCGGGGATCGGGTCACGATCCACATGCCGATGACGGCGGAGCTGCCGATCACGATGCTCGCCTGCGCCCGCCTCGGCGTGATCCATTCGGTCGTCTTCGGCGGGTTCTCGGGCGAGGCGTGCGGGGCCCGCATCGTCGACTCCGGCAGCCGGATCCTCGTGACGATGGACGGCTACTACCGGAGCGGCAAGCTGCTCGACCACAAGGCCAACGCGGACATCGCCGTCCGCAAGGCCGCCGAGGAGGGGGTCACCGTGGAAAAGGTGCTCGTCTGGCGCCGCTTCCGCGACCGCCCGGCGAGCACCACCCCCATGGTCGAGGGCCGCGACTTCGTGGTCGACGACCTGTTGAAGCAGTACCGCGGCCACCGGGTCGATCCGGTGTCGATGCCCGCGGAGGCGCCGCTGTTCCTGATGTACACGAGCGGGTCGACCGGTAAGCCGAAGGGATGCCAGCACAGCACCGGGGGCTACCTCGCCTACGTCGCCGGCACGACGCGGCTCATCCAGGACCTCCACCCGACCGATGTCTACTGGTGCATGGCCGATATCGGCTGGATCACGGGCCACTCCTACATCGTCTACGGCCCCCTCGCCCTCGCCGCCACCAGCGTGCTCTACGAGGGGGTCCCGACGTACCCCGACGCGGGGCGGCCGTGGCGGATTGCCGAACGCCTCGGGGTCAACATCTTCCATACCTCCCCGACCGCGATCCGGGCCCTCCGCAAGCTCGGCCCCGACGAGCCGAAGAAGTACCGGTACGCGTTCAAGTGCATGACGACGGTCGGCGAGCCGATCGAGCCGGAAGCCTGGCGATGGTACTACGAGACCGTCGGCCGGCGGGAGGCGGCGATCACCGACACCTGGTGGCAGACCGAGACGGGCGGATTCCTCTGCTCGACCAAGCCGGCGCTCGACCCGATGAAGCCGGGCAGCGCGGGTCCGCCGATGCCCGGCATCTACCCGATCGTCTTCGACGAGGAGGGCAAGGAGGTCCCTCAGGGGGCCGGCCGGGCCGGGAACATCTGCATCCGCAACCCGTGGCCCGGGATCTTCCAGACGATCTGGGGGGACCCGGAGCGGTTCGTGCGGACGTACTACGGGAAGTACAACCGGAACCGGTCGAGCACCGACTGGCACGACTGGCCGTACTTCGCGGGGGACGGCGCGCTCTGGGCGGCGGACGGCTACTTGCGCATCCTCGGGCGCGTCGACGACGTCATCAACGTCGCCGGGCACCGGCTGGGTACCAAGGAGATCGAGTCGGCGTGCCTCACCGTCCCCGAGGTCGCGGAGGCGGCGGTCGTGCCGATCGTCGACGCGGAGCGCGGCCGGGTCCCCGAGGTTTACGTTGCCCTGAAACCCGGGATCGCGCCCGACCCGGCCATCGCGGAGCGGGTGAGCCGGGCGATCGAGACGGTCATCGGCAAGATCGCGCGGCCTCGTGCGGTGCGGATCGTCCCGGATATGCCGAAGACCCGCTCGGGGAAGATCATGCGGCGCGTGCTCGCCTCGATCTCGAACCGGATGGACTACGGGGACATCACGACCCTCGCCAACCCCGAGGTGGTCGAGCAGATCCGACTCCAGGTCCAGGGGAGCGGACCGGTCGAGGCGCGCGCCGGCCCCGAGGACATCCGCCGCTTCGGCCAGGAGCACTGACCCGCGAACGGTGGGGGGAGGCCCTCCGTCGTATCGGCCCCCGCGCCTTGCGCGCGGTTCACGCGGCGCGCAGTCCCGACGGGGCGTAGGTCGGGATCCGCAGGAGGTGGAGTCCCGCCACGATCGCCCACAGCAGGACCGGGGCGACGATCAGGCGCTCCATCCCTCCGGCGCCGAGGTGGAGATAGGTCTTGCTCACGAACAGCGCCAACGCCACCAGGTCGACCAGTCCGCAGACGACCGTGAACGTCCGGAATCCGTCCCACCGGGTGTCCCGGAACATAGCGATGCCGAGGGTCAGGAGCGCGAGCCCGCTCCCGAGGAAGGCGAGCAGGGCCGAAACGGAGTGAACGGTGATGTTGACGTTCTCGGGGGAGAGGCCGACGCCGATCGACCCGATCGCCGCGACCCCGAGCAGGGCGAGCCCGATCGTCCGGGTCCGGCGCGGCGGGAACGCCGTGCGGAGCAGCAGGACGGCTCCGATCAGGGCGATCCCCATGATCACGATCGAGGCGTTGAAGACGATATGCCACGGCGAGCAGGCGTAGTCCCCGGTGAACGAGCCCGACCCGCCCCAGTACCCGCAGCCCGTGTTGCCGAGGTCGCTGATGACGTTCCGCGACAGGCTGTAGCCGGGATAGCCGATCTGGGTGACGATCATCCCGACGATGAACTCGACCGCCCCGAAGACCAGCAGGGCCGCCCCGTGGCGAGCCGAGCGGTGCACCAGCGGGCCGCGGCGGCTCGCTCCGGCGGTCATGCCACGGCCTCCCACGGAAACGGCCCATCGCCGGGCGGTGGTCGGCAGCGCTGCGGCACGGGACCCGCTTCGGACATCGGACGGCCGGAGGGATATCCGTGGGCGGGGGACTATAAAGGGGTCGGTTTCAGGAGCAGCGGAGCCCCGTGACCTCACCCCCCCGACCGCGACCGCATCCGGCCGGCCCGCTCCCCGATCTGCCGGGGTCCCGACCCCGGGAATCGTCCCCCGGCCCGGACGACGGGCCACCCCGTCGGTTCCGCGACCTCGACGACTACCGGGTGGAACGGGAGTGGCGCCGCTACGAGGGGACGGCCCAACGCCGCCTGTTCCGCGAGCTGCGGAGCCGCTTCCTCGCCCGACACCGGGTCCCGAGGGGCTGGTCGCTGGACCTCGGCAGCGGCCCGGGCCGGTTCCTCCGCCATCTGGGCGGGGAGGCCGACCGGCGGGTCGCCCTCGACCTCTCCCTCGGCATGCTCTCCCGCATCCCACCCGACGGGCCGGACGGCGCCGAGGCGGTACGGGGCGACGGCCTTCGGCCACCGTTCGCCCCGCGGTCGTTTGCCGAGGTCGTGGCGCTCGGCAACGTCATCGGATTCGCGGCGAGCCGCGCGGAAGAGCTCCTGACGGGGGTGCTCTCCCTCGCGGCCCCGGGGGGGATTGCGATCGTGGAGATCGTGGCGGGGCCGGGCGAGCGGTCGCGGTATCTCGGTCGACTGCCCCCGACCGCCCTCGCCCGGCTGCTTCGCGCTCCCGTTCCGGCCCTCCTCCCCCGGGTCGACCGGGAAGGGTTCGCGCGCGAACCCGTCCGACGCCGGGAGCCCGGGACGTTCCGTCGGGTCGATCCGGCCCGGCTCCGGGCGACCGCCTCGGCGTCCGGGGCCGTGGTGCTGGAAACGATGGCGGTCGCCCCGGCGCTGGGAGCCGACCCGGCACG
>JAKABH010000004.1 GCA_021801925.1 Thermoplasmata archaeon | reverse complement strand
CCGCCTATCCGACCGAACCGGTCATCTCGAGCTGGATCAGCCGGTTCAGCTCGAGGGCGTAGTCGACCGGCAGCTCCTTCGCGAACTCCGCGAGGAACCCCATCAGGATCAGGTGGATCGCGTCCGACTCGTTGAGCCCGCGGCTCATGAGGTAGAAGATCTGCTCCTCGCCGATCTTCCCGACGACCGCCTCGTGGGTCACGGTCGCGTCCTCCTCGTGGATCTCGTTGTACGGGTAGGTGTCGGAGCGGCCGAGCTCGTCCGGGAGCAGCGCGTCGCAGCGGACCGCCGCCTTCACCCCGGTCGCCCCCGGGGCGACGTGGAGGAGGCCCCGGTAGCTCGTCTGGCCGCCGCGGATCGCGATCGACTTCGAGATGATCTTGCTCGACGTGTCCGGGGCGGAGTGGACCGCCTTGGCCCCCGAATCGATGATCTGCCCCTGGCTCGCGAAGGCGACCGACAGGATGTCGGCCCGGGCCCCGCGGCCGCGCAGGTAGACCGACGGGTACTTCATCGTCACCTTGGACCCCATGTTGCCGTCGACCCATTCGACGAGCGACTGCTCGTAGGCGACGGCCCGCTTCGTCACCAGGTTGTAGACGTTCTTCGACCAGTTCTGGACGGTCGTGTAGCGGACCTTGGCGTACGGTTCGGCGACGACCTCCACGACCGCCGCGTGCAGGGAGTCGGTGGAGTAGATCGGGGCGGTGCACCCCTCGACGTAGTGGACCTTCGCCCCCTTGTCGGCGATGATGAGCGTCCGCTCGAACTGCCCGACGTTCCGCGCGTTGATGCGGAAGTAGGCCTGGAGCGGGATCCCGACGTCGACCCCCGGCGGGACGTAGACGAAGCTCCCGCCCGACCAGACGGCGCTGTTGAGCGCGGAGAACTTGTTGTCGTTGTACGGGACGATCTTCCCGAAGTACTTCCGGACGATCTCGGGATGCTCCTTGACCGCCGTGTCGGTATCGGTAAACAGGACCCCCTTCGCCTGGAGGTCCTCGCGGATCTTGTGGTAGACGGTCCCGCTGTCGTACTGGGCCCCGACGCCGCCGAAGAACTCCCGCTCCGCCTTCGGGATCCCGAGCTTGTCGAACGTGTTCTTGATGTCCGCGGGGAGATCCTCCCAGCTCCGCTTCGTCTCTCCCTCGAGGAGCGGGTTCGCGTAGTACGTGTACGAGTCGAAGTCGAGCTCCGCGAGGCTCGGCCCCCAGTCGGGCATCGGCCGCTCCACGAAATGCTCGTAGGCGCGCAGGCGGTACTGCCGCATCCAGTCGGGCTCGTGCTTGAAGTCGGAGATCTGCTCGACGACCTCGCGGGTCAGGCCCTTCGCGATGCGCAGGCGGTACGTCTCGGGATTCTTGAAGTCGTACCGGGTGTAGTCGAGAGGAGTAACGTCCGAGGTGCTCTGCGCCATGATCTCGGCAATTCCAGCACGTCAGAGTATTTAATTAGCAGGTAGCCGCCGAGGCGACACGACCCCGCTACCGAGGCCGGTGTTGCCGGAGCCGCGGCTGTAGGGCCCTTCGCGACACGGACGGGTAGGAGGGCGTCCTTTACGCGGCCCCGCGGCCGCTGGAGGGCGACGGGGTCGCGAAAAGGTGGCGGACCTTCTCGAGGGCGGTGACGAGCCGGTCGATCTCGTCCGGGGTGTTGTAGAGGTACGGGCTCGCCCGGGTCAGCGCCGGGACGCCGAGCCGCTCCATCAGCGGCTGGGCACAGTGGTGGCCGGCCCGCACCGCGACGGCGTCGGCGTCGAGCAGCGAGGCGACGTCGTGCGGATGCGCCCCCCGCATCGCGAAGGAAAAGACCGCCTCCCGGTCGTCGAGGGTCGGGGGCCCGAAGAGCCGGATCTCCTCCCCGATCTGGTCGCGGAGCCGGCGGAGGAACCGATCCGCGAGCTGGCGTTCGTGCGCGGCGAGCTCCTCCCAGCCGATCCGCTCCAGGTAGTCGGCGGCCGCCGAGAGGGCGATCGCTCCCCCGACGTTCGGGGTGCCGGCCTCAAAACGCCCGGGGGGCTCGCGAAACTCGACACGGTCCTGGTGGACCTCGCGGATCATCTCCCCGCCGCCCTGGGCCGGCGGCAGGACGGCGAGTCGCTCCGGGCGCCCCCACAGGACCCCGATCCCCATCGGCCCGAGCATCTTGTGACCCGAGAACGCCAGGAAATCCGCGCCGAGCGCCTGGACGTCGACCTTCCGATGGGGGGCGGACTGGGCCGCGTCGACCACGACCGTCGCCCCGACCTCGTGGGCGCGATCGGCGATCGCGCGCACCGGGTTCACGGTGCCGAGGACGTTCGAGACGTGCGTCAGCGCGACGACCTTCGGCTTCCGCCGGAGCTGCTCGTCGAGCTGGTCGAGGCGGAGCCGGCCGTCGTCGTCGATGTCGAGGTAGTCGAGGACGATCCCCTTCCGGTCGCGGAGGAACGCCCACGGGACGAGGTTCGAGTGGTGTTCCATGACGGTGGTGAGCACCCGGTCGCCCCGCTCGAGCCCGACCCCGAGGCTCGTCGCCACGACGTTGAGCCCCTCGGTCGCGCCGCGGACGAAGATCACCCCCGCGGGATCCGGGGCGTTGAGGAACCGCGCCATCCGCACCCGCGCGTTCTCGTAGGCGTACGTCGCTTCGACGCTCAGCCCGTAGACGCCCCGGTGGGGGTTGGCATTCTCCCGGAAGTAGTACTCCCGGACGGCGTCCAGGACGGGCCGCGGCTTCTGGGAGGTCGCCGCGTTGTCGAGGTAGGCGAGCGGAAGTCCGTGGAACTTCCGCTCCAGGATCGGGAAATCCGCGCGGAGGCGCGCGACGTCCATCAACCGGTCCGGTCGCGACCTACGCCGCCTCGGCGATCCCGATGCGGACCCAGTCGTACCCCTTCGCCTCGAGCTCCTCCGCGAGCTCCCGGCCACCCTGCAGGGCGATCGCGCCGTCGACCATGACGAAGACCCGATCGGGCTTCACGTACTTCAGGATGCGCTGGTAGTGCGTGATCACGAGGATCCCCGCGTCCGGCCGGTGGATCTTCGCCACGGTCTCCCCGACGGCGCGTACCGCGTCGATGTCGAGGCCGGAGTCCGGCTCGTCCAGGATGGAGAACGTCGGCCGGAGCGTCGCCATCTGCAATACCTCGACCCGCTTCTTCTCCCCGCCCGAGAACCCCTCGTTCAGGCTCCGCTTGAGGAGCGAGTCGTCCATCCCGAGGATGCCGAGGTGGGACTTGAGATCGCGGTCGAACGCCGGGGCATCGGCGTTCTCGGGGGTGTGCCGCTGCATGTGGGCGGTCCACAGGAACTTGGAGAGGGAGAGGCCGGAGACCTCCTGCGGGTACTGGAAGCCGAGGAACAGACCGGCGCGCGCCCGCTGGTCGACGCTCATCGAAAGGAGGTCGTGGCCGTCCATCGTCACCGACCCGTGCGTGACCTTGTACTTCGGATGGCCCATGAGGGCGTAGGCGAGGGTGCTCTTCCCCGAGCCGTTCGGGCCCATGAGCGCGGCGATCTCGCCGCTGCGGAGGGTGAGGGTGACGCCCTTCAGGATCTCCTTGCCGGCGACCTCGGCCCGGAGCTCCTTCACCTCAAGCACGTGCTGCGTCGGGTTCGTCGCCATGATACCGACCCAACGAGCCGATACCGTTATTTAAGCATGGCGCGGTGCGTAAATCCGACCGACCGGTCGCAAGGGAGCCGCTACCGAACCATGGGCGCGAGCGACGTCGAGGGGCTCGAGGGGACCCGGGGCCGGATCCTCGAGGAGCTGGCGGTCGCCCCGCGCACGGCCCGCGACCTCGCGACGAAGCTCGGCATCCAGGAGAGCGCGGCGCGGGGCCACCTGGACCGGATGGAAGGACGGGGGCTCGTCGCGCCGGCGTTCCATCGGGAAGGGGTCGGCCGACCCCGGAAGCGGTACGTCCTCACCGAGCAGGGACAGGGGCTGTTCCCCAAGAAGTACGATCTCATCCTCGACACGCTGATCAACGAGCTGCTCGCCCGGGAGGGGGAAGGGTTCGTGAGCGCGCTGTTCGTCCAGTCGGCGCGGCGCATGGCCGCGGAGATCGCGAAGTCGATCCCGAAGGACGCGCCCGAGCCCGAGCGGCTCGACCATCTCGTGAAGGCGTTGAACCGGCTCGGCTTCCGCTGCACGGTCGAGGTCGGCCCCGACGGCGGCGCCCGCATCGTCCGGACGAACTGCGTCTTCCGCCACAGCGCGCTCAGCCACCCGTACCTGCTCTGCGAGGTCTTCGACAAGAACCTCACCGAAGCGCTCCTCGGGGAAGCCGGGGTCGCCCTCGAGGATTCAATCGGCCGCGGCGGGCTCCGGTGCTCCCATCTGATCCAGCTGCAGTGACGGACCCCCACCCCGGCCGAACCGGGACCGGCGCGAACATGCACCGGAGCGGCTCGCCGCTCGGAGCGGAGGGTAGACGACGGATCGGCGCCCTCGCGCTCGCCGCCTACCCCGAGGAGGCGTGCGGGGTGTGGTTCGCCCCGCCGGCCCGGGGGACAGACCGGGGCACGGGAGCGGGCGGAGTCGTCGTCGTTCCGTGCCGGAACGCCGCGCCGATCGACCGGGGCCGACGGTTCGCGATCGACCCGGACGAGCTCCGGACGATCCTGCGCGGGCGAGGCGACCGTTGGGTCGGGGTCTTCCACTCCCATCCCGACGGCACCGCGGATCCGTCCGCGATCGACCAGGTCGAGGCGCTCCCCGGCCTTTTGGCGGCGATCGTCGCGGTCGAGGCGGACGGCGAGAAAGCGATCGCCGTCTACGAGCGCGGGCCCGGCCCGGGAGCGCCGCTCCGGGCGGTCGGGGCGGCCGGCCTGCCCGAAGACGTACCGACAAGCCGTATCCGTCCGGCGAGCCTTGGGGCGTCGCCGTGAGCCGCGTGACGTTCCGGCTGCCGTCGCCGCTCCGCGCGCTCGCCGGGGGCGCCGCCGAGGTGCCGATCGAGGCCGACACGGTGGCGGCCGCGGCGGCGCGCCTCGCCGAGCGCCATCCCGCACTTCGCCCCCGGCTCCTCGCCCCCGACGGGCAGCTGCGGTCGTCGGTCGCCCTCTACCTCAACGATCGTGACGTGCGCGAGGCCGACGGCGGTGCGACCCGCCTAGAGGACGGGGATGTCCTCGAGGTGATCCCCGCCCTCGCCGGCGGCAGCGAGCGGCCGGACGGCGAAACCGACGAACGGTCGTTCCGCCGGGAGGAGCTGGTGCGGTACAGCCGCCATCTGCTGCTCCCCGAGGTCGGCGCGGTCGGCCAGCGGCGGCTGCGGGCCGGCAAGGTCGTGCTCGTCGGCGCCGGCGGCCTCGGCTCGCCGGCGGCGCTCTACCTCGCGGCGGCGGGGGTCGGGGAGATCGGGCTCGTCGATTTCGACCGCGTCGATGCGTCGAACCTCCAGCGGCAGGTCCTCTACACGGAGGCGGACGTCGGCCGGATCAAGCCCGAGGCTGCCCGCGATCGCCTCCGCGCGATGAACCCCGGGATCCACGTCTCGATCCACCCGGACCGTCTCACCGCCGAGAACGCGCTCGAGACGCTTCGTCCGTACGACGTGGTGATCGACGGGAGCGACAACTTCCCGACCCGCTACCTCGTCAACGACGCCTGCGTGCTGCTCGGCAAGCCGGACGTCTTCGGTTCGGTCTACCGGTTCGAGGGTCAGGCGACGGTCTTCGATGCCCGCCGCGGCCCCTGCTACCGCTGCCTCTACCCGGCCCCCCCGCCCCCCGACCTCGTGCCGTCGTGCGCCGAGGCGGGCGTATTGGGGGTCCTGCCGGGACTGATCGGCGTGATCCAGGCGACAGAGGCGATGAAGCTCCTCCTCGGGATCGGCGAGCCGCTCGTCGGCCGGCTCCTGCTGTTCGATGCGCAGGCGATGGCGTTCCGGGAGCTCCGCCTTAGGCGCAACCCCACCTGCGACCTCTGCTCCCCCACGGCGACGCAAACGGGACTCATCGACTACGCGGCGTTCTGCGGGGGGGAAGATGCCGCGGGCGACTCCCTCCCGGACGACGTCCCCGAGATCTCGGCGACGGAGCTGGCCGCGGCGCTCGGGGGCCCGGACCCGCCGCGGCTCGTCGACGTGCGGGACCCCCCCGAGTGGGAGATCGGTCTCCTCCCGGGAGCGACCCGGATCCCGCGGGCCGCGCTCGTGGAGCGGCTCGGCGAGCTCACGTCGGCGCCGCGCCTCGTGCTCTACTGCAGCAGCGGGGCCCGTTCCGCCCAGGCCGCCCGATGGCTGCGGGAGCTCGGCGTCACGAACGTCCGCTCGCTGCGCGACGGGCTCCGCGGCTGGGCCCGCGAGGTCGATCCGAGCTGGCCGAGCTACTGATCCGCGGGGCGGGTTCCCCACCGACCGGATCGGCCCCGCCCGGCTCCGCCCTCGGACTCAGTACGGTCGGGGGGCGGCCGGCGGGGCCGCGCTTTCGTCGGCGAGGAGCTTCGCGCCGTGCGAACGGACCCGTCGGGAGAGCTCCTCGGCGAACGCCGCGCGGTCGACGGGCGTGACGAACAGCGGATGGGTCCCGGCCGTCACGAGGATCCCGTTCGTGGTCGTGTGGATGCAGTCGAACTGCCCGATGCGCGGGCTCCACATCCGTCCCCGCCATCCCCACGATCCCCAGAACCCGGTTGCGCTGAGCTCGCGCAGGCTCACGAACTCGATGCGACGCACCTCCCGGAGCCGGACCTTCTGGCCGCCCAGGATCCGGCTCGCCCGGAGGTAGTCGGCGTCGATCACGTAGTGCGTCGACAGGTAGCGGGCGAGGAACCCGATCACGGCGATCGCGAGGAGCAGCGCCGCCCAGAGCGCGGTCTTCGGGGGTTGCAGGAAGACGCCGATCAGCAGGAGCAGGAGCAGGTAGAACGCGATCACGCCGTAGGAGAAGTCGGCGCGGGCCCGGTAGCGGCCGAGGCGGTCGAGCCGCGGGGGGATCGTCGCGGCCGGGGAGACGGCGTCGGCTCCCGGTGGAGTCACGCGGCGCGCCTCCCCGCGCGGTCGCCAACGCGTCCCGGGCGCCGTGGACCCGTTCCCGCCGTCGGCCCCCACCCGTCGCCGGGAAGCGCGCCACTCCTACATACCCTTCTTCGGGCACCCGGCGCCGCCGGGGCGCGCCGGTCGGCCGATTCCGCCCGATGGGAGACCGGGCCGCGAACCGAAGCTGGGCCCGCCCCCGGCCCGCTCCGTCCCCCGTCGGCATCAGGCGGCCGGCTCGTAGTAGTACTCGCCCTGGGCCCGCTGCTCGCGATCGAGCACCGATCCTTCCCGGTTGATGCGGGGGCGGAGCGTCTCGGCGTCCCGCCGGAACGTGACGTTGACGGTGCGCAGGAGCCGGTTCATCCCCTCGCGCATCGGGTACGGCCCGTCCCCGCGGCCCGCCGCGCCGTCGGTCCCCTCGGGGCGGAAGACCATGAGCGCGTCGCAGGCGAGGTCGAGGAAGTAGACGTCGTGGTCGACGACCAGCGCGCCGACCGCCTGCCGCTCGATCTGCCGGCGCAGCAGGCGCGCCATGGCGATCCGCTCGTCGGCGTCGAGGTAGGCGGACGGCTCGTCCAGCAGGTAGACGGTCGCCACCCGCGCGAGCGCGAGCGCGACCGCCGTCCGCTGGAGCTCGCCGCCCGAGAGGTCCGGCAGCGGCACGTCCATCGTCTCCTCGAGGTGGAGCCCGGGCACGAGCTCCCGCTCCAGGAGGCGGGCGTCGAACGCCGGATCGGCGGCGAGCGCCTCGGCCCGTTCCCGCAGGCTCGCCCGCTGGGTCGCCTTGAGGTACTGCGGCTTGTAGCTCACCGTCACGCCGGCGGGCGGCGTCCCCTCGGTCGGCGGCTCCACCCCGGCGAGCATCCGGACGAACGTCGTCTTCCCCGTCGCGTTCGGGCCGACGACGCCGACCGTCTCGCCCTTCGGGATCTGCCCGGCGCCCACGGAGACGGTGAACCGCGGGAAGACCTTCGTGAGCGGGGGGAACTCCACGAGGAGGTTCTGGCGCGTCCGCGGCTTCGGCGGGTGGGCGACGAAGCGGATCGCCTCCGTCCGGAACCGGACGTTCTCGTCCTTGAGGTAGCCGCCCAGGTAGGTGTTGATCGCCGAGCGCATTGGGATCGGATGGCTCACGACGCCGAACGCGGCGGAGGCGCCGTAGAGCAGGTGCGACTGGTCGGCGATGTAGTCCAAGAGCGCCAGGTCGTGCTCGACGACCAGGACGCTCTTCGTCTCGCCGAGACGGCGGATCAGCCGGGCGACGTCCAGGCGGTGGACGATGTCTAGGTAGCTCGACGGCTCGTCGATGAGGTAGAGGTCGGCGTCGGTCGAGAGGAGCCGGGCGATCGCCGTGAGCTGGAGCTCCCCGCCGGAGAGCTCGGAGAGGGGCCGGTCCGCCCGGCTCTCCGCGAGCCCGACGTCGCGCAGGCCCCGCCGGGCATCCCCCCCGCCGGCGGCGACGTAGTCGTAGGCCGAGCCGGGCAGGTCGGAGATCGCGTCCACGTACTGCGGCTTTAGCGCGGTGCGGAACGTCCCCTTCGCGATCTTCTCGAAATGGGCGTGGAACGCCGTCCCCCGGTACCGGGCCAGCACCGTCTCCCACGACGCGGGGCGATCGTACTGCCCCAGGTTCGGCACCTCGCGGCCGGCGATCAGGCGGAGCGCCGTCGATTTGCCGATCCCGTTGGCGCCGAGGAGCCCCGAGACCCCGGTCGGCGGCGGCATCGGCAGCCGATAGAGCCGGAACCCGTTGTACCCGTAGCGGTGGACGATCTCCGACTCCGGGGCCTGGGGGGTGTTCAGGATCTTGATCGCATCGAACGGGCACTTGTGCACGCAGATGCCGCAGCCGATGCAGAGCGTCTCCGAGATCACTGGGCGGCCGGTCGGGCCCTCGACGATGCACTCCTGGCCCATCCGGACCGGCGGGCAGTAGGCCTGGCATTCCCACTGGCACTCCTTCGGGTGGCAGCGGTCCTGGAGGAGGATGGCGATCCGCGCCATCCGTCAGGCCTCCCGCACGTCCCCCACGATCCGCCCGTCCTGGATCGCGAGATGGCGGCGCGCGCGGCGGGCGACGGACGGGTTGTGGGTGACGACGAGCAGGCTCGCGCCCCGGTCGGCCCGGACCTTCTCGAGCAGCGTCAGGATCGCCTCCGTGTTCGCGAGGTCGAGTTCACCGGTCGGTTCGTCGGCGAGCAAAAGCCCGGGCCGGTTCCCGAGCGCCCGGGCGACCGCCACCCGCTGCTCCTCGCCCCCGGAGAGCTGGTGCGGGAACGCCCGCTCGCGGCCGCGGAGGCCGACCTCCGTTAGGAGCGCCGTCGCGCGGTCCCTCCGCTCGCCCCGGCCGAGCCCGAGGGCCCGCATCGGCAGTTCGACGTTCTCCCGGGCGGTCAGCGTGGGGAGCAGGTAGAACCGCTGGAAGATGAACCCGACCCGCTCGAGGCGCAGGCGGGCGCGCTCGCGGTCGGTCCGCTCCCCGACGGGGCGGTCGTCCCACCGGACCTCGCCGCGGGTCGGGGTGTCGAGCAGTCCGATGAGGTTGAGCAGCGACGTCTTGCCGCAGCCGCTCGGACCCTCGATCGAGACGGTCTCGCCGGGTCCCACCGTGAGATCGATGCCGCGGAGGGCGCGGACCTCGTCGGCCGCCCCCCGATCGTAGATCCGTTCGACCCCGCGCAGCTCGATCCGCGGGGGCCGGCCGTCGCCGCTCATCGCAGCGCCTCCAGCAGATCCAGGCGGAGCGCCGAGCGGGCCGCGAGGCCGCCGGCGACGAGCGCCAGCACCACGACCGCGCCGGCGAGCTCCGCCATCGTCGCGGGGACGAAGATCGCCAGATCGGCCGCCTCTTGGACCGCCCCGCTCCCCCACGCCGCCAATCCGTCGACGAGCGCGATGCCACCGACGATGCCCGCGACGGCGCCGATCGCCGCGATCGCGAGCCCCTCCGCGACGACCGGGCCGACCACGGCGCGGGGCGGCAGCCCAAGGGCGCGGCGGATCCCGATCGACCGGCGGTCCGACTCGACCCGGCGGAGGAGCACGAGCGCGAGGAAGACGAGGCCGACGGTGAGGCCGACCGACGAGAGCGCGAGGTAGAAGCCGGTGAGGACCGAGGCCGCGGTCTGCAGCTGCGCCGCCTGCTGCGAGAGGGTCGAGACCGTGTAGTACGGCACCATCGCCTGGATCTGCCGCTGGAGCGCGGCGAGCGCGCCGGGTTCCGTCGACACCGCGCCGGCGGCCGCCACCTCGACCGAGTCGGCGGCGTCGACGACCGGCGTGCCGGCGCCGCGGGCGTAGCCGGTCATCACCTGCAGGTCGGAGAGCGGGAGGAGGAGGGCGAACGCCCCGGTCTGCCCGAGGGTCCCGAGGGGGACCCCGAAGACGCCGGTGACCGAGTAGGGGACCGCCTCGGTCGCGTTCGGCACCGGGGCGAGCCCGAGCGTCGAGCCGACCGCCAGGTGGTAGGCCTGGGCGAACGGGGAGGAGACGAGGACGTCGTACGTCGCGGGCCCCGCATACGTGCCGTTGTCGTAGTGGACGAGATCGGTCGGGTCGCCGAGGGGGAGCGGCTGGGGGAACAGGCCGTCCTCCGTCGGTCCCAGTGTCGGCGCGAACTGATCCGGGATCACCCCTTCCGCCAGCGACGGGACGGCGCCCTTGCCCGGTGGGAAGGCGTCGACGGCGATGCTGAGGACGGGGGAGGCCGCCGCGACCTCCGGCAGGGCGAGCAGCTGCCCGGTGAGTCGATGGGCGTTCGCGATGCCGTGGAGTCCGGCGGCGCTGATCACGATCTGGTAGCCCGCGTTCTGCAGGTTCGAGAGCTCGTGGCTCGAGACGCCCCCGCCGACCCCCAGGAGGACGACGGGGAGCGCGACGGCGGTCGCGATCGCGGCGATCGTCAACACGGTCTGCAGGCGCTGGTGGCGGAGGTGGCCGCCGCTCCCGAAGAGCCTCACGGCGCCCGCAGCTCCTCGGCCACGGGCAGCTGCATCGCCCGGACCGCGGGGGCGATGGCGGCCGCGAGCCCGATCGCGACCACGAGGGTGAGCCCGGTGCCGAGGACCCCCGCATCGAACGAGACGAAGCTGAAGCCGGCGGGCAGCCCCGGCAGGAGCCGGAGAAGGAAATCGTTGATCCCGACCGCCCCCGCGTAGGCGATCGGTACGCCGACGGCGAGCCCGAACGCTCCGAGCAGCAACCCCTCCTGCACCACGAAGCTCCCGATCGAGAGCCGCGTATGGCCGATCGCCCGGAGGAGCGCGAGCTCCCGGCTCCGGTCGTCGACCGACATCTGCAGCACAGTGGTGGTGAAGAGGGCGGCGACGACGACCCCGATGATCCCGATGAGCTCGCCGAAGGTGCGGTAGAGGTTCACGACGTGCTGGATCTCCCCGAGGATGTCCCCGAGGGTGAAGATCGTGAGCGTTGGGAAGGCGGCCGTCAGGATCTGCTGGTCGGTCGAGGCGGTCGTCGGGTCGCGCAGGTGGATCAGGACGAGCGAGGCGTAGTCGGTGGCGGGGGTACCGCCGCCGACGATCGCCTGGAGCTCGGAGAGGTAGAGGAACGAGAGGAGCGCCGACGGGACGAGCCAGAACGGTCCGGTGATCCCGACGACGGTGAACGCCGTCGCGTTCTGGTACCACGCCGCGAGACCGCTCGGCCCGCTCGGGGAGGTCGCCGCCGCCCAGACGGTGCCGTGGACGGAGACGCCGAGGACGGCGGCGAGCCCCTGGTCGAGCTCGATCTCCCCGGTCTTCACCCCGCGGTAGGTCCCGTTGTCGTAGTACGGGTCCCCGGGGAGCGTAAACCCGGTGCCGTTGTAGAGGGTCGGGGTCTCGAGGCCCCCGTTGGCGTCGGGGATCCAGCCGACCGACCCGGACTCCGTCGGCGCCCAGGAGGACGGGACGGCGGAGCGGTTCGCGGCGGCCCAGAGCGACGCGTTCCCGAAGACGAGATCGCTGACGAGCCACGGGCTCGCCGTGACGACGTTCGGGTCGGCGGCCGGCATCCGGCTCACCAGGGAGTGGGCGTCGGTCACGGGCGGCAGTGTCCCCGAGGTGAGGGTCGTGTTCGCGCTCGCCGCGATCAGGTCGACCCCGCTCGCGGTGGCGAGCTCGGAGGAGCTCGTCTGGATCCCCGCGCTCAGCGCGAGGAGGAGCACGACCAGGCCGACGGCGAGGCCGACGCCGAGCGCGGTCGTCGCGGAGCGGCCGGGGCGGCGGCGGAGGGCGTCCAGCGCGTACATTCGACCGACCGTCCCTACCCGCTACGGCCCGCCCGGCCGGCGCAACTCACCGAGCGTCAGCCGGTGGGACGCCTCGACATCGTACTTGTGGATCGACTCCTCGCTCACCGTCGAGGCCCGGACCTCGGTCGAGTCGGGGAGCGTCGGGAAGCGGGCGGGCAGCGCCGAGAGCAGATCCCGGACCACGTCCTCCACGAACTTCGGGTTGCGGTGGGCCCGGAGGACGACCCCCCCCTCGTCGCCGCGCTTCAGGATCGCGTACGTGGGACTCGACTGCGCCCCCTCGATCGCGTCGATGAGGTCGTCGACCTCGACCGAGCCGTCGGCGTCGAACTCGAATCCGAGCCGGGTGCGGTTCCGCTGGTTGTGGGTGACCACCGGCACGTCCGCGAGGGCCGGGGCGCCGAGCTCGGGGTGCTCCGCGACGAGCGCCGCCCGGCACGTCTCCATCGCGCACGGGCAGGCCGTCATGCCGACCGCCTCGGCGCCGATCCCCCGGCGCAGGGCGACCGTCCCGTCCGGCCGCCGAACCGCCCGGGCGTCGGCGAAGAGGGTGTAATCCTCGAAGCTCGAACGCGCGGTCGATACGCCGCGCCGCCGAAAATACTCCGCCTCGGCCACGGCGGTCGCCTCCGTCGCCGACGGGTGCCGGACGAGCAGCTCCCGGGCGATCTCGGAGCAGGCCGCCTCGAGGCTCGGGGCCGGTTCGGCGGCGGTGCGGTCGACGATCTCGGCGAGGATCTCCGCGTTCCGCGACAGATCCGAGCCCTTGCGCGCCGACGGGACGTCGACCGCGACCGCGAACGTGACGGCGAGGACGTGGACCCCGTCCGGTCGGCGGACGGAAAGCGGCTTGCGGATCCCCGACAGGCCGACGGACCGCAACGGAACGGTCCCGGCCGGCGGCGTCGTCGCGTGGATATCCCGCATCCCGGGCGAGACGAGACGGACCCCTTAAACGACTTGCGCCCGGGCGGCGTCGGGGTAACCCGCGCGGCGCGACATTATAGCGCGGAGGACCCTGCCCCACGCAATGACCGACGCCCCCCCGACCCCCGCGCCCGCCGCGCCGGCGAACGGCGCCGAAGTGGCGGCGACCGCCGGCCCGTATGCGGAACGCGAGCAGCGGATCATGGAGGCCCTCAAGCAGATCTACGACCCCGAGATCCCGATGAATATCGTCGATCTCGGCCTGATCTACGGATTCGAGTGGGCGGCCGACGATGTCACCCTCAAGATGACGCTCACCGCCCCGGGCTGCCCGGTCGCGGGGATCCTCGCGGAGGAGATCAAGGGCGCCATCGAGCGGGTCGCGGGCGTGCACGGGGCGAAGGTCGAGATGATCTGGGACCCCCCGTGGACCCCGGATCGGATGAGCAGCTTCGCGAAGCACCAGTTCGGCTACGCCTGACGCCGCGGCCGATCCCGCGCCCGGCAGGTTCCGCGGCGCCCGTACGAGGAGGGGGGATCCCAGCCCCGGAGCGGGCTCCCGTGACGCCGCCCCGACGGCGAAGGGTTAAGGGTCTCCCGGGCTCCGAACGCCGATGGCCCCGTCGGACCCTTGGCTCGAGGAACTGCTCGAGGAACGCCGCCAGAAGGACGAGTTCATGGCCCGCCACCCCGAATCCCCGTTCGTCTCGGCCCGGGTGCCGTTCCACCCGCTCCGCTACTTCCCCCCCGACCCGGCGTACCGGGTGCCCGGCCGCATCGTCCGGATGGTGACGCCGCAGGAGGCCTACCTCCGGACCAACCGGGACGGGTCGTCCGTGATGCGCCACATCGGCGAACTCGTCTTCGAGCTCAAGGGACGGGAGCTCACGCTGCGCGTCTACCACGCGGGGGAAGGCGTCGGCGCCCAGGTCTTCGTGCCGTTCCGCGACACGACCAGCGGGCGGGAGAGCTACGGGCCCGGCCGGTACCTGACCCTCGAGCTCAACGAGCAGGACGCCTACGACGTGGATTTCAACCGCGCGTTCAACCCGTACTGCGCCTATACGGACGACTTCGAGTGCGGCTTCCCGCCGGCCGAGAACGATCTCCCCGTACCGATCCGCGCCGGGGAGCGGGCGTGGCAGGCCGACGAGAACCCGGCGACCCCGTCGAGCCTCGTCAAGGCCCGGACGGCGAAGGCACTCGGGCGCGCCGCGCCGGCTCCGCCCGCCTCCCCCCGACGGCGCCCCGCGGCATCGTCCGCCCGGCGGCGGTCCGGCGCGGCCTCCCCGAAGCGGTCGGCGACCCAACGAGCCGGGCGGGCCCGCGCCGCCGCCCCCGGGCGGGCCCGCAGCGCGGCCGGCCGGAGCGGATCGACCGCCCCGCGATCGAAGCTCGCCCGCCGGCGGGGCCCCCCACGTCGGGCTACAGGTGCGGGAACAGCCCGAGGAGCCCCGTCGCAACGAACTGCACGCCGACCGCCGCGAGCAGCAGCCCGAGCACCCGCGTCATCGCCATCACGCCGACGCGGCCGAGCCGGCGCATCAGTCCCTGCCCGTAGGCGAACGTCGCGTAGGCGATCGCGGTCGTGACGGCGATCGCGACGAACGTCGCGAGGATGACCCCGGGGTCGTTCCCGGCGTTCGCCTCGTAGATCATCACGGTCGAGATCGCTCCCGGACCCGCCAGCAGCGGGACGCCGAGCGGCACGATCGCGATCTCGTCCCGCTGGGCGATCGCCTCCTCGCGGTCCTTCGGGGCGAGCTTCGCCCGGCCGAGCTCCCCGAAGATCATCTCGTAGGCGACGACGAAGAGGAGGATCCCGCCGGCGACCTCGAAGGCGGCGAGGGAGAAGCCGAACGCCTGGAAGAGGAAGCGGCCGACCAGGGCGAAGATCGTCAGGACGACCCCGAGCGTGAGGACGGAGCGGTGCAGGATGATCTGGCGGTCCACCGGGTCGAATCCCTGCGTCAGCCCCACGAAGAACGGGAGCGTGCCGATCGGATCGACGATGGCGAAGACGGTGACGACGATGACGACGAACTCGAGCGCGCTGACCATCGCCGGCCTCCGGCCCCCGGGGGAACGCCCCTCCCCTTCAACCCTTCGCCCGGCGCCGCCGGTTCAGCGGAGCGCCGCGAGAAGGCGACTCGCCCCCCGGGCGTAGACGACCTCGACCTCGGCGAAACCGGCCTTTCGCAGCCGCTCGGTGTGGCCCAGGAGGCCCGGGGAGGAAGCGTCGGTGTGCTCCGTGGGGAACCGCTCCCGGTGGAGTTCGAGCTCCCGTCGGAGGGAGCGCTCGCGGCCGATCGCCGTCCACCATTGCTCCCAGGAGTAGACCTTCGGGGGCCGACCCGGTCCCCGACGGACGGACGGTCGCGGCAGCGCCCGCTCGATCGCGCGGAGCCGCCGGGCCGACCGGTCGAACGAGAGACGGTCGGCGTTCAGGACGAGACCGCCCGGACGGAGGAGCCGGTGGAGATCCCGATACAGCCGGGCGAGCTCCGCATCGCGCAACCAGTGCAGGGCCGTCGAGGAGAGGGCGGCATCGTACCGTTGGGAAGGGAGGGCCTCGGACCACTTCGGGGCGCGCAGGTCGACGTCGACCCAGCGCACCCGGCCCCGGTACTTCCCGAGCGCGGCCTGGCCCAGCCGGCGGGTGACCGGATCCCAGTCGACCGCGACCACGTGGGCCCGGGGGAGGCGGCGGAGGATCCGCTCGGTGAGCGCCCCGGTGCCGCATCCCAGGTCGAGGCAGCGGGGGGCGCGGCCGGCGGCCGCCTCGAGCCAGTCGAGCATGGCGTCGAACCGGAGTTCCCGGTCCGGGATCAGGAGGTTCTGCTGGCGTTCCCACAGGGTCCGCCAATATTCAGCCCTTGCGGGCGGGATCGTTCGGGGTCTCGGCATGGAATCCCGCACCCGCGGGCGGTTTTAGGATTTGCGCGGGCGGACCGAGTCGGATTCGAGGCCGGTCGGCATCCTCCCGGTGACCGCCCGGCGGCGTTCCGTCGACCGGGGCTTCCGCCCGGAGCGCGGACGGGGTCGGGTCCGGGGGCGGTCGCGGGGGGAGGCCGGCCGCCGGGGCAAGGCGGCCCGGACGGGGGCGCCCTTCGGGAGGTCGCGTGCCCGGATGCGAAGGACCACCGGCTGGCGGTTCGGGTTGGCGAGGAGGAGGACGTAGTCTCCCGGCGCCTCCGGGTCGAAGTGGATCCGGGCCCGGCCGGAGAGGCGGACCCGCTGGACGTACGGGCCGCCCGGATGCCCGATGAGCAGAACGAAGGAGCGGCCGGCGGCGGGGTTGTCGAGCTCGACGTTGATCTCGCACGACGGGGCGGCCAGATGGATCTCGAGCCGGACGGTCGACATCGGGTCGAGCACGAGGAAGCGGGGGAGATCCGACAGCGAGGTCGCCATGTCCCCCCCAGGACCCGAAGCGAGAAAACCTTCGCGCCGCACCGTCGGCTCGTCCCGCGGTCCACGCACGGGGCTCTCGGTGCCGGGAACGTTAAATCGGCGCGCGGCGCTCGGGCGGCATGGCAGCCACGCGCACCGCGAACGCGGTTTGGGAGAACGATCTACTGCGGGGACACGGCTCGGTTCAGGGCACGAGCGGCGGACTCCCGTCGGTGCACGTGAGCTGGTCGGCGCGCACGGAGGGACCGGGGGGCAAGACCAGCCCGGAGGAGCTGCTCGCCGCGGCGCACGCCGCCTGCTACTCGATGGCGCTCTCCGCCGGCCTCGGCCGCACCCAGCACCCCCCGCAGAAGCTCGAGGTCTCCGCCGCCGCGACCTTCGACAAGGTCGGGGACGGCTGGAAGGTCACGAAGATGGAGCTGACGGTCGTCGGCCACGTCCCGGGGATCTCCGCCGAGGAGTTCCGGGCGGCCGCGGAAGCGGCCGGCGCCGGCTGCCCGATCTCGGGGGCGCTCAAGGGGAACGTCCCGATCACGGTGACGGCGCGGCTGGCGTAGGGTCGTCCCCGCCGGGGGCGAGCGCCAGGTCGGCGTAGACGAATCCGTCCCGCTCGACGACCGGCCCGGCGACCGCGGGGATCGGATGGGCGAACATCGGACCGTCCGTGACGCACGTGTGGAACTCGCCGTTCTCCCCGCACGGGTCCACGCCCGGCGGCAGGGCCGCGAGGGTGCGACGGTCGAGCACGCGGCCCGCCAGCTCCCGGGGGACGCGGGCGGGATCGAGCGACACGATGCGGGCGACCACGCCGGCCCGGATCATCGTTTCCGCGAGAGCGGCGGTCGGGCGGCCCCACAGCGGGAAGACGGGCGCCAGACCCGAGCCGTCGAGCCGGAGTTCCCGGTAGCGTCGGATATCTTCGAGGAAGAGATCGCCGAATACGATCCGCTCGACGCCGTCGTCGCGGAGCCGCGCGGTGGCGGCGCCCATCGCCCGCTCGTAGACCTCGTTCGGGCACGGGTAGGGGATCGGCACGCGGTAGAGGGGGACGCCGAGGGCCTCGGCCTGTGCCTCGGCGACCTCGACCCGCACGCCGTGGATGGAGACCCGTCCGAACGTCTCGGAGACGGTCGACAGCAGCCCCACGACCTCGACGGTCCCGACCGTCCGCACCTCGTGGAGCGCCCAGGCACAGTCCTTGCCGGTGCTCCAGGAGACGACGGCGCGCGGGCGGCTCATCGGTCGAACTCCTCGAGCGAACGTTGCACCTTCTTCGGAGGTGCCGGCGTCGGCGGGGCCTCCGCGGGAGGAGGGATCGGGTCGGCCCGGGCCGGTGACGGCACGGGGGTCGGTTCGGCCGGCGGCATCGACGGCGGGGCCGGTTCGGGCCCCTCCCCGGGGTCCGGTGCGAGGAGGCGGTCCGCATCGGGGGAGTCGGGCGGTCCCCCGATCAGGTAGGCGACCTCTTCGGGCGTGAGGTCGAGCTCGCGGACCAGCCGGCGCGCGGTCTCTCGGAGTTCGGCGGAGGCGGACGGCCGGCCGCCGCGGACCGCGATCTCCTCCAGGAACGGCAGCACCCCGAGCCGCGTCTTCTTCCGGGAGAGGTGGAGACGGTGGCCGGCCTTCGTCGCGAGCGCGTCGCGCACGCCCCGGGCGCCCCGGGAACGGCCCATGCCGCCGAGGAATTCCGGAAAGTAGACCCGCCCCCGGGGGGCGCCGCCGACGTCGCGGATGGCGATGCCTACGCCGCCCGTCAGGAGCTCGGAGGCGTAGCTCCAGAGGCTCCAGACGCGGGCCCGTCGGGCCCGCTGGAGCAGGAGATCCGCGTGGCCAAGGACGTCGAAGGCGGCCTCGAGATGCGCCGCATCGGGGGCGAACCCGGGAAGGTTCTCCTCGACCCACGGCAACAGGTCGTCCGGCGGGGCATCGACCCGGTTGCGGACCTCGACCGAGCGGTAGAAGCGGTGGGCGGTCAGCGTCTCGTCGATCAACGCCTCCAGATCGCCGCGGAGATCGCGCACGCCCAGGACGCTGAGCTGGGTCGGGCCGGCCGGTAGCGGGGCGATCGCCTCCAGGTCGTTGAGGGCCGCCCGCAGATCCCCCCGAGCCTTCTTCGCGATCGCCTCCACGACCCCCGGACCGGTCCGGATCCCTTCCCGCGCGGCGATCCGGCCGACCCAGGCGGCGAGATCGCCGTCCCGGAGGGGATCGACGGGCAGCCGTACGACCGACTGCCGGAACACCGGCGAGTATCGGGTCAGCACGCTCTCGTCGTTCACGGTCAGCAGGAGCGGCTGACGGGTCGTCCGGACGAGCTTCGCGATCGCCCCGAGCCCGCCGCGGTCGGAGAGGTCGGACGGGCCGGACGGCGCCTTCCAGTCGGCGAGGTCCCGCTGCGCGGGGGGGAGACGGGCCCACGCGGCCCGACCGGGACTCCGCGGGAGATCGTCCCACCCGCCGAACGCCGCGGGGTGGCCGGGCTGGCCGAGCCCCCACGCGGCATTCAGCGCCTCGATCCGTCCGTACCGTCCCCGCAGGAACTCCGCCAGCGTCGGCGGCACCGGCGCGGGCCGGGCCCCCTCGCTCCGCCGGCCGGTAAGGCTGTCGGCCTCATCGAGGAGGATGAGGGTGTGCCGGCGCGACCCCGTCGCCGGCCCCTCCTCGAGCGGATGGGTGATCGACGCCCGGCCGGCGACCTGCTCGATCGCGGATTCGTTCCGGGCGTCGGAGGCGTTCATCTCGACCAGCGACCACCCCATCTCCTCCGCGAGCGCCACGGCGGTCGACGTCTTCCCGACCCCCGGGGGCCCCGACAGGACGACCGCCCGCCGCGGGGGGATCCGACCCGCGTTCCATGTCGCCGCCCAGTCCCGCAGGATCTGGCGGCTCCGCGCCGGTCCGAGGACGTCGTCGAGGCGGTGGGGGCGATACCGCTCGGAGATCGGGGCGCGTCGGACCCACGCGGTGGCCATGCGGCCGGACGGGAGCCGCGCCCCGTTATGAAGGGCATCCGCGCCGGCTCCCGGACCCGGCCGGGCTCATAGGGCGCCGCGCGGTGGGCGACCGTACCCCATGCCGCCCGCATCCGGCCTTCCCGAAGCGATGTCCCCGATCCCCGGGCCGGTCTCCCGGCTCGGGTTTGTGGTCGACGCCCCGGCCCTCGGCGGTCGGGCCGCCGAACGGTCGGTGATCGAACGGGTGCGTCGCGCCCGGCATGCCGGGATCGACCTCTTCGATGTGGCCTCGGTCCCCGATCCGATCCGGTCGGCGCGGCTGGTCGCCTCGGCGCTTGCCGACTCGGAGGCCGGATCGGTCCTGTTGGTGCCGGCCCGGGCCGTCGGTCTCGCGTCGGCACTGCGGGAGGAGGGAGGCGGTCGACCGGCGCCGTTCCACCTCTTCCGCGAAGAGGGGGGATCGTCGGAGGAGGCGGCCGATCGAGCGACCGCCGAGGACGGGGTACGCCGGCTCGAGGGACCCGAGGCGGAACTCCCCCCCTCCCGCTCGGGCCGGTACGTCGGCCCGTTCTCCCTGCTCGATCGGCGCTTGGCCTCGCGGTTCGGAGCGGCCGACCGGACCGGCAGCGCCCGGCTGTGGGCGCGAGATCCGTTCGCCCGGGGCCGGCTGGACGGCTCCCGCTTCGGCCCGACGGCCCCGACGGGGGAACGACCGGAGCGGCCCGCCTCGGTCCGGGACCTGGCCGAGGAGTTCGCCCCGGTCCTCCGACTGGGCTTCCTCACCGAAGGGCGGCACCGGACCCTGGTGGAGGCGGCCATCCAATACCTCCTCGCCCACCGATGGGTCGAGGCGGTGCTGGCCCCGCTCCCGCCGATCGAGCGGCTCGAGGCGGTCGTCCGCTCGCTCTCGGCGCAGCCGCTGACGCCGGCCGAGCTCGCCCGAATCGCCGCGGACCGGCCCCCGGAGCGCGGGCCGAGCGGCCCCGTCAAATAGGCTCCCTCGCTCGCACCGGCATGATCGGTGTCGGCGACCGGGCGCCGGACTTCACCGCCCCCGACGAGCACGGCCAGCCGACGCGCCTCTCGTCGTTCCGCGGGCGGATCGTGGTGCTCTTCTTCTACCCGAAGGCGAACTCGCTCGGCTGCACGGTGGAAACGCGGGCCTTCGCCGAGCGGTTCGCCGATTTCCAGGGAGCCGACGCGACGGTCCTCGGGGTCAGCGTCGACTCCGTGAGCGACCAGGCCCGGTTCGCCACCAAGTGCGGTACGGCCTTCCCGCTCCTCTCGGACGCCGACAAGTCGATCGCCCGCGCCTACGGCGTCCTGGGGTTCCTCGGGATCGCGCGGCGGGTCACGTTCGTCATCGATCCGGACGGGATCGTCCGGGACGTCGTGAACGCGATCACCCCCGGCGTCCACGTGGCCCGTTCGCTCGAGCGCCTGCGCGCGCCGCCGGCCAAGTAACCCCTAAACGCTCCGCCGTCTTCCCGGGCCCCGAGGCACCATGAAGATCCAGAGCGTAGAGCCGATCGAGGTCGCCGCGCCGGCCGGGGAGGCATCGTCCCCGTGGAGCTCCACGGTCATCCTCGTGAAGGTGACGACCGGAAACGGCGCGGTCGGCTGGGGCGAGGCGCCGACGACCCTGATGACGGCGCCCGTACGGGAAAGCGTCCGCGAGGTCGCCCGGTTCTACGAGGGGGTCGAGCTCGACCGCCACGCCGAGGCGCTCCGCCGCTTCGAGATCTACTCGTTCTACCGATCCCGGTCGATGGAGGCGACGAGCGCGCTTTCCGCCGTCGACATCGCCTGCCACGACCTGGTCGGCCGGGCGGCCGGTGTGCCGGTCTCCACCCTGCTCGGGGGCGCGATCCGGGACCGGGTCCGTGCCTACTCGAACGGCTGGTACTCCGACTGCATCGAACCGGCGGAGTTCGCCGCCAAGGCGAAGGCGATGGTCGCCTCGGGGTTCCGCGCCCTGAAGTTCGACCCGTTCGGCGACGAGTACCGGACGCTCTCCCCCGAGGGTCTGGACCGGGCCGCGGCCCGCGTCGGCGCCGTCCGCGAGGCGGTCGGCGAGACGGTCGACCTCCTGATCGAGTACCACGGCCGCTTCCTTCCCGAGGCGGCGATCCGCGCGGGCCGGGCGCTCGACCGGTTCCATCCCCGGTTCATGGAGGAGCCGGTCCTCCCCGAACTGTGCGACGCGCTCCGCACCTTCCGGGAGCGGGTCGCCACGCCGGTCGCGCTCGGCGAACGGCTGTTGACGGCCGCCGATTTCGAGAGCTTCCTCGCCCGGGGCCTGGTCGACATCCTCCAGCCCGACATCACGAACTCGGGCGGCTTCAGCTACGGACGGGAGATCGCGGGCGTGGCCGCGGCCCACGGGGCGCCGGTCGCCTACCACAATGCGTTCGGCCCGGTCCAGACGGCCGCGACGCTCCAGATGGACGCCGTGCTGCCGACGTTCTTCCTCCAGGAGAGCTTCGAGGCGAGCTGGCCCGCGTGGAAGCGCTCGCTCGTCCGCGGCTACGAGATCGAGCGCGGCGAGTTCGCCATCCCGAAGAAACCCGGGCTGGGGATCGAGGTCGACGAAGCCGCGGTCGAACGGTTCCGCTCCGACGTCATGGAGCCGATCGGGCCCGAGCCCCCGTGGGTCATCGCGGGGACCTGGCTGCGCCGGCCGTCGGCCGGCCCCACCCCCGGGGGTCCGAGCCGTCCGGGGTAGGACGGCCTCCGGCCCGTTTTAACCGTCGGCGCCATCGGGGTCCGTCCGTCGAGCCGCCCCGGTCTTCGGGGTCCGGGTCGAGTCGCTCGGCCGACCCGGGCGCCCGGGGGGCGGGCGCCGGAGGCGCAGCGTGATCCGTCTTTGCATCAGCAGTCAGACCCCCCCGCTCGTGCCGACGGCCCACCCCGGCCGGGGGGGGACGAACCGCTCCTGGCGGCTCGGCGCCGACTACACGCCGAACGTCGGGGGGGTCGTCCCGATGATGCGCGGTCTGATCCGTCAGGCGGCCGGACGGTGGGTCGCGCCCAATCCGAGATGGGTCGCCCTCGGGGCGACGCGCCTGCCCGCGGTCGTCCGCACCGACGAGGGGTACACCCTCGAGACCGTGCCGTTCCCCGAGGCGGCCCGCCCGGCGTACCGTCGGTTCAAGGACGCCATCTGGAACTCGTTCCACGGCCCGAGCGGCCTCCGCTTCCCGGCCGAGGATTACCGGGCGTTCGTGAGCTACAACTACCGGATGGCGGACGCCCTCCTCCGGCACGTCGGCGAATACGACCTGTTCTACGTCAACGACTTCCAGCAGATCCTGGTCGGGGGCCTGGTCGGTTCGGCGGCGCCGGCGCTCCTGCGATGGCATATCCCGGTCGACTTCAAGGGGTATCCGGAACCGGTCCGGCGCTTCTTCCTGAAGGCGATGGAGGGGTTCGACGGGATCGTCGTCAGCACCCGCTCCGGCCTCGAGGAGCTCATCCGGCGCGGCTTCCAGGGACGGGCGTTCCAGGTCTATCCGTACGTCGACCCGGCCCGACTCGCCCGTCCCACCCCGGAGCAGCTCGTCGCGTTCCGGGCGCGGTTCGGGCTCGAGGAGTCCGCCCCGGTGCTCCTCTCCGTCGGCCGGATGGATCCCGTCAAGCGGCAGGACCTGCTGATCGAGGCGTTCGCCCGGGTCCACCGGCGCTTCCCCCGCACCAAGCTCCTCCTGGCCGGCGGCGGCAGCTTCTCGACGCGGGAGCTGGCCCGCGGCAGTTCCGACCCGGCGGCCCATTGGGCCCAGACGCTGGCCCGGCGGATCGCCGCCCACCGGCTCGGCCGCTCCGTGATCCTCACCGGCAATCTCAGCGACGTCGAGCTTCAGGCGGCCTACCACTGCGCGACGGCGTTCGTCCATCCGGCCCCGTGGGAGGGATTTGGCCTCGTCGTCGTCGAGGCGTGGCTCCACCGGCGGCCGGTGGTCGTGAGCCGCGGCGCCGGGGTCGCCGAGCTCGTCGAGGATTCGGTGAACGGCTACACGTATCCGCCCGGTTCGGTCGACCGGATGGCCCGCGCGATCGAACGGCTGCTGCAGAATCCCCGGGACGCCGAGACGATGGGTACGATCGGCGAGCTGGTCGCCCGACGCTGCACCGTGCAACGCGCCGCGCCGCGCCTCCGCGAGATCTTCGACCGCGCCATCCGGCTCTACGAGTGGAGCGGGCTCCGGTCGGACCCCGGCCCGGGGGGAGGCCGGTGATTGGCCGGCGGGTGGGGCGGTCGCCTCGGCCGGAGCCCAGCCGAGACGCCGGCCCCCGGGCCCTGACGTCGGACTTCTGGTACACCCTCGCCTACGTAACGGCCCCCGAGCGGCGGCGGCTCGAGGCGGGCCGGGTCCGCATCTGGGCGGATGCCATGGTACGGGCAGGGATCGACCGGCCGAGGGCGCTCAAGGAGGTCGGGCGGCTCATCGCCGCCGGCCGCGCCGCCGAGGCCCGCGGTTCGACTCCGCCGATCGACGCGCAGGCGGCCGCGCTCTCGCGACGGCTCGGGTTGCGCCGTCCGCTCCGCGGCGGGGAGATCGGCGAGGCGCTCGACCGCAATCTCCTCCGCCGGACGGTGCGCGTCGCCCCGGGGGCGAAGCGGGCCCTCGGCCGGCTCCGCCGGGACGGGATCCTCCTCGGGATCGTCTCGAACGTCCTCTTCGAGACCGCCGACGGCGCCCGCGCCCTCCTCGATCGCCTCGATCTGCGGTCGCCCTTCGACGGCCTCTACCTGTCGGCCGAGCATCCGTGGGCGAAGCCGCGTCCCCAGCCGTTCCGGATGATCCTTCGAGAGCTCGGGGCGGCACCGGACCGCTCCGCCCACATCGGGGATCTGCGGTGGGACGTCGACGGCGCGCGGCGGGCGGGCCTGACCCCGTGGCTCTACACCGGGCTTTACCGGTTCGAGTCGCCCCGGCCGGCGATCCCGCGGCGGGCGGGTGCGCCCCTCGTCCGCATCCGCCGGTGGGACGAGGTCCCTGCGAAGTTCGGCGCTTAGTGCCGCCGGGGTGCCCGGGTCGGCCGATCGGTCGTCGGGGCGGCGCGTCGGGAGCCCCCACCGTCCCGGCGGGGGGTCCGCCCGCGCAACGCGAGATCGAGCCGCGTCGCGGCGAGCACCAGGGCGAGATGGGTGAACGCCTGCGGGTAGTTGCCGAGGTGGTGGCCGTCCCGGTCGATCTCCTCGGCGTAGAGCCCGAGGGGTCCGGCCCGGCCCAGCAACGATTCGAAGATCCGTCGCGCCCGGCCGAGCTCTCCCCGCATCGTATAGTATTCGACCCGCCAGAACGCGCACGGGAGGAAGTACCCCTCCTTCCCCGCGAGGCGGTCGGAGAGCCGGTACCGGGCCACGAACGGCTCGGCGACGAGCGTCCGTTCGATCGTCTCCGCGGTCCGGACCATGATCGGGTCGTCCGCCCGAAGGAAGCCCGTCGTCGGGAGGAGCAGGAGGGACGCGTCGGGGGCGTCCGCGCCGTAGTACCAGGCGAGGCCCCCGCCCTCGGCGGTCGTCCCGCGGCGGAGGACGTCGTCCCGTATCGATTCTCGGACCGCGCGCCAGCGGTCGTACGGGCCGACGAACCCGAGCCGCTCCCCGACGCGGATCCCGCGGTCGACGGCGACCCACGCCATCGCCTTCGAGTAGACGTAGTGCCGCGGCGGTCCGCGGACCTCCCAGATCCCGTGGTCCGGCTCGGGATAGATCGTCGCCGCCCGATCGACGAGATGGCGCAGCAGGCGCCACTCGTCGACGGAGATGACCCCGGCGTTCCGGTCGAGGAGGTCGGCGACGGTAAGGACGTCCCCGTACATGTCGTGCTGGGCCTGGCCGTGGGCCGCGTTCCCGACGCGGACCGGCGCCGACCCCCGGTATCCCGAGAGCGACGGGATGGTCCGTTCGGGCGGGGGCGGACGCCCGTCGACCGCGTAGAGGACCTTCATCTGCTCCTGCTCCCGCTCGAGCACGTCGAGGAGCCAGTAGACGAAGGCGGTCGCCTCGTTGACGTATCCGATGCGGAGCAGCGATCGGACGGCGAACGCCGTGTCCCGGACCCACGTGAACCGGTAGTCCCAGTTCCGCCCGCCGCCGATCTCCTCGGGGAGCGACGTGGTCGGCGCGGCGACCATCGCCCCGGTAGGGCGGTAGAAGAGCAGTTTGAGCGCGAGCGCGGAGCGTCCGACCGCCGCCCGCCACCGGCCCCGGTAGGTCGCCCGACGGCTCCAGGCGCGCCAGTGGTCGATCGTCTGCCGCCGGCGGAGGTCGCTCCGGAAGGCGGAGAGGGGCGTTACGAACTCCGCCCCGGGGGCGAGGACGAACCACCGGTGCTCCCCGGCGCCGAGCGAGAACCGCAGGCGGTACTCCCCCCGGTGGAGCTCGGCCTCCCCGCCCGGGTCACAGGAGAGCGCGATCGACCCCGCGGGGGATTGGGCAAGCACCCCGTCCGTTCGCTCGACGAGCTCCGGCACGGTGGCGCCGAAGTCGAACCGGGGCGCGAAGACGAGCTCGGCGTCGACCCGCCCCCGCAGCGCGCGGATCCGGCGGTGGACCTCGGACATCAGGACCCGGTCCGATTCGACCTCCGGGCAGAAGTCCTCGACGACGGCGACGCCGCGGGCGTCCTCGAACCGGGTGACGAGGACGTTGGTGTCCCGCAGGTAGGCGCTCCGGCCCGTCGATCCGATCGACCGGGGGGCGAGCGAGCAGCAGCCGCCCCGCGCGGGGTCGAGGAGCGCCGCGAACGTCGGCGGCGAATCGAATCGCGGGAACGCCGCCCAATCGATCGACCCGGAGCGGCTGACGAGGACCGCCGTCCGATTGTTGCCGATGAGGCCGTACGACTCGATCGGATGCACGGGCCCCCCGGACGTCCGCCGCGCGATCGGACGGGAACGGGGCCGCGTTCGTGAAGGCGCTATCGGCATCCTCCGGGCGACGCCGCCGGATCGACGGAGCCGTCGCCCGCCCGAGCGGAGGCGGATTCATACGCTGTCGGTCCGGTCCCGCGGGCCCCGGCCGGCCGCCGGCGGGTCGGGGCCAAGCCGCCAGAGAGGATCGAACTCCCGACCTGCTGATTACAAATCAGCCGCTCTACCGACTGAGCTATGGCGGCGTCTCCCGGCCGATAGGGGGCGGCCGCCGCATATAGACTTGAACCCGGACCGGTCGACCGGACCGACCCGTCGGGGGCCGGCGGGATTGCGCCAAAAACGATATCCCCCGTCCGCGGAGTCGAGGGACGCCCGTGGCCCTTCCGGCATCGTCCCCGCAATCGACCGTTCCGCGGTCCCGCACGCCCCGACGCCTCCGGTGGCCGAGGGCCCTGCCGCCGGTCCGCCTCCTCTGGCTCGCGCTCCTCGTTCTGGGGATCTACGGCTCCTACGATCTCCGGGGCCTCGGGGCGTACTCGCTGCTCGCCCTGCCGGCGATCGCCGTGACCGTCGACCTCGGGTTTCAGCGGGTCCGTTTCCCGAAGGTCCGCTTCCCGGATGCGGCGCTCGCGACGGGCCTCTTCCTCGCGCTCCTGTTTCCCCCGGTGGCGAGCCTCGTGCTGACGGGGCTCGTGACGTTCGCCGCGATCGTCCTGCGGCACGCCCTGCGCATCGAGGGCCATCCGTGGATGAACCCTGCGGCGCTCGGGGTCGCCGTCGGCACGGTCCTCCTGGGGCTCCAGCCGGCGTGGTGGGTCGCGGTCGGCACCGATGGCTTCCCCCTGATGCTCGGGCTCGGCGCGCTGCTGCTCGTCCGAAACTGGCGGAGCTGGCGCCTGCCGGTCTCGTTCCTGGTGTCGTATGGGCTGTTCGTGCTCGCCGAGCACCTGCTGATCGGGGCCGCGTTCTCCCCGCAGGTCCTGCTCCTCGAGCTCGTCGACCCGGTCACCCTCTTCTTCGGCCTGTTCATGGTCACCGAGCCCCGGACCGCCCCGGGCGACGCGATCGGGCAGACGCTGTTCGGGATCGGGGTCGGCCTCTTCGCCGTGGCCCTTCCGCTCGCCGCCCCCTCGATCGGGGTGATCCTCGCGCTGCTGCTCGTCAACCTCACGGTGGTCGCCCACCGGACCGCGAAGGCTCTCGCCCACCGGCCCCCGACCCCCGCTTCCCCGAAGAAGGCCCGCAAGCGGAAGGCCCCGTCCGCCGCGGCGCCGATCCGGTGGCCGGTCGGCTACCGCGCGGCGAGCCTCGCGCTCGTCGCGGTCGTCTTCCTCGCGGTCGTCGCCGCGGCCCCCCCGCCGGCCGCCCACCCCCTCCTCAGCGGGGGGGTGGGCTCCAGCGGAGGCAACGGCGGGACGGGGGGCGGCGGGGGAGGCGGCGGCACTCCCGTAACCAGTTGCACGACCGACAACCCGTCGATCCCCTCGTCGACGTTGCAGTCGCTGCACAGCGCCCTCGGCCCGTCGGTGATCCTTTCCTACGATGCGAACACCGGCGTCGTCGTCTTCTACGACCCGGTCAACCACGTCACCGTCACCGAGACGGATCTCTACGAAGACTTCGGCTACGCCGAGTTCAACGGGGACGACTACGCGGTGAGCGGCTGCCATCCCTGAGGACGTCGCCCAACGCGGGATCCCCGACCGCGCGGGACGGACCGGGTCGGGGCCGGCCGACCAAGCCTACTTAGCCTCGGGCGGACGTCGCGGACCGATGTCCGATCTCCCCTCCGGTCCCCGGCGCGTGACGGCCCCGCGCGGCCCGACCCTCTCCTGCCGCGGATGGCCGCAGGAGGCCGCGCTGCGGCTGCTGATGAACAATCTCGATCCGGAGGTCGCGCGGGACCCGGATCACCTGATCGTCTACGGAGGGCGCGGCAAGGCCGCTCGGAGCTGGACCGCCTTCGATCAGATCGTCGGCGCCCTGCGCGAGCTGGGGCCCACGGAAACCCTCCTGATCCAATCGGGTAAGCCGGTCGGCGTCTTTCCGACGCAGGCGGAGGCGCCGAGGATCCTCATCGCCAACGCCAACGTCGTCCCCCGATGGGCGACCGACGAGATCTTCTGGGACCTGGAGGCGCGCGGCCTCACGATGTACGGCCAGATGACGGCCGGCAGCTGGATCTACATCGGGACGCAGGGGATCCTGCAGGGAACGTACGAGACGCTCGCCGCCCTCGCCCGGCGGGAGTTCGGCGCGGACGACCTCCGGGGCCGGTGGATGCTGTCGAGCGGGCTCGGCGAAATGGGCGGCGCCCAACCGCTCGCCGTCTCGATGCTCGGGGGGGTCTCGCTGACCGTCGACGTCGACCCGCGGGCGATCGAGCGGCGGCGCGGGCTCGCCTACCTCGACCGCCGCGCCGAGGACCTCCCCGAGGCGCTCGCGCTGGTCACGGAGGCGAGCCGGGCCGGCCGGCCGCTCTCGATCGGCCTGGAGGCGAACGCCGCCGACGTCTACCCGGAGATCGTCCGTCGGGGGATCGTGCCCGATGTCGTCAGCGACCAGACCGCCGCCCACGACCTGCGGGTCGGCTACATTCCCTTGGGACTCACGGTCGAGACGGCGGCGACGCTGCGGGCCCAGGATCTCCCGGGGTACCTCGCCCGGGTCCGGACCTCGCTCGCGACCGAGGCGCGGGCGATCCTCGCCCTGCAGGCCGCCGGCGCCGTGGCGTTCGACTACGGGAACAACTTCCGCACGCAGGCGCGGGACGCCGGGGTCGCGAATGCCTTCGACATCCACGGCTACGTGCCGCGGTACATCCGTCCGCTCTTTGCGGTGGGGAGCGGCCCGTTCCGCTGGGTCGCCCTGAGCGGCGAGCCCGACGACATCCACCGCGTGGACGCGATGATCCTGCGGGAGTTCTCGGAGCAGGCGAACCTCTGCCGCTGGATCCGGCTCGCGGGCGAGAAGGTCCGCTTCCAGGGACTCCCCGCGCGGATCTGCTACATGGGATACGGGGACCGGGAGCGGTTCGGCCGCCTCGTCAACGATCTCGTGCACGACGGATCGCTCCGCGCCCCGATCGCCATCGGCCGCGACCACCACGACACGGGCGCGGTCGCGAGCCCCTTCCGGGAGACGGAGGCGATGCGCGACGGGTCGGACGCCATCGCCGATTGGCCGATCCTGAACGCGCTCCTCAACGTCGCGAGCGGGGCCACGTGGGTCTCGGTCCACCACGGCGGGGGGGTCGGGATCGGCAACTCGATCCACGCCGGCCTCGTGGTCGTCGCGGACGGCACGCCCGAGGCCGGCCGGCGCATCGGGCTCGCGCTGCACAACGACCCCGGGATCGGGGTGGCCCGGCACGCCGACGCCGGCTATCCGGAGTCGGTGGCGATCGCGCGGAGGGCCCGGTTCCGGATCCCGTCGCTGCCACCGGCCGGCCCCGAAGATCCGTAGCCCCCGGATCCGCATCGCCGACCGGCTTCGCTGCCGCCGTAGAGACCGTAGCACGGGGTCCAATCTCCGTTCCCTCCCGCGGGCCCGACGCTTATCCGACCCGGGCCGGGTCGAGGGAGTGGACGGACGAGGTCCGTCCGGAGGACCATGAACCGAAACGGAGAGCGACACCGGACCGCGACACGAATGGCCTTGGCCGTCGGCCTGGCCGCCCTCGTCGGGCTGGCCCTCGCACCGGCCCTGACGGGCTCGGCGAGCGCGGCTCCGGCGATCCAGGCGTCGGCGACGACGAACGCGACCACCCAGTGGGCCTACGGGGGCCAAGGGTACTCGAACGGCACCACCACGATCGGCGGATCGACGCTCACCTGGCACGCCGCCTTCGGCTGGACGGTCGTCTTCACCGAGACGAACACTTCGAACTCGACCGTACTGCTCGAGGAGCAGCGGACGGTGGGCGTGAACCTTTCCGCCTCGTTCGCCGCGCCGAACGTCTCGGCGAGCTACACCTACTTCGGCAGCGCGTCGGACACGGCGTTCGTCAACCTGACGGACAACGCGACGGTCGACTCCGCCGGGGTCGCCGTCCCGGCGCTCGGGATCGCCAACGAATCCCTCTCCGCCCGGTCGACGGTCCGTGAGGCGATGCTCGTGGCGAACGCCGGCCGCGGGCACAGCGCCTACTTCAACGTCACCGGGTCCGCCGATGCCGAGATCGCCTTCGCGCCCGCCCTCGGGCTCCTGCCCCTGAACCTGAGCGCCACGCCCCACTGGACGGCCACGGCGAACGCGACCCCTTCGGCGAACTGGAGCTTCGCCTACGCCTGGTCCGACCACGGATGGAACGGGACGGTCGGCTCCGGGAGCGGGAGCAGCGCGGGGAACTGGACCACCACGGGCCCGGTCTACCTGTCGGGATCGGTGGTCGGCAGCCACTACCCGTACCGGAACCTGGTGCCGCGGGCGGCGGTCGTGCTGGCGATCCAGGGACCCGTGGACGCCTACGACGGCTTCGTCCTCGTCCCGCACGGGTTCGACCTGTTCGGTGGCGCCGTGCACGGGTTCGACCGGGACGGCTTCGGCTCGGCGTCGGTCGGCTACGGGGCTTCGGAGACGCTGTTCGTGACCTCGTCCGCCCGGGGTCCGATCGTCCGGGCCGCGGCGACTTCGTTTGCCGCGACGGACGGCACCTTCTCGGGGCTCGGCCCCGCGCCGCTCGGCGCAGCGCCCGCCGCATCGTCCTCGACCGCCCCGGGGGGCACCGTCTACGCGCAGCCGATGAGCGTCGCCGCGGCGCAGGCGCAGGCCGACTGCCTGCAGGGCGCGTGCCCCGCCACCGGGGGAGCGACCCTGCTGGGCGGAGGCCTCCTCGCGGTCGGTGTGATCGCGCTCGCGGTCGTCGCGATCGCGGGGACCGGGACCGCGCTCGCCTGGCGGGCCCGATCCCGGCGCGCCGCGGCCCCGCCCGCCGCCCCGGAGCCGGCCGCATCGGCCCTCGAGCCGCCGCGGCCTCCGTCCGTGTAGGCCGGCCCACGCCCGGCCCGGCGGGCCCATCGGGCCCGCCGCAACCCCTTCCTTACTTTTCCCGGCCGAAGGATCCGGGGACGGGTGGGACCGTCGCCAGGGCACGGGCCGCCGCATCCAGGACCGTACGATCGGTCTCGAACGGTACCCGGGCCCGGGCGTCCGCGAGGCCGACCCACTCCGCCCGGTCGAAGATCGCCTCCGGACGGAGCTGCGTCTCGGACGCTCGAGCGAGGAAGTAGACCGCGATCTTGTAGACGTTGCGGGCGCGGCGCGCGTCGTAGAAGCGGTAGTGGACCTCGGCGATCTCCGCTCCCAGGACGACCTCGGCGAGTCCGGTCTCCTCGTGCACCTCCCGGCGGGCCGCCGCCTCGAGGGATTCCCCGGGGTCGACGTGGCCCTTCGGGAGGGCCCACCGGTCCTCCGCCGCGTAGTGCAGGAGGCAGAGGCGGCTGCCGTCCGGGTGGATCACGACCGCCCCGCCGGCGATCTCCGCGACGATCGGCTGGTCGGGCCGGTAGGGGCGTTCCGGGGCGGGCATGCCGCCCGCACGTCCCCCCGACTATCAAGGCCTTCCGATGCGGCGACGGCGCCCGCCGAACGCTTATGCGCCCCCGGGGTTCGGACGCCCGATGCTCACCGCCGGCGAAGAGTACCACGACCTCGTGACGCTGGTGCGGGAGAAGGCGCGCAAGAACGGGGGCCGGCCCGCGCTTCGGTTCGAGGACCGGTCGTTCTCCTATGCCGAGCTTGACCGCGAGTCGGATCGGATCGCGAACGGCCTAGAGGCGGCGGGGGTCGGGCCGGGCGACCGCGTGGCGGCGCTCCTCTACAACACGCCCGAGTTCCCGCTCCTCTGGTTCGGTCTGGCGAAGCGCGCCGCCGTCCTCGTTCCCCTGAACACGGGCCTCAAGGGCGAGATCCTCCGCTACGAGCTCGCCGACTGCGCCCCGAAGGGACTGGTCCTCGACCGGCGCCTCTGGGAGACGTATGCGGCCGTGCGCGCCGAGGTCGGGATCGGGACCGAGTGGGTCGTGCCCCGCGGAGCCGAACCGGGGGCGCCGCTCCCCGGCTCCGTACGCGGATGGGGCGCCCTGGAGTCGGGGGCCCTGTCGCCCGCCCTCCCGCCGCCCGCCCCGGCGGACCCCGCGGCGATCCTTTACACGAGCGGAACGACGGGACCGCCCAAGGGGGCGATCATCCCCCACGAGCAGATGCTCCGCACGGCACTCGAGATCGGGCGGCGCAGCCGGCTCGAGGACGACTCGGTGCTCTTCACCGCGCTGCCGCTCTTCCACTGCAACGCCCAGGAGATGACCGCCCTCACCGCGCTGCTGAACGACGGCACCGCCGCCTTCGAGGAGCGGTTCCACGCGTCGACGTACTGGGAGACCGCGGCGCGGTTCGGGGCGACGCACGTCTCGCTCCTGATCTCGATGATCAACGTCCTCTACAAGCAGCCCGAGCGGCCGACCGACCGGACCCACCGCGTCCGCACCGCGCTCACCGCCGGCACGACCCGGGGGATCTGGAAGGAGTTCGAGGCGCGGTTCGGCCTCACCGTCGTGGAACTGTACGGGATGACCGAGTGCGGCTGCACGACGCTCATGAACCCCCCGGGCGCGATCCGGCTGGGCTCGATCGGCCTGCCGCTCGCGTTCGTCGAGGCGCAGGTCGTCGACGACGACGATCGGCCGGTCCCGAACGGAAGCCGCGGGGAGCTGATCGTGCGGCCCCGGGCCCCCTCGACGATGTTTTTGGGCTACCTCGGCAAGGAGGCGCAGACGCGCGAGGCGTGGCGGAACGGCTGGTTCCACACCGGCGACTACGTCACCCGGGACGACGACGGCTACTACTACTTCGTCGATCGGAAGAAGGACGTCATCCGCCGGCGCGGCGAGAACCTGGCCCCGTACGACGTCGAGTCGGCGCTCAACCGGCACCCGGCGGTGTTCGAGTCGGTGGTGGTCGGCGTCCCGAGCCCCCTCGGCGAGGAGGACGTGAAGGCGTTCGTGCAGCTCAAGCCCGGCGCGGCCGTCTCGCCGGAGGAACTGTTCCGCTTTGCCGTCGAGCACCTGCCGTTCTTCATGGTGCCCCGCTACCTCGAGTTCGTGGACGAGATCCCGAAGACCGCGAACCAGAAGTCCCAGCGGTACCTGCTCCGCGGACGGACGGGAGGCGTGCAGCACGACCGCGAGGCGCTCGGGATCGGCACCCGCCGACCGTGAGCCGGGCCGCCGCCCGCGCGTCCTCCTCGACACGAACGCCCTGTTCCTCGCGGCGACCCGCAGCTTCCCGCTCGAGGCGGAGATCGGACGCCTCCTGCCCGGCGCCGCGATCCTGGTCCCGACGGTCGTGCGGGGCGAGCTCGACCGGCTCGTCGACCGGGCCGAGGCGGGGGCGACGGTCGCCCGGGCGCTCGCCGCGCGGTTTCCGCCGGCGCCGGCCTCCGGGCGGGGGGACGCGGGCGTCCTCGCGGCCGCCCGCCGGCTCGGCGCCGCGGTCGTAACGGCCGATGCCCGGCTGCAGGCCCGGCTCGTCGCGGCCGGCGTGACCGTCCTGGCCCCCCGGGATCGTAGCCGTCTCGAGCTTCGCGTGGGCCTCCCGCCGTCGGCCCGGTCCGGAAGCCCCGGCGTCCGGACGAGACGCCGCACCCCGCGGCAACCGTTATGAATCGACCTCGGCTCGACGGGCGCGACCATGCCCCGGGACGACGACCAGATGCTGAACCTGCCGCCCGAGTACGGCAGCGGCATCATCGGGGTGTGCGACATCTGCGGGACCCGCCAGGCGGTGATCGTCCTCGCCAAGGAGCGGTACAAGCTCTGCGTCCTTGACTTCCTCAACAAGAAGTGGGTCACGACCGACCAGAAACCCGGGGCGCCGCTTCCCCCCTACCGCAGCGAGCGCGTCTGGTACCCCTCCTCGATCGCCCGTTCGGGGACGGCGCAGGGGATCCTCCTCACGCCGACCCGGCGGGTGCGGCATCCGGCGGTGCTCGCCTGTCCGGACGTCTACGGGATCACGACGACGGTGCTGGACGGGGCGATCCGCCTCGCCCGGGAGGGGATCGAGGTCTTCCTCCCCGACGTCGGGAAGACCGACGGGGTCGGGCCGGCCCACCACCTGGCGATGCGCTCCGGGGTCTCCGTCGGGGGCGGTGTGCCGACGTCGGCCCGACGGGTGGCGACGCTCGTCGACCTCTACTCCGATGCGCTCGCCTTCCTCCGGGGCCGCGACATGGTCGACCCCACCCGCAGCGCGCTGCTCGGGATCTCCTACGGCGGGAGCCTCGCGCTCGCCCTGGCCGCCCGGGAGACCCGCCTGTCGGCGGTCGCGCTCGCCTACCCGATGCCGGTGCGCCCCGCCGACCTCGCGACGCTCGTCTCCGCCCCGCTCTTCTGTCTGGTCGGGGAGCGGGACCGCGCCGCCGCGAAGGCGGTCGAGCAGCTCCGCCGCGCCCTGCCGCCCCCCGCCTCCGAGATCGTCACCGTCCCCGGCGTTGGGCACAACTTCCTCTCGCGCGACCTCCGCGCCTACGACCTGCGCGCCGCCGAGGCCGGATGGGCCCGCCTCGGGGAGTTCCTGAAGAGGGCGCTCTTCCCGCCGCCGCCGAAACCTCCCGCCCGCGCGGCGGCGCCGACCCTGACCCCGACGACCGCCTCGGCCGCGGGCGTCGCCCCCGTCGCGGCCCACTGAGAGCGGCCCGGGCCGCTCAGCCGTCGGCCGGGATGCGGGCCGCCGTCTCGACCAGTTCCTTCGCGGCGCGGGTAAAGCGCATCGCCTTGGCGAGGTTCCCGCGGATCTTGAACGTCCCGTCCAGGATCGACTTCACGGGGTCGACCTCCCCGCGCAGGAGGCGCGCCCAGTTCTCGGGCGACCCCTCGTAGACGAACTCGCTCGCCACCGCCCGAGCGTCCGGGTGGAACGTCGCGGCGGAGCAGGTGCCGTGGGCGAGCTCGAGGTGGATGCCGGGCGCCGGCGCCTGGGCGTCCGGGGGCCGCACCAGGAAGACGATGTCGCCCTCCCAGGCCCGGGCGGCGTCGCGGTACGCCTCGTTCTGGTTCACCGCGATCCGGAACGCCTCGGCCCACGCCGCCGACGGAAACGGCACGCTCCCGCGGAAGTCGTACCGGCTTTTAAGGGCGGTCGGGACCCGCGGGGCGGCTCGCCCCGGCCGGCTCCGCCGCCTCCACCGGCTCAGACGTACTCGTAGAAGCCGCGGCCGCTCTTCCGGCCCAAGTGGCCGGCGTCGACCAGCCGGCGCAGGAGCGGGGCGGGACGGTACTTCGGGTCCCCCAGCTCGCGGTGGAGCGTCTCGGCGACCTCGAGGGTGACGTCGAGGCCGACCAGGTCGGCGAGCTCGAACGGCCCCATCGGCATGCCGGCGCCCGCCTTCATCGCCGCATCGATGTCCCGGGACGAGGCGAGCTGCTCCGAGAGGGCGAAACACGCCTCGTTGAGGACGGGGATCAGCAGCCGGTTCACGACGAACGCGGGCGACTCGCGCACCCGGATCGGAAGGAGCGGGTACCGGTGGTTGCGCAGCCCCTGCAGGAACTCGATCGTCTCGGTGACGACCTCCTCGCGGGTCTCGACCCCCGCGGCGACCTCGACGAGGGGCAGGGTGTACGGGGGATTGAAGAAATGCACGCCGAGCGACGCGCGGACGTGGCGGAGCCCGCGGGCGAGCCGGGTGATCGAGAGGGAGGAGGTGTTCGATCCGATCACCGCGTGCTCGGGGAGCGCCCGGTCGAGCGCCTCGAGGACCGGGCGCTTGACCGCCTCGCGCTCGAAGACCGCCTCGATCGCGAGATCGACGTCGGCGAAGTCGGCCCAGTCGGTCGTTCCGCGGACCCGCGCGGCGACCTCGTCGCCGCGGGCCCGGGGGAAGCGGGAAGCGAGCTTCTGGCGCAGCCGCGCCGTCTGCTCGTCGGAGAGGGCACCGACCAGGTCGGTGAGGCGCCCGATCTCGGTGTCGGCCCGTCCGTCGTGGAACCGGACCAGGTCGTCGACGATCGAGCGGACGCGCGCGAGGCCCCGGTCGACGGCCGGGCCGTCCACGTCCGTCAGGACCACCTCCACGCCGTTGTAGGCGAGCAGTTCGGCGATCGCCGCGCCCATGGTCCCGGCCCCGACCACCCCGGCTCGGATGACGCGCATCGGCTCCTCGCCCGGCGAGCGGTCGACCGATACATAACCCGGCCGACCGGGGACCGTCGGCGTCAGCGGCCCGGCATCGGCCCGTTCGCGGACGCCGCGGAGGCGACCGCCGCCGAAGGCCCGGCGGCCGGCCGGGCCGGTACCATCGGAAGGCGGTGCACCCGCTCGACCCGGGGCGGACGGCCGAGCCGCTCCCGCAGCCAGTGGCGCACGTCGTAGACGTAGAGGTTCCCGTAGGGACAGGCGCCGACGCAGTCGCCGACCCCGCAGCACTTCGAGCTGCGGAACTCCCCCTTCGTCCGGAAATGCCCGGGCATGTCGACCAGGCCGATCGGGCACGCCTTCGCGCAGTCGAGCGTCGTGCAGCGACGGCAGACCTCGGGAGAGTCGACCTTGAGCTTGTAGAACCCGATCTTCTGGAACGCCTGGGCGATCGCCCCCGTGTAGCAGTAGCCGAGCGTGACGCAGTTGTACGTCCCCAGGTACGGCGTCGCGACGAACGTCACGTACCAGAGGACCGAGAACGAGAGGGCATAGAAGAAGACGGTCGGGTCCGCGCCGAGCACGTGGACGTGCCAGATCCCGGCCGTGTCGAGGACCGAGGCGGTCGTCGCCAGCAGGAGCCCGCCCACGGCGGCGCCGGTGGTGACCGAGTAGGCCGTGCTCAGTCGGCTGCCGAGGTACTTGTGGCCGACCCGGGCGCTTCGGTTGAACGACTTCATCGCGTCGAGCGTCGTCCCCTGGTACATCAGCGCGGCCGTGCAGAACGTCCCGCAGATCGCCCGCCGGCCGAAGAGGGCCGACGCCGCCCCCGCGATGACGTACGTCAGCGCGACGACCCCGAGGACCCCGAGGCCGAGCGCCTCCGTGCCGATCCCCATCGACCAGCCGAGGAGCGGCACCGCGGCCCCGGACGGGGCGCCCGGGAAGACCGCCGCGTAGTAGGCGCTCGGGAAGAAGACGGCAAAGCCGCCGTACATCCCCATCACGAGGACCAGGCGGATGCGGGTCTCGAGCTCCCGGCTCTCCCGGAACTTGAAGTAGACGAGGGTCCCCATCTCGACCCCCATCATCGCGAGGAACCAGGTCGACGCGGTCGTCGCCGCCAGGAACCAGAACCCGTTGTAGACGGCGTCGTAGGCGACGGTGCCGAGGGGCCCCGCAAGCGGCAGCGGCCGGAACGCCCCCGCGAACGCCGCGGGGGCGATCTGGAGGTCGAGGAGGGCCCCCATGAACACCTCCGCGACGAAGACCCCCGCGAGCAGCGCGAACGCCCAGTTCGGCCGCAGCTGCCAGACGACCCGGGGCGGCTCCCGGTACGGCTCCGACCGGAGCACCGTGTCGAAGAAGAGGACCATCTCGGCGACGACCGCCACCGCAAAGAGGAGGACGTTCCCGTCGGCCAGCCAGAGGTAGAGGCCGAGCATCATCGCCCCGTAGACGGCGAGGAGGCGGACGAGGTAGCGGGCGAAGGCGGCGGTCAGCTGGCGGTGACGGTAGATGAACTCCATGAGGTAGACGAACAGACCGATCATCGCGGCGCTGCCGGCATAGATGGCGAACGCCCGCCACGCGCCGCTCAGGAGGGCGGGCGGCGAGAGCAGCATGATCGCCGACTGCGCGGCGAGCACGATCGCCACGGGGCCGGGCAGCGCGTCCCGGAGGAGGTAGGTGGTGAGCAGCATCTCGCCGCCCATCGTGAACAGGAACCAGGGGGAGGCGACGATCCCCTGGAACAGCCCGAGGGCCCCGTCCGCCGCCCCCGGGCCGAGCGTGCCGGCGGCGAGGCCGAACGTCCACCCCATCAGGACCTCGTTCAGCAGGACCAGGCCGAGGACGGCGGCGAGGTATCCGGCCCGCGGACCCCGCTGCACCGCGGGGCGACCCTCCTCCTGGCTCCGGACCTCGACCAGGAAGGCGTAGAAGATCACGACGACGCTGACCGACATCAGCGCGCTGGCGAACCAGAAGCCCCCGACGAGGCCGCCGGCGGACGGACGGAGGAAGTAGACGAGGGCGCCGCCGATCATCGCCACCATCATGAGCAGCAGGAAGACGACCGTGCCGGCGCGGAGGGTCGTGCGCGCGGTCGCCGCCCACTTGATGAGCCCGGCGGTCGAGGCCGCCATACCGGCGGCGAGCAGGGCGAGGACGAGCAGGGCCGATCCGCCGATCACGTGGGGACCTCTCCCCCGTCGTCAGGGGCTGGGCGGGACGGACGAGGCGCCCGCGGGCGGCGCCGGCCCCGACTCCGAAGGCGCCGGGCACGTCCGCCCCTCGGGGACCGACCAGCCGCGCCCGACGGCGAGGCGGCCGATCCATCGGTCGGGCCGGACGGCGAACCCGATCCCGACCCCGGCGAGGAGGAGATACTCGATGCCCCAGCGGAAGAGGAGGGCGGCGCCCGCGAGCCCGCCCGGGGAGAGCGGACCCCAGGCCGCCGGGGCCCCGACCACGAACAGCACCTGGTTCACGAACCCGTCGAGGCCCCACGCTGCGAACGGCGGGGGGGACCAGAGCATCGCCCCCGCGCCGACCAGCACGAGCCCCCGCACCGCGAGGTTCGCGGGGCGCGAGAGGCGGTCGAGCAGCGCAAGGGTGCCCGTCGGGAACAGGGCCACGGCGATCGCGACCCCGGCGACAACCTGGTGCTCGACGATCCACTGGAACCAGAGGCCGGCCGACGCCGTGGCGGGCGAGACGGTCGTCCATTCCGCGACCATCGACAGCGACCAGAGGACCGCGCCGACCAGGACGAGGGCCCGCGCCGTCCCGATCGCGACGGAACGGCCGGTGAGCCGGGGGGTCGCGGCGGCCGCCCCCGATCCGGGGCGCGCGCTCGGGTCGAACAACCCGGCGTAGACGATCAGGAGGAGCTCCTGGGCGAGCAACGCGACCCAGACGATCGCGATCTGGAAGACGCCCAGGAACCAGTTGTTCAGCAGGAGGTTGTTGGTGGTCGTGCCGGCCGCGACGGCGACCAGGCCGACCCCGGCCGAGGCCGCCGCGGTCGTCGAGCAGCAGGCCCCCAACGTGACGAGCGTGATCATCGCGGGGGTGAGGCCCGCGACCGCGCTGGTCGCCGTCGCCCCGCCGGCCTCCCGGGAGCGGTTCTTGAGCAGCCGAGCGGTCAGGAGGAAGGCGACGGTCATGCCGTAGCCGACGCCGATCGCCACGACGATCATCGCGAGGGTCGGGAAGAACGGCGCCTCGATGAATCCCCACGGGGCCACGACGAGCAGCCCCGGGTAGTTCCAGAACTCGGTGCCGTTTCCGCTCCCCCAGAGCCAGGTCACGGTGTAGCTGCCGCCCAAGCGCGCGATGAGGATCATCCCGCTGCTGAACGCCGAGCCGAGGGCGTAGAGCAGGGCGAAGAAGAGGACCCCTCCGCGAGCGGAGGAGGATGCGATCAGGCTGCGCACGTGACGCAGCGTGACGATCTCGATGGGGTCGAGCCGATACCGACTGGCCATCGGACCGGAAGGACCGACCGCGGCTTAAGGCGGGTGCGTACGGACGGTTCCGCCGGCGGCGGCCCCCCTCCGAGCGGGGCCCCCTACCGCCCGCCCCTTCCGGCCGCCCGAAGGCTTAAGGAGCGAGCCCTCCTCGGCCGCCCCGCGCGGGGATGGCCCAGCCCGGCAAGGCGCTGGATTGCTAATCCAGTGGTGATTTCACCTCGGGGGTTCAAAAGGACGGCCGGCCGCGCCGACCGCCGGAAACTCCCCCTCCCCGCGTACCCCCGGCCCCGCGGCGCCGACGGCCGAGCAGCGGTAGCCGTCGCCGTCCCGGGCGACCTCGACCTCCGTCCCCGGGGCCGGCGCGGGGCGGGAGCCTACGCACAGGACCCGCACCGACTGGGCCATCTCGACAAGCACCAGCGGGTGCGGTGCCGTCCATCCGGCGACCGGGCTCGCGAGCTCCGTGGCGGCGAGCACGGTCCCTCGGGCCGGCAACGGGCACGGTTCGGCGGCCGTCGCCCCGCACTTCGGACACGGACCGTCCCGCGGGAGGTAGCGCGCCGCGCAGGACGGACAGCGGCTCACCACGATCTCCGGCGCCGTCATCGGTCCACCTCCCCCAGGATCGTCACGAAGTTGTGCGAGGCGAGGCCCCCGATCGACTGGGCGACCCCCAACGTCGGACGGGGGTCAACCCCGATCGGGCCGGCCTCGCCCCGAAGCTGGCGGGCGACCTCGGCGACCGCGGCGAGCCCCGAGGCGCCGACCGGGTGCCCCCGACCGATCAGACCCCCCGACGGGTTCACGACGGGCGCGGAGGCCGGGCGCGCGCGCTCCCCGGCGAACCATCGCCACGCGCTCCCCGGCTCCGCGAACCCCAGGTCCTCGAGGTCGATCCAGAGGAACGGGGCGAACGCATCGTGGAGCTCGGCGACCTGCACCTCGCGGGGGCTCCGCCCGGCGGCCAGGAACGCCCGCTCGGCCGCGGTCCGGGTCGCGACGAAGGAGGTGAGATCCGCCCGGTCGATGACGGCCATCGCGTCGAACCCCTGCCCCAGGCCCACGACGCTCGCGGGGCCCTTCCCCCGTTCGAGGACGACCGCGACGGCGCCGTCGGAGATCGCGGAGCAGTGCAGGAGCCGGAGGGGCGGCGCAATCGGCCGGCTCGCCCCGACCTCCTCCTCCGTCACCGCCGTGCGGAACTGCGCGAACGGGTTGGCGACCGCCGCGCGGCGGGCGGCGACCGAGACCCGATCGGCGGCCGACGGGTCGACCCCGTACCGGTCCCCGTAGAGCTGGCTCACCAGCGCCGCGAGCGCCGGCATCGTTGCGCCGACAGCGCGTTCCGTCGGGTGGAGCGAGGCGGCGAGGGCCGCGGCGACCTCCGCCGTCGGGCGGTCGGTCATCTTCTCGGCGGCGACGACGAGCGCGCGCTCGTACCGCCCCGATTCCACCGCCAGGGTCGCGGCGTGGAACGCGGCGGCGCCGCTCGCGCTCGCCGCCTCCACCCGGAACCCGGCCGCCGTCTCGAGCCCGGTCTGGTTGGCGATCCGCGAGACCAGGTTCTCCTCGTGGTTCACGGCGCCGCCGAGCATGTTCCCGACCACGACCAGGTCGATGGGCCGGCGCCCGATCGACTCGAGCGCCGCGCCGACCGCCTCGGCCGCAAGCGCGACCAGCGGCTCCGGGCGCCGCCCGAACCGGGCGAAACCGGTGGCGACCACCTGGGCGGTCACATCGCCGGCAGTTCCGTCGGCTCGAAAAGGGTATGCACCGTCCCCAGAAACCGGACGAGGGACATCCCGTTCTCCCAGCGGAGGACCGCATTCCCCTCCCGGGTGCGTTCGACCGGCGGCAGACGCTTCGCGAAGAGACCGAGGGTCCCGCGGGCGGGGGGTTGCGAGGCGGAGAAGAACCGCCACGGGTCCCCGTCGCGGTGGCCGATGCGCCGGTAGGCGTACACCGCGACCAGACCGACCCGCTCTACGGCGGCGCGGTGCGCGGCGAGTTGCTCGGCGGCGCGCCCGCTCGCGGCGGTGAAGTGGATCGTCGGCTCTGCGGAGGCCTTCACCTCGACCGGGAGGGCAAGCTCCCGGCGGAGGGCCACGAGGTCGAAGCCGAGGGAGCCGGCCCCCCGCACGACCAGGAACGGGGCCCGGAGCACCCGCTCGAGGGCCGGCCGGGAGGCGGGGTCGATCGACTTCCCGTAGCGGAGCACGGCGCCCCGGTCACCCTGCAGCAGGTCGCGCAGCTCCCGCTCGTAGGAGGAGAAGCTGTGCCCGACCACGACCGCGGAGGGGCGTAGGGATTGATATAAACGGTTCCTCGGAGTGGCGACCGAAAGGTGGCAGCGTCGTCCGGCCTCGACATTGTCGCGTCGGACGTGCCGGTCGCCCGCGTCCTGGCGGCGGTCGTCGGGGATGCGGACCGCCGTCGTACGCTCCGGGGATACGCGACGCAGACCGCCCGCCTGCGGCTTTCCGACCTGCGGGCACGCCTCCTGCGGGAGCGGGTCTTCGGCGACCCGGGACGCCTTTTGGGCCGGCTCAAACGCCGCGGCCTGCTGGCCGAACTTCCCGCCGGCGGCGGCGAGAAGCTCTTCGAGATCCCGTTCCCGGACGAGCTCCGGCAGCTTCTCCTCGAGGAGGTCGCCCGGGTCGACTCGGTCGACACCGGGCCGGTCGGGCCCGTCCCGGACGAGGGCGCCGAGATCCGGGCGATGGACGGCGAGTTTTTGGACCGGTTGCGGGACGTCCTTCACCACCGGCTCGAGGCGACCATCGCCTTCGGGCGGAGCTTCTCGGTCGACGCGCTGGCGGAGTACCTCCGGGGCCTGTTCGGCGAGGCGCTCTACTTCGATTCGCTGATCTCTCTCCTGCAGCAGTACGCCCTCGCCGACGTGCCCCTGATCGCCCCGACGGGCCGCGCCACGGGGGCGACCGGCTTCCATCTCGCCCTGTTCGGGCCGCCCGGCACCGGCAAGACGTTCTCGATCGACGACCTCGTCCGGGGGAATCCGCGCAGCGGCGTGCCGGCCCACGGCCTCCCGGGGCGGAATCGCTACTGCGGAGGGATCACCCCCGTGCAGTTCCTCCGGGTCGGCGCCTCGTACGCCGGGCGGGTCTTCAACTTCATCGTTCCCGAGTTCAACGACTGGTTCAAGTACCGCGGGATGGTCGAACCGCTCAAGCTGGTCATGGAACAGCGCGAGGTGAAGTGGGAGACGACCCTCGGCACGGTCGGCCCGTACACCTTCCGCTCCTTCTTCTCGGTCAACTACAACGTCCGGACGGCGGGCGCCGACGATTACTGGACGACGATCGGGGACCCGAACTTCGCGGCCCTCGAGGACCGGATGCTCCTCCGCTTCCACCCGATGACCCGCGAGCGCTTCCGGGCGGTCGAGGCGAGCGCGGAGCGGCTGGAGCTCGGCGAGATCGAATTCGACCTCGCGGGCCGGATCCAGGACCACCTCGTCCTGGTCCATGCGATCCAGACCGGCCATCCCCTCGTCGCCGCGCGCTTTCGGCGCCGGCCGATCCGGCTGGAGCGGCCGCTCTACGACGCGCTCCGCGCCGTCTCGGAGCGATCGCTCAAGGGGACCCCGTTCCCGAAGTTCTCCCCCCGCCTCAAATCGCGCGCCGTCCGGCTCGCCGCGGCGGCGGCCCTCCTCGGCTACTTCCGCGGACCGGAGGAGCCCGTGCTGCCGATCGGGCCGATGGAGACCCGCTTCGCCGAACGCTTCTACGAAGAGGAGGTCCGTGCCCGAGAAGGCCGGCGAGGGGCCGCCGCCCGCTGACGACGCGCCGACCGTCCGGTACCGCGTGCCGGACGAGACGGCGGTGCGGCGCGCGGCCCGCCGGGTGCTCCGCTCGGGTCGCCCGAGCTATCCGTCGCAGGCGTCGTTCCGCACCGCGGTCGAACGGGAACTCCGCCGGGACGATCCGCTCGCCGTGCTCGGGGGCGCCCGCCTCCGCCGCCTCCTGATCGATGCCCCCGGCGTCCGCCTCTCCGTCCGCTACACCGAGCGGGACGACGACCGCCCCGTCGAGGAGTGTCCGGTGTGCGGCGGAGCGCTGCAGCCGGTCCGCAACCGCACCCTCACCGGAGGGCTGGTGGTCCTCGGCCAGCGCTGCACCCGGTGCGACTACTGGACGCACCGGGCCCGTCGCGTGCCGGTCCGGTATGCGTTCTCCCGGGGCGGACGGGGCCCGAGAGGCCGCGGTCCCGTGTAGGAGCCTACGGCTCCTCGGTCCACGCGGGGCGCGCCGGGGGCGGCGCCGTCGCCGTCGGGGGAGCCGCGGGCGGCCGTCGACGGCGGTGATCCGCGGCAAAGACGAGGACGGCGCCCGTCGCCACGCCGAGCACGACCCCCAGGAAGAGGCCCAGGTCGAACGCGACACCCGGGACGTTTCCCGTGGAGCTGGGAGGCGCCGGCGAATCGACCGTCACGCTGAGGGTCCCGTTCACTAGCGCCCCTGCGGCGTCTCGGATGCTGACGTTCACCGAGTAGGTCCCGGCGGCGGAGTAGGAGTGGAGGATCCTCGGGCCGGTGGCGAACGTACCGTCCCCGAAGTTCCAGGTGATGACGAACGGCGCCGTGCCGTTCACGATCGTCGCGTTGTAGTAGAAGACCGTCCCCGGCACCGCGGGTTGCTGGACGGTGCCCCCGCTGACGGAGAACTCCCCGGTCGGTGCGGCGTTGACCCGCACCTGCGTGGTGGCATGGGCGGTCACCCCCATCCCGTCGACGTAGGTGGCGGAGACATTGTACACGCCCGGCGCCCCCCACGCGTGGGTCACCTCGAACCCCGTGGAGGTGGTGCCGTCCCCGAAATCCCAGAACCCGGTGTCGTTCGACCCGCTGCCGCCAGCGATCGCCGCCGCGAGGGAGATCGGGACGCCGACGTCGGTCGTGGAGGCGGAGCTTGCGATCGCGATCGACGGGTCGGGGACGACCGTCACTGCCCAGGAGGCGGAGACGGTCGCCCGGACGGAATCGGTCACCGTGACCGTCAGCACGTAATCTCCGACCGCGGTGTAGAGGTGGGAGGAGCCCGCGCCCGTCCCGTTGGTTCCGTCCCCGAACGACCAAACGTACGTGTACGGGGCCACACCGCCCTGGCCCGCCGCCAGCATCGAGAACGGGTAGCCGACATCGACGACGGGGAACGTCTGGACCCCGAACGTTCCCACCACCGACAGCGCGGTCCCGACGGTGAACGCGGTCTCCGCGGTGGCATTCCCACCGAGGGAATCCGTCACCACGACAGTCACGTTGAACGCCCCGGTCGTCAAGGGAGTGCACGAGAGCACGGGCGCATCGGCCGAGCTGCATCCCGGAGGGAGACCGGAATAGGCAAAGCGCAACGGGCCGGCGCCGCCCGTGGCCGACACGGTGAAGGAAGCCCGCTCGCCGAGGTCGATCACCGGGGAGGCGGCCGAGAACCCAAGAATCCGGGGCGGCGAGTTGGCGATGACCGAGAGCGTGCCGGACTGCAGGTTCGCCACCCATATCTCCGAGCCCGTGGCGTTCCCGGGACCGGGGACGACCGTCAAGGAGCTAGGGCTCTGCCCGACCGGGATCGTCGACGCTCCGCTGTACGATGCCGGAACGGACCGCCCGTCGATGGCGGTCACCGTGCCCACCTCCCCGGGGGAGGAGAAGGTGGTGGCGTAGAGCGCCTCCCGGGCCGAGTCGTAGACGATCGTCCCCGAGATCCCATGCGGCGCGAGGAGGATCGACCGCGGCAAGGGGAGGCCGGTCGTGGCGTTGAGGAGGGAGAGGTTCGCCCCGAGAGCGTAGACGGTGTTGTCCGCCGGATCGAAGGCGACCGATGTCACCCCGGGGACGGAGGCCGCGTCTCCGTTCGAGACCGTTCCGTTCGCGGCGTCCACGATCGCGATCGAGGGCACGCCGGAGTCGTTGACCGGAACGAACAGCTGATCGGTGGTCGGGTCGAGCGCCATCGACTCGATCCCCGACAGACCTCCGATCCCCACCGAGAAGGCGAGGCTCAGGTTCGACACGCGATAGGCCAAGAGGCCCTGCCCCGCGTTGAGCGTCCAAACGAGCCCGGTTGCCGGGTCGTACAGCACCGCCTGGTCTGCGCCGCCCGTGGTCGAGATGTTGAGGATCGATCTCGTGGAGAGGTTGACTTCCGCCAACCCCCTTACGAGGCCCGCCAACAGTTCGGAACTGCCCTGAACCGGGGCCAACGACACGGGGGCAGAGGGGAGCGCCATTGCGGCCGCGGTCGGCGTCAAGTTCTGGGCCGCGACGAACGAGAGGGAGGATCCATCCGTATCGCCGACAACGGTGCTGTTGATCGACGGGTCCCATGCGACCGCGGTGGGCTCTGCGGTCAAACTGGGGGAAAGCGTCGACTGACTAGCGTTGAGGGACCAGACCGCGGTTAGGACATGGCTCCCGGTCGCCCAAGCATAGGTCGTTCCCCCGATCCGGTCGAACGAGGTCGGCCCCTGTCCCACGGTTATCGAAGCGGAGGAAACCGCGCCGGACGTAGCGTTTACGATTCGAAGGTCGGATCCACTGCTGTTCGCGAGCAGGAACTCGGTGCCGCTATCGACTGAGGTTACCGCACCAACACCCTTTCCTACAGAAAGGAATCCGAAAATCGTAAGGTAGCTGCTCGCGTTCAGGAGTGTGAGGGATCCTTTTAGGGGGCTTGAGACCGCAACAGTATCTGCCTGAGATGCGATGGCGATTCCGCCAGCATCACCAGGCAAGACCGGCGCGGCCAGCAGCGCATAGGTGCTGGCGTTGAAGATAGACAACGACGAGCTGTTGAGATAGGCGACGAACAGCGAGTTGTTCGCATTGTCGTAGGCGAGGTCAATGGGAGCGGCAAACAGCGAGATACCCGACCCATACACGCTCTGCGTACTGGTGTTCACCGCCGTGATGTTGTCCGACTGCAGATTCGCCACGAACAGCAAATCGGCCTGCGCATCCAAAACCATCCGATACGGGTAGTGTCCCACGGGGATCGGGGGCGCGGCCCAGGTGCCGGTCGACGGGTTGAAGACGCCGACGGAGTCGGTGAACGGCTGGGCAGCGTAGAGGAAGCCGTTCTGCGGATCGTAGACGAGATCGGAGACGTTCGAGAGGGCCGGGACGACCCCGGTGAAGGAGTTGGTCGTCGGATCGAACAACACCGCGGGCGCCGAGGGCGGCATCGGTTGCTCCACAGGTTCGTCCAGGCTCGGAAGCCAGAGCCGTCCGGTCGACGGGACGTAGGCGCCCGGCCCGAGGTACCAGTCGGCGACCGTCGACGCGAAGCCGCCCGGGATCGAGGCGTTGTAGTTCACGAACACCGTGCGCGCCACGTGCCCCGCGTCGAGGTATGGGTGGGGCTGGGCGGAAGATCCGGGCTCCGCCCGGGCAAGGCTCGACGGCCCCAGGTCGGCCGCCCGCGGGGCGGCGGCGCGCGTGGGCGGCGCGGCGGACCCAACGCCGGCGGCGCTCCCGAGCACGGCCCCGACCACGAGGAGCAGCCCGACCGCGATCGCCGCCGCCCCCGTCGGGGACCCCATGCCTCCGCGTAGTGGCCGCACCGCTCTTAAACCCGTACGGGCCGGCGGAGGGGTCCTAGAACGTCTGGATGACCCGTCCCTGGTGGGCGTCGACCAGCACGGTCGTCCGCTGGCCCTTCCGCTCGAGGACGAACGTCCAGACCGGCGCGTGGAGGAGTTCGCCCTCCGAGAGCTCGACGCTCGTCTGGAGCTTCGAGACCATGTGGTGCTTCTTGTGCGCCGTCTCCGACTGGAGCTGTTCGACGAACGCCTTCGCCGCGTGCTGGGCGGCGTCCTCGCCGACGTCCCCGTTGAGCACCGGCGTGCCGCCGGGGATCGCCTTCTTGTCGAAGAACGTCCGGTCGCCGAGCCCGAAGGCGTAATCCTTCGGCTGGTAGGCGTTCATCGACTTCACGGCGATCACGGGATACTCGAACTGGCCCGAGATCGTCTCCGACCGCGTGGGGTTCACCACCGGACCGGCGAGGATCGGCATCGCGACGAACCCGCCGCCGCCCCGTTCGCCGCCGAGCGCCGAGCCGAGCAGCTCCGCCGCCGCGATCGTGCCGACGGTGGCGCCGACGGTCGTCGCGACCGCCTGGTACTGGTACGTCGTCGACGCGGAGGTCGGCACGATCCAGAACGGGACGAACCGCAGCGTGGGGTCGCCCACCTTCGACTCCTCGAAGTCCTTCCGGTGGAAGAACCCGGCGTCGACGTGCGCGCGCACCACCGCGAGCGCCGCCGCCGCGTCCGCGATCTTGAGCGGCAGCATCGTGTGCTTGTTGATCTCCTTCCAGCCGTTCCCGCCGAGGGTTACCGAGCTGCCGCAGTAGTCGCAGGTGATGACCATCTCCCCGAATTCGGGGTGGAGCGGGCCGCCGCACGAGGGGCACTTCAGCGATTGGGGGCCGGTCGGGGCGGGCGACGAACCGGCCGCGGCGGCCGCGGGCGGTGACGCGCCCCCCGGGGAGCCGCCGCCGGGCGCGGCGCCGGGGATCGGGGCGCCGCAGCGGAGGCAGAACGCCGCGCCGTCGGGGAGCGCCGTGCCGCACTTCGGGCAGAACATGGAGGGCTCCCGGCTCCCCTACGGGGGGACCGCCGCGCCGCAGTTCGGGCAGAACTTCGCCCCGCCCGCCACCTCGGCGTTGCACTTCGGGCAGCGCCGGGGCGGCGGCGGTGCCATCGAGGCGCCGCAGTTCGGACAGAATTTGGTGCCCGGCGGGGCGACCTGGCCGCACTTCGGGCACGGGGTGCCCCCGCCGCCGGCCGGGCCCGCCGCCGGCGCCCCTCCGACGGGGGCACCGCACGACGGGCAGAACCGGACGCCGGCCGGGATCAGCGCCCCGCAGCGGCTGCACGGGGTCGAGGGGCCGCCCTGGGCGTACATCCCCTGCATCTGACCGACCATGCCGTAGCCCATCCCGAGGCCGGCGCCGAGCCCGACCCCCGCCCCGACGGTCGCCCCGGCCCCGCCGGACGGGTTCGCCGCCGCCGTGGTGAGCGCCTGTCCGGCCTGGTACTGCATGTAGTTGACGCCGAGGACGCCCATCTCCGAACGGGTGTTGATCGCCTTCTGGACCTCGTCGGGGAGGTTGATCGACAGCCCCTGGAGCTGGTTCAGCTCGACGCCGAACTGACCGAAATGCTGGGGCGCGGAGCCGAGGACGGCCTGCTCGATCGTGGAGAGGTTGGAGGCCAGGTCGGTGACCCGCATCCCCTGCTCCTTCATCTTGCCGAGGACGTTGTAGACGAGCAGGACCATCTGGTCCCGGAGCCGGGCCTCGACATCGGCGGTCGTCGCCGCGCCGAACGTCCCGACGAACTGGTTGATGAAGTTGTCCGGCGCGCCGACCCGCCAGCGGTAGGCGCCGAAGACCCGGAGGTTCACGAGGCCGAAGTCGGGGTCCCGGAAGACGTACGGCTCGCTCGAGCCGAACTTGCCGTCCAGGATGCGGCGCTGGAGATAGTAGACCTCCGCTTCCTGCCGGACTCCCGAGAGCGCCTGGACCAGGCCGCCGACCAGGCGGGCGTTGAGCGAGGTGAGGGCGTACCGGTCGGGACGGTCGAGGTAGGCGAGCACCTTCCCGTCCCGGTAGAAGACCGCCGTCTCGTCCTCCCGGACGACGATGTTGTCGCCCCACCGGATGTTCCGGGGGACGCGCCACATCACGTTCGGTCCCTTGTAGACGTCCTCCCAGTTGATCGTCGTCGCCCCGAGCAGACTGCCGCCCTTCGGCGGGATCGGGTTGTTGGTCACCATGGAACGTCACCCCGGGATCAGCCGACCCGGACCCCCTCGATCGCCTGGAGTCGGGCCTTGAACGCCGTCTCGAGCTGGGCGACCTCGGTCCGGGCGGTCGCGACGATCGTCGCCACCCCCGGCGCCCCGGGCGTCACCGCCGCGGTCGGGAGCGGCGCCACGGTCTGGGCGAGCCGATCGCCCGCCTGGGCAAAACCGAAGTCGTACTCGTAGAGCCGGTCGAGCTGCTGGGGATTGATGCGGAGCGTCGGGGAGATCCCCGAGTAGCCCTGCTCGGCGTGGCGGATCTCCCCCTCGAGCCGCTGCAGGTCGGCGAGCAGGGGGGCGAGGTCGGTGAGCGCCGCGAACTGGCCCGCCCCGACGAGCGCGCTGCGCGCGTTCTCGAGGGTCGCCCGCGCGGAACGAAGCGTGTCGGCGACCTGGCGGCGGAGCAGGCTGTCGGCCGCCCGGAGGTCCTCGCCCTGTCGATAGGCCCGGAACCCCGGGACGAGCAGCTGGAGCCGCTTCAGCGTGCCGCGGCTCTGGTCGACCGATTGTCGGAGGTCGACCGGGGCGGCGCCGGGGGCGGCCGGCGCCGTGGCCGGGGCGAGCGACGCGCCGCAGGCGGCGCAGAAGCGAGCGCCGGGGGGGACCGGTTGGCCGCACTTCGGGCAGTTCACGGGGGGCGGGGCGCCGGGGGTCATCGGGGCGGTCGCCATGCTAGGGACTCCGCGGGGGCGGGGCGCCGCCCGGCGGCGAAGGAGGCTGGACCTGGGCCGGAACGTTCGGGCCGTTCGCGGCCGCGTAGGAGAAGGCGGACGGCGCGGACGCCTGGTCGCGCCAGGCGACCTGCTCGGCCTCGCGCGCCTGGTCCTGGACGCGGCTGCGGGCCCGCCAGGCGATGCCGGCGACCGCGACGACGACCAGGAGGAGGAGGACAATGAGTCCCTCGATCTCGCCGAGCTGGCTCTCGACGCCGTAGGTCGGTCCGAGCCCCACCGTGAGGAAGAGCGTGGCGAACCCCATCCCCATGAACCCGTAGGCGACCGACCGTTGGGCGGCCGGGTCGCGGGAGACGGAGCCGAGCAGGTAGCTCGCCAGCGCGAAGACGAGGGCAAGCGCGCCGATCCAGAGCAGCGCATCGAAGTGCTGTCCGGCCGGCAGCGCCAGATAGATGCCGACGAACAGGAGCGCGGCCGCGACCAGCAAGAGCGCCGTGATGACGTAGGCGCTCGCACCCTGACGGGCCCCGGCGCCCCCGGAATTCGCGGTCGACATCTACCCTCGCTCGAAAAGGAAACCCCCCTTATATTAGGGTGAGCGGGCGGGCGGAGGGGCGCTTCACAGGCGCGGTTCGTCGTCGATCTTCTCCCGCCGGGGCCGGGGCGCCGACGGAGGCGGAGCGGGTGGCTCGGGAACCGCCGTCGCCCCGGGACGGGGCGCCTTGGCGTCGGTCCCGCCCGGGGGCACCGCGGCCGGCGGCGGGTTCCGTCGCGGACCGGCGGACGACGGCGGGATCGGGGGCTTCGCCGACGGCACGCCGGCCCGGTTCGCGGACGCTGCCCCGCCGCTGGAGGAGGGGAGAGCGCCGGTCCGGGGCGGCGGTGAGGGGGCCGGGGCGGCGGGCGAGTGGGCCATGGGAGCGTGGGCCGGGGCGGGGGGAGCGTGGGCGACGGGGGCGTGGGCCGGGGGCGCCTTCCCTCCGCCCTTCTCCTTCCCCCGGCCGAGGAACGATTTCACCCCCCCGACGGCCCGCGCCGGCGGCGCCGGGGCACCGCCGGCGGGGGGCCGGGCCGCCCCCCCGGCGAGGGGTACGACCGAGGCCGGTCCGACCGGATCCCCGCACTTTGGGCAGCGGGGGAACTCGCCGGCGCAATGCTGGCAGAGGGGGGCACCGCAGACGTGGCGGACGGAGGCGATCCCTCCGCAGCCGACACACCGCGCCACGCCGGCGGGGGCGGCCGACGGGCCGGGGCCGGTCGGGGCCGGGCCCGGGACCGGCCGGGCCGCGGCCGTCGCCGGCACGTTCTCGGGCGCAAAGAACCGCTCCCCGTCGTCGGGGGCACTCGCGCCGCCCGCGGGAGGCGCGGCCCCGGGCCCCCCGCGGAACTCGGGGCCGTAGGCGGCGAGGTCGAGCGTCGGGAGGGGGGCGCGGATCGTGGCGCCGGCTTCCTCGACGACCTTGATGAGCCGCGCCTTGTAGATCCCGACACGCAGCGTCCGCACCAGCTGGAAGAGCGTCCGCTGCGCGGCCGGGAGGACCAGCGCCCGCCGGGCGAGCTCCTCGACATCGGGGGCGAGCTCCAGGTTCTCCGGCCGCAGGTCGGCCTCGAGCACGGCGCGCAGATAGCCGAAGAGGCGCTGGAGCTGCTCGAGGGTGGCGGTCGGCGGCGAAAGGACGGCGACGTCGGCGAGCGTGAGGCCTCGGTGCTCGATCCCCGGCGGGCGCCGCTCGAGCGCGGCGGCGATGAGCTGGTACGATCCGTTCTCGAGCTCGCGGACCTCCTCGGCGGAGAGGCGGTCGAGGGCGATCGGCGGGCTCCGGCCGATCGCCGACAGGACCGGCTCCAGGAACTCGAACGGGACGTGGAGCGTCACGAACAGGTCGTTCTTCGTCACCGGCCGGTTGAGACGGGCCTCGAGCAGGAGCGCCTCCCGCCCGTACCGCTGCACCTGCTGGTCCCGGGTCTTCTCGACGGCGAGCTTGCGTCCCTCCTTCGCCGCGGCGAAGTCGGAATCGAGGGCGAGGGCGCGATCGAACGACGTTCCGGCGTCGGCCGGCCGGCCGGTCGCCAGCTCGGCGAGCCCGCGGCTCGTCCACGCCTGCGGGTTCTGCGGCTCGCATTCCGTCGCCCGCTCGTAGAAGGCGAGCGCCTCGTGCGGATGCTCGAGCCGCTCGGCGACGAACCCCGCCCGGAGCAGCGTCGGCGCCGACCCCGGGGCGAGGGCGAGCGCATGCTGGTAGGCGGTGGCGGCGCCCGCCCAGTTCTGCCGGGCGATGCCGACCTCGCCGAGCCTCGCCCAGAGGGCGGTGCTCTTCGGAAGGGCGGCCGTTCCCTGGCGGAGCGCCTCCTCCGCCCGGTCGAGATGGCCGGCGCCGCTCTCGGCCTCGGCGAGCAGGAGGTACGTCGGCTCGTGCGCCGGACCCTTCCCTAGCGCGCGGCGCAGGTAGTCGGCCGCCTCCGCGTGGCGGCCCTCGTCGAGCATCGTGCGGCCGACCCCCGCGAGCGCGACGGGGGACTTCGGGTCCCGTCCGAGCACCTCCTCGAAGACCGCGCGGGCCTCCGACGGCCGCTCGAGGGCCGTCAGGATCTCGGCGCGGAGCAGCAACAGGCCGGTCGTGGGCGGCGCGGCCGGCCCGTCGCCCGCGCCGGGTTCGAGGACCTCGAGGGCGAGGTCGGGGCGGCCGGCGGTGAGCCGGAGCCGGGCGCGGCGCATCGCGATCTCGGCCCGGAGCGTGGGATCGATCTCGGCGGCCCGTTCGTACGACCGGTTCGCCTCCTCGGTGAGGCCGAGCCGCGCTGCGAGATCGCCGCGCTCGAGGTGGAGGTTCGCGTCCTGGGCCTCGGGGGCGGCGGTGGCGAGCAGCCGGGTGAGCACCTCGTAGGCCTCCCGCGTCTCGCCGGCGTCGTGGTGGAGCCGGTACTTCTCGAGGAGCGACGGGGCGTGGTCCGGCTCTAAGAGCAGGATCGCCTGGAGCGAGTAGAGGACCTCGGCGGGTCGACCGAGGGCGCGCCACGCGTCGGCGCGGACCTTCCAGCCGGCGACGTTGTTCGGGTCCTCCTTCAGCAGCGGGTCCGTGATCTGGATCGCCTCGGTGTACTGGCCCGTCTGGGTCAGCGTCTCGGCGAGCGCGACGCGGCCGTGGGGGCTCTTCGGCTCGACGGCGAGACCCCGCTTGAAGTAGTCGACGGCGTCGGCGTAGGCCCCCTGGGCCCGCAGCGCCTCGGCGACCTCGAAGTAGGCGTGGGCGTCCGAGCCGGCACCGGCGACGGCGCGCTGCAGCGCCCGCATCGCCTCCTCCCGCCGGCCGAGGTGCAACAGCACCTGGCCGAGCCGACGCAGGTAGAGCGGGTTCTCCGGCTCCTCCTTCAGCAACGACTCGAGGATCGGCAGCGCCCGGGCCCCCTCGTTCAGGTGGTCGAGGGCGTCGACGGCGCCCCATCGGAGCTCGGGATCGTCGCCGCCGGCGCGGATCGCGCGCAGGTAGACGTCGAGGGCTGCCCCGTAGCGGCCGACCTCCAGCAGGGTGCTCCCGAGCTCCTTCAGGACGTCGGGGCGGGAGTGGTTCTCGGGACGATCGAGGAAGGCCGTGTACGACCGGACCGCCCGGTCGTGGTCGCCGACGAGCCGGGAGGCGCGGGCGATCCCGAGCTCGGCGACCGGGGCCGCCTCGGCGTCGCCCGAGGCCCGCTCGTAGGCGACGAGCGCCGTCCGCGCCGCCCGCTCCCGCTCGTCCGAGCCGGTCGGGCGATCGTAGGCGAGGCCGAGGTAGAGGTTCCCCCGCTCCACGGCGACGTCGGTGCGGGTCGGGTCGAGGTGGAACAGCTCGTCGAGCACCGGGGCCAGCTGGGCCGGGTCGCGGCTCTGGGCGAGGACCTGCCGCTTCTCGAGGAGGTACGGCAGCTGCCCCGGATGCGCGGCGAGTAGCGCGTCGTACAGCGCAAGGGCCCCCGCGGCGTCACCCGAGTCGGCCCGCGCCCGCGCGAGCTCGACCTGGGCGGCGACGTCGGTCGGCTCGGCGGCGAGGATCGCCGTCGCGAACTCGAGGACCGCGGCGTCGCGGTGCTCCCGCCGGGCGAGCTCGAGCCCCCTCCGGAGTTCCGCGACGGCCTGAGGCTGCAGGCGGCCGATCGTGCGGTAGGCGGCAATCGCCTCGTCGATCCGGCCCCCGGCCGCCTCGAGCTCGGCGACGCCCGCCAGCGCCTCCAGGTGGTCCGGCTGGACCTCGAGGAGCGTGCGGCACGCCGCCAGGGCGACCTCCGGCTGGTCGAGGCGGACGGCGAGCGCCCGCAGCTCCTTAAGGTTCTGAAGATTCCTCGGCTCCGCCTCGGCGAGCCGTTCCCGCGCGCGCAGCGCCACCTCGGGGGCCTTCTCGGCCGTCCGCCGGGCGATCTCCGCGAGCGCCGCGGGGCTGGGCGGCGCCGCGGCCTCGGTGAGCTGCCGGGCGGCGACGGTCCCGTCCGCGTCGCGGCCGAGCTCGAACAGCAGCCGGATCCGGAGCGCGGGATCGGTCGACTCCGCGAAGCCGTTGGCCCGCGCGGCGTCCAGCGCCTCGAGGGCGTCGGCCGGGCGGCCGAGTCCCTCGAGCAGGCGCGCCCGCGCGCCGAGCAGTTCGGGGTCGTTCGGCGATCCCTTGAGCAGCTCCTCGGCCGCCTGCAGCGCACCGGCATCGCCCCCGGAGGAGCGGGCAAGGTCGAGCTTGACGCGGAGCGCCGTCGGATCGTTCGGAGCGACCTTGAGGGCCCGGTCGACGTACTGCGTCGAATCGGGGTCGAGCTGCTGCGCGGCGAGGTAGGCCTCGACCGCCTCGCGGGGTCGCTCGAGCAGGCGGAGCGCATCGCCCTTCGTCCCCCACAGCGCCCGGTCGTGGGGGCTCGCGACGAGGGCGCGGTCGACGAGGGAGACGACCTCGGGGAGATCGTCGTTCTGGGCGAGGAGCACGAGCGCCTTGTGGTGGAGGAGCGGGACGGAGCCGGGGTCGGCCGCGAGGCCGAGATCGACGGCCCGTCGGGCGAGCGCCGGTAGCCCGGCGCGATAGAACGCCATCGCCGTCTCGTCGAGCATCGGCCCGAACTCCTCGCCGACCGGCGGGAGCGCGTCGGCCCGGGCCTCCGCGTCGGCCAGGAACCGCTTCAGCAGGGAGACGTACTGCTCGCGGTCGGGGGAGGCTTCGGCGCTCGCGGCCTCCCGGTAGCCCCGGCGCAGGTCGTCGAGGGACCGGGCCGCCGGAGGCGAAGGTGCGGCGCCGTCGCTCGCCGGCGAGGACATGGCCGTCTATCAGCCGCTGGGCGGGATAAATCATTGGCTCGACCCGGCTAGGAACGGGCCCGTCCCCGGCCCCCCGGGGCCGCTTATCCGCCGCAACGGCTCCGGACGGCGTGTCCCGCGCCGCCCGCGTCGCCGCTCCCCGCAAGACGATCTTCGATCCCGTGCACGGGACGGTCGTGCTCGACGAGGCGGCCCTCGCGCTCGTGAACACCCCCGAGTTCCAGCGGCTGTGGGGGATCCGCCAGACCGGCTTCGCCCACCTCGTCTTTCCGGGGGCGAACCACACCCGGCTCGAGCATTCGCTCGGCACGTACTGGGTCGCCGGTCAGATGGCCGAGACGCTCGGGCTCGACGCGAACGCCGCCGCCCTCCTGCGGACCGCCGCGCTGCTGCACGATCTCGGACACGGTCCGTTCTCCCACACGTTCGACGCGTCGATGGAGGAGGCGCTCGGGCACGGCCACGAGCGGCTGTCGCGGGCCCGCATCCTCGGGATCGGGCCGGCCCCGTCCGGCGAGATCCCGCGGCTCCTCGAGCGGCACGGTCTCCGGCCCCGCGAGGTGGCGGACCTGGTCGATCCCGCGGGGGCGAAGGCGCGACCGCGGTGGTGGGGCGGTCTCCTCCACGGCGCCGTCGATGCGGACCGCATCGACTACCTCCAGCGGGACGCCCATTACACCGGGGTCGCCCACGGAGCGATCGATGCGGTCCGGCTGCTCCAGACCCTGCGGCGGGCGGGGCCGCGGGTCGTCTTCGCGGAGAAGGGCCGGGGCGCGGTCGAGGGGTTCCTGGTCGGTCGGGCCCTCATGTACCAGACCGTCTACTACCACAAGACCGTGCGGTCGGCCGAGGCGATGGCCCAGGCCGCCCTCGAGCGCTCCCCGGGGTTCCCCGAGACGGCCCGCGCGACGTTCGGATGGACCGATGCGGAATGGCTCGTCCGGCTGCCGGCGGCGGGGGGGCGGACGACGGCGCTCGTCGAAGGCATCCTCGCCCGTCGCCTCTACAAACGCGTCTTCGGCTGGCCGAAGCCGGCGCGGGGCGAGCTCCGTCGCTGGCAGCGGCTGCTCGACGACCCGCCCCGGCGCCGGGCGCTGGAGGACGATCTCGCCGCGCGCCTCGGGGCCCCGCCGGGAACGGTCCTGCTCGACCTAGCGAGCCTGGCGCCGCGCGGCGATCCCGCCCGGGAGTGGGGAGAGATCGCCCTGTACGCCGACGGCCGCACCACGTTCCCGTTCCGCGAGCCCAGCCTCTGGCTCCTCCTCGCGACGCGCGCCCCGGCCGATTCGGCGATCACGGTCTTCGCCGACCCCCGCTACGCGGAGGCGGCCGGTCGGCTCCTGGCCCGGGACCCGTCGGTCCTCCCGTAGCGTCGCCGCCGGGCTCCCCCCTCCGCCGCCCGGCCCGCGCGGCCCCGCGCCCCGCCCGGCCCCGAGCCGGACGATCCCCGTCTCGGGGGCCGGCTACCCGACCACGACGCCGCGGGGGCCGATGACGAACGGCCGCCGCTCGGGGTCGTGGGCGCAGCCGCGCATCCGCACGATCTTCACCTGACGGACGGACCGGTCGCCGATCCACTTGCGGGTCAGGAGGATCTCCCCGCGGGTGAGGATCTCCTCGGGCGTGAGGAGCGCCGGGTTGCTCGGGGTCGCGGTGATCAGCGTCGTGACGCCGGACTCGGAAAGGAACCGCAGCAGCGACTGGATCTCGGTCCGTTCCGCCTGGGGGTCGGCGGACGACTTCACCGCAAACCGCCGGATCGAGGTCATCGAGTCGACGACGACCCGGGTGTAGCGACCCCCGTCCATCTGCTGGCGCAGCTTGAGCTGGATCCCCTGGATCGCGATATCCTCCGGGTCGGAGGTTCGCTTGCCCTCCTGCGCGATGTCGCGCATCGTCTTGAGGTCGTTGAGGGCGCGGATCTCCTGGACCGCCGCGGTGCGGCGGAACGCCTTCACTCCCGGGTTCGCGTCGAGCGTGTGGACCGCCGAGAGATCCCAGCCGAACGTTCGCACGTTCTCCATGATCTCCCCCGGCGGCTCGTCGACCGCCACCAGGAGGACCTCCTCCCCGCGGCGGATCCCTTCCAGGAGAAAGGTGAGCGCGACCAGCGATTTCCCGCTCCCGGTCCCCCCGGTCAGGAGGTAGGGCCGCCCCCCGACGAGCCCGCCGCCGAGCATCCGGTCGAGGCCGGGGATCCCCGTGGCGACCCGCTCCACGGTCGGGGTGGGGATCGGCGCGCTCACGTCGCCTCCGGGGGATCCCGCGACGGAACATCCGCCGGATCAGCGGGCGCGGGGATCGGTCCGGCCGGCGCCGGTTCGGGCCCGTCCGGCGGCGGGGCGGCGGTCCCCCCCTCGGGAGCGGGGCCGGGGGTCGCCGCCAGCACGGGCGGCGCCTTCTTCTTGCGTACGTACTTCCGCCTCGCCTTCGCCGGCGCCGGGCCCGACGATGGGTCCGGTTCGACCGACGTCGCCTCCCCGGTACCGGCGACGGCCGGGCCGCGCCGGCGGGGCGGGCCGGCGGCCCGCTTTCGCTTCCGCGGCGCCGACGGCTCGGCTTCGGGGGCCACCGAGCGGGAGGAGGTTCGAGGGCCGTCGGACCCCGGAGCGGCGGCGACGCCGCCGGCCTCGTCCCATCGCGGCACGACCGGCAAGGATGGGCGGGCGGGGAGGGGGAGATGCAGGAGATCCGGAGCGGCGGCCGACGGGGCTGGGTGCGGCGGGAACCGGGCGGGGCCCGCCGACGGCGCCGACTCCACGGGCCGGCCCGGGGGACCTAAGGAGGCGGCCGGGAGCGGAAGCCCCGCCACCGCCGCGGCGGTCCCCTCGACCGGTGCCGCCGGGCGGAGGCCGGGGCGCGCCTCGTCGCTCGACGCCGACTCCTCGGGAGCGGGGGGAGCGGGGGTCGGCGGTTCGTAGGCGGGGGATGTACCTGTCGGCATCGGAGGCGGGGCCGGACGCTCCGCTCCGGAACTTGTTGGCGAAGGGGGCTCCTCCGGCCCGGAGGCGGTCGGCCCCGTCGTCGGGATCCGGGGAGACGCGACGTCGGCGGGGGCGGGAGTCGACGGCGGCGCGGGGGTGCCGAAGGGCGGCGTCGGGTGGGAGACGGGAGAGAACGCCCCCCCCGTGCTCGGACCGCCGTTCGTCGGGGTCGGCCCGCCCGACGGGCCGGGGCCGGCGGCATCCCCGATCCCGGGGACCGCCGCCGCCGGTCCGGACGGCGCGGCCGCGGAGGGGAGCGGGCGGAGCGGGGAGGCGATGGCGCCCGGGAGCTCCTCCGTCGCAACGGTCGGCGGCTCGGCGGGGGTTTCGGGAGGGAGAGAGCCGGGCGGGAGGTTTCCGTCGACACGCCGAGCGCCGTGCGGATCTCGCCCATCCTCGACGGGCGCCGCGGAGGCCAACACGGCGGCGGCCGGCTCGCCGAACGTCTCCGGGGCCGGGGAGGGGGTCGCCTCGGACGGGGAGGTCGGGAGCGAGGTGGGCCCCTCCGGGGGCAGCGTCTCGGGGCCGGGAGCGGCCGGGAGGGCCTCCGCGAGCAGCCGCATCAGCTGGGCCGCGAGGATCGGCGGCTCGGGCAGCCGGGCCGGGGCGATCCCCACCCGCGTCGCCTCCGCGCGGGCCAGGATCCGCGCCAGGGCCGCCTCCCCCGGAGGGGGGAGCGTGTGGTGGAGCATCGCGCTCTCGTCCGGAGGGACGGAGGCCTCGGCCAGCGCCCGGGCCAGGTGGTGCGCCGCCTCGCCGAGCTCCCCGGCGCGGGCGGCGGCGAGCGCGGCCTCGACGGCCGCTCGGATCGGCCCAAGGCCGCGGCCGATCGTCTGGAGGTCGCGCAGTTCGATCTCCAGCAGCTCGACCGGGCTCGGCTCGTGCAGCGGCGGCTCGCCGGTGTCGGTCGGGCCGACCGCGAGCTCGGCGACGACGGCCTGCGTGTCGCGGGAGATCGTGGCCCCGAGATTGATGTCGATCCCGTGCGGGCCGATCCGGTAGGGGTGGAGCCGCACGTCGTGGGAGCTCCCGCGGAACTTCTCGACCCCGATCGCCCGCACGGTCACCCCGTCCGCCTCCCACCGGAACAGGCGGATCTCCCCCCGGGCGAGCATCTGCTCGGGAGTCTCGAAGTCCTCGAGGGGCGACTCGACGGTCAGCAGGGTCGTCACGCGGAGATCCGAAAGGAAGCGGAGGAACGACTGGGCGCCGAGGGCCGGGTCGTACCCCTTCATGCAGAAGTACTGGAGGGCGGTGAGCGAGTCGACGACGACCCGGCGGTACCCCTTCCGGAGGACCTCGGTGCGGAGCATCTGTTCCAGCGCGGAGATCGTCACCTCGACGCTCGTCAGCTCGGGGGTACGGCGGATCGTCGGGTCGATGCTCCCGAACGGGACCGCCGCGCGGACCGAGGCGATGTCCTTGAACGGGGTGCGCTCGTACCGCATCACGTCGGGGATCGCATCGAAGACGTCGATCTCCGCCAGCTCGGGGAGGAGCGCCCGGTGGTTCCAGACGATCTCGTTCGGGGGCTCCTCCAGGGTCACGAACAGCACCCGCTCCCCGCGCCGGACCCCGTCGCAGAGGAACTGGAGGGCGAGCGTCGACTTGCCGGTCCCGGACGCGCCGACGACGAGGTAGGGCCGGCGGGGCAGGAGGCCCCCCTCGAGCATGCGATCGAGGTCGGCGTTGCCGGTCGACATCCGCGGCGACCCCGAAGGAGGACCGGCCTCGGCATGCGACCTCACGAGCGACCTCGCCGCCCGGTCCAAAGACCGTCGGACGTCCGTACCACGGGTCGCCGCCTCTTGAACCTTCGGTCGAGGGGGCGCGCAAGCGCTAAGGCCACCGGGCCGAGGACCCCCCGATGCCGCACGCCGCCCCGGACGGTCTGCACCGCCTCCGCGCCCTGGCCGCCGCGATGCCGAGCGCCTTCCTCGAGGGTTTCCGCCTCGGGCGCGAACTGTCGATCCCCTCGGAATCGACCCCGGCGCCGCTGTATGTCGTCGGCATGGGCGGATCCGGGATCGCGGGGGAGCTCGTGCGGGGCCTCGTCGACGCCGAGGCGTCGGGGCCGCTCATCGTGGTCCGGTCGCCCGGGCTGCCCGCCCCCGTCAACGCCCGGGCGCGGGTCGTCGTCGTGAGCTACTCCGGGAACACGACGGAGGCGCTCCAGGCCTACGACGCCGCGGCCCGTGTCGGCGCCCCGCGCGTCGTCGTGACCAGCGGCGGCGCCCTCGCCGAGCGCGCGGCCCGCGACGGCGTCCCGATGCTCCCGCTGCCGCCGGGCCGGCCGCCCCGCGCCGCGGTCGGATCGATCCTGGGGGGCCTCCTTGGCCTCCTGGACCCGTGGTTCCCCGAGTCGAACGACGAACGAGTCCGTCGGGTCGCCGAGGGCCTCCGTAGCTACGTGGCGGCCTGCGCGCGGCCCCGCGGCCCGGCGGCCCGGATCGCCGAGGCGATCGGGCCCCGGCTGCCGTTCCTCTACGCCGACAGCGACTTCGCGGGGGTTGCGCGCCGCTGGGCGACCCAGTTCGAGGAGAACGCGAAGCGGCTGGCGGTCTTTGACGAGAGCCCCGAGATCCTGCACAACGCGGTCGTCGCCTGGGCGGCCCTCTCCCGGCGCGAGGCCGGGCGGCTCGCGGTGGTCCAGCTGCTCTGGGACGAGGCCCGCCCGCCCGCCCCCCGCCTCGCCGACGCCGTACGGAGCCTCCTCGCCGAACGGGGGGTCCGCGTCGTGCGGGTGGCGCTCACGGGGTCGGATCGGCTCGAGGCGATCGTCGGGGGAATCGCCCTTGGAGATCACGTGAGCCTGTTCCTCGCGGAGCGGGGCGGGGTCGATCCGGAGCCGGTCGAGGCGATCGCGCGCTTCAAGGCAATCGCCCCGCCTCCGACCCCGCCACCCCCCGCGCGAAC